>NZ_JBEYRK010000040.1:0-76300 GCF_040704065.1 Streptomyces sp. NPDC047869
CCTCACCCCTCTCCCCCCCCACACCCCCCCCCCCCACCCCGCCGGCCTGCCCCGCCCCCCCACCCCGGCTAGGCCACCCGCGGGGCGCCGCCCCCCCGCGGGGGGGGGCCGCCCCACACGACGGTGTCACTGCGCGGTGCAGGTGCTCCCACCGGCCGGGTTCAGCAGCCCGATGACATCGATGCTGTCGCCGCACAGGTTGAGGCCGAGGTCGACCGGGACCTGGGTGACGTTGCCCGACAGGACGCCCGGGCTGTTGCTGGCGGTGCCGGTCGTGGGGTCCGGGTCGGCCGCGTGGGCGGCCGTCGTGCCGGCCAGCGCGAGGGAGCCCGCGAGAACCGCCGCCGTGGCAAAGCTGCGCATACGCATGTGTGTTGCCTCACTGGTTGACGTAGGGACCCTCTCATCACACCGGCTGCGCACGCCGGCCGCCTGTTGGGATACGCCGTTGGGAGACCGGCGCAGGTCAGGCGGCGGCGGGGAAGCGTTCCCAGACCCGGTGGGCGCCGAGCAGTCCGCTGAGCTGCTGCAGCACGGCGGGGGCGCCGTCGCCGGCGACCACGCCGGGCGCGTCGAGCGGAATGCCGGCCGCCTCCAGCGCGGTCTCGCCGCCCTTGGCCGCGCCGATGGCCTTGCCGTGCCGGTACGCCTCCGCCAGCAGCAGCCCCACCCGGGGGTCGGGCGTGCCCTGCAGGGCCGTGGGCACGCCTGCCTTGGCGTCGCGGGCGCCGAAGGCGTCGGCGCCGACCCCGGGGGTCCCGGCCACCAGCAGGGCGTCGAACTCCACCGAGCGTGCGGTGGAGTAGGTGCGCTGGACGGTCAGGGCGTCCGCGCCGTCGCCGAGGGTGCCGCCGGTCGGCGCCACGATCAACGGGACCATGCCGCTGTCCAGCACGGCCTGGCGTACGGCCCGGACGCCGCCGAGGTCACCGTCGGGACCGGTGATGACGCCGATGATCCGGCCGTCGGTGGGCCAGGTCCGGCCGACCTGGGAGAGGACGGGGCTGGGTTCGACGTCGGCGAGGGGCACGGTGGGCTCGGGCGCGGGCAGCCCGAGGCCCGCGGCGACGGCCGCGCACAGCTCCGGGTCGACGTTGGCGAGGACCTGCAACGCCCTCTCCCTGATGGCTTGTTCGTAGCACTTGCCGAGTTCGAAGGCGTAGGCCCCGATGATGTGCTCCCGCTCCACGGAGCTCATGCTGAGCCAGAACCGGCGGGGCTGGCTGAAGTGGTCGTCGAACGACTCGGGTGCCTCCCGGACCTTGGTCGCCTCCGGCACCCGTACGGGCGCCTCGATGAACGCGCCCATATCGGCGCCGGCGGTGAACGGGCAGCCCCCGTCGAGGGAGTTGGGCCGGTAGGGGGCGACGCCGCGGTGCACGGCCGTCTGGTGCATGCCGTCGCGCAGCATGTCGTTGACCGGTGCCTGCGGCCGGTTGATGGGGAGTTGGGGGAAGTTGGGGCCGCCCAGGCGGGTGAGCTGGGTGTCCAGGTAGGAGAAGAGCCGGCCGGCCAGCAGCGGGTCGTCGGTGACGTCGATGCCGGGGACGAGGTGGCCGACGTGGAAGGCGACCTGTTCGGTCTCGGCGAAGAAGTTCGACGGGTTGCGGTCGAGAGTGAGCAGCCCGATGGGCTGCACGGGGGCGAGTTCCTCCGGCACGAGGTTCGTCGGGTCCAGCAGGTCGATGCCCTCGAAGGTCTGCTCGGGGGTGTCGGGGAAGGTCTGGATGCCGAGTTCCCACTCGGGGTACGCGCCCGCCTCGATGGCGTCGGCGAGGTCCCTGCGGTGGAAGTCGGGGTCCACCCCGTTGATGATCTGTGCCTCCTCCCACACCAGGGAGTGCACGCCCAGCTTCGGCTTCCAGTGGAACTTCACCAGCGTGGTGCCGCCGTCGGCGTCGACCAGCCGGAAGGTGTGGACACCGAAGCCCTCCATGGTCCGGTAGGAGCGCGGGATGCCCCGGTCGGACATGTTCCACAGGGTGTGGTGGGTGGCCTCGGTGTGCAGGGTGACGAAGTCCCAGAAGGTGTCGTGGGCGCTCTGGGCCTGCGGGATCTCCCGGTCGGGGTGCGGCTTGGCGGCGTGCACGACGTCGGGGAACTTGATGGCGTCCTGGATGAAGAAGACCGGGATGTTGTTGCCGACCAGGTCGTAGACGCCTTCGCTGGTGTAGAACTTGGTCGCGAAGCCCCGGGTGTCGCGGACGGTGTCGGCGGAGCCCCGGGAGCCGAGCACGGTGGAGAAGCGCACGAAGACGGGCGTCTCGACGTCCTCGGCGAGGAACGCCGCCTTGGTCAGCCGGGCGGCGGTGCCGTAGCTGCGGAAGACCCCGTGCGCTCCGGCGCCCCGGGCGTGGACCACGCGCTCCGGGATGCGTTCGTGGTCGAAGTGCATCACCTTCTCCCGCAGGTGGTGGTCCTGCAGGAGCACGGGGCCGCGCGGGCCCGCCTTCAGCGAGTGGTCGGTGTCGTACAGCCGGGTGCCCTGGGCGTTGGTGAGATAGCTGCCGCTCTGGGCCATCCGTGCCTGGTCGGAACCGGTGGGCTGCCCGGTCGGCGAGACGGTGTCCGGGCCGGTCTGGTCGGGCTTCGGGGGCAGCGGCTCGCGGGGTTCGGCCGGCTCGGCGACCGACGGTGTCTCGGGGGCCGGCTTACCGGGGATGCTCTCGCTCATCACTACCATTCCTTCGCTGGTCACTGGAGCGCCCGTGCCCGGCACGGGCGGTCCGCGGTCTTCGGCGCACGGAGGCCGGACCACACCCGGGAAGCGGGCGACCGGCGGTGCGCGGGGGCCACGGCCCAGGTCCACGGCGGGGGCCCCGCACACCGAGGTCCCCGGGCCGGGGCGTCCGAAACCGGGAGCCTCGCGGCTTGTCCCGTGGGGTGAAGTCGGGTCGGGGAGCACGGCGTGTCGTCCGCGCGTCCGGCCCTTCGGACATGCCCGGACCCGGGGACCGTCGGCGGGGTCAACCGCCCCCAGTCGAAAGCGGGTTCGGAGGAGGGCCGTTTCTTGACCCGCGGGCGGCCGGCACGCGGCCGCCCGCACCCGCCACCCTAGGTGCTGCGCGCGGGCCGCGCAGTTCGGCCGGCGCCGGTCAGGAGCGGGTCAGCACCCGGAACGACTCGAGCGAGGGGTCGGCCGCGTCGGAGACCAGGAAGCCGTGCTCGATGCCGCTGCGCAAGTAGTCGACGACCTCCTCGGTGATCACCTCGCCCGGCGCCACGACCGGGACGCCCGGCGGGTAGGGGCTGATCGTCTCGGCGGAGATCCGGCCCACGGCCCGTTCGGCCGGGACCTGTTCGGCGGGGCCGAAGAAGGCCGCACGGGGCAGGACGGCCTGTTCCAGTTCGAGGGCACGGGGCTCCGGCAGGCGGACCGGGCGCTGCCGTTCGATCGAGCCGGCGCCGTCCACCAGGGAGCGCAGCGCATCGAGGAGGATCTTCTCGGTCGCGTCGTCGTCGGAGTGGGTGATCGAGGCGCTGATGCGGCAGCTGTCCGAGCCGCCGACGTCGACGTGCCGCTCGGCCCGCAGCCACTCCGCCGCCTGCATGCCGGTGATGCCCAGGTCCCGTACGTCGATGGCGATCTTCATGGGGTCGAACTCCGCGGCCAGGCCCTCGCGGACGATCTCCTCGCCCATCACCCGCAGCCCGGGGAGTTCGTCGAGCGCGGCCCGCAGCCGCTCGGCGCGGCGCAGGGCGGTTTGGAGCAGCTCGTGCCCCTGTTCGGCCATCTGGCGCCGCCAGCCGTCCAGCGCCGCGTACACCAGGGAGGACGCGCTGGTGGTGCCGAGCAGGTCCTCCCGTTGTTTGAGCACATCGACCGCCACCCGGTCGTGCTGGAGGTGGAAGACCGAGCTCTGCTCGATCGCGCCGCCCATCTTGTGGACGCTGGTGACCACCAGGTCGGCGTCGGCGTCCATGCCCCAGGCCGGCAGGTCCGGGTGGAAGGGCAGGTGGGCGCCCCAGGCCTCGTCCACGATGAGCGGTACGTCGGCGGCGTGGCAGACGTCGGCCACGCCGCGGATGTCGGCGCAGGAGCCCAGCTCGGTGGGCGTGATCAGCAGCATGCCCTTGGCGTCGGGGTGTTCCCGCAGCCGGTCCCGCACGTCGTCGGGCTCGGGCGGATGCGCCATGTGCCGCTCGGCGTCGAACTTGGGGTGGACCCAGATCGGTTCCACCCCGTTGATGATCACGGCCGCGATGACCGACTTGTGCGCGTTGCGGGACAGCAGCAGCTTCTCCCCCGGGCCCGCGACGGAGAGCATCGCGGTCTTCACGGACAGGGAGCTGCCGCAGGTCGAGAAGAAGGCGTGTTCGGCGCCGACGGCGTCGGCCATGAGCTCCTGCGCCTGCTCGAGGACGCCCTGGGACTCGCGCCGGTCGTCCAGTCCGTTCAGGCTGAGCACGTCCGAGCGGAAGACGTCCAGACCGAGGACCTCGGCGACGCGGGGGTCGGTTCCGCGGCCCTGTTTGTGGCCCGGCGGCCCGAACACCACGTCTCCCCGGCGCCGAAATTCCTGCAGGGCCTCCAGCACGGGTGCGCGTGAGTGGTCCATGGCCGTCCTCCTCGTGGTCCGGGTGCGGGCGTGACGCCCCGCGCGCCCGCCGAGCCGGTGTCCGGGCGGCCGTGAACGGGTGCCCGGCCGGCGCCGTGGCGGTACGGCGGTGCGGCACTCACCGTGTTGCACCCGGCGTCCGCTCCAAACCCCGCGACGACCTGCTCCGGATCCTCGTGCCGTTCACTCCGGGGAGCCGCACCGCACCGCCCACGCGTCGTACCCGTCGGCGGGAGCGAGGGCCGTCGCGTCGCGCACCCGCTCCACCGCCTCGCCCAGCGCCCGGTCGATCGGCTCGGGCAGCAGGCCGGAGGCGGGCCACTCCACCAGGCAGCGCGCCACCTCCCGCAGCTTGGTGTTGGTGTGCTGCGAGATCCGTCTCAGTACCTCCCAGCCCTGCCCGGCGCTCACCCCGCCGACGGCGACGACCACTCCGATCGCCTGGTCGATGACGGCATGCGAGACAACGGCGTGCCGCAGCTGACTCACTTCCTCCTGAAGTGCGGTGAGCCGGTCGGCCTGTTCGTCGTGTCCCCTCATACGATCACCGTGCGCATACCGCGCCACCCGCGCCAGCCATCAGGCGAACGCCGTCGCAAGCCCCTGTCCACGAAACGAAAACGTCCTGGTCAGGGACGGATGCCGACGGAGAACGCGGGCATACGCCCTTCATGGCCACGCTCAACTTCGACAGTGCGGACCTGACTGCCACGGAGGCCTTCCTCAGCGACGCCTACGCGAGGATGCGCATCGGCACCAGCACGCCGGGCTCGAGCCGCGCCCGCGTCCACCGGGGCAGCACCGACACGTTCAGCGTCGACGAACTCGCCCTGGACTTCGAGATGAGCTACTCCGTCACTCCGCTGGGCAGGATCTGTCTGTGCGTCGTGCACGACGGCACCGTGCGCGACCATGCCTTCCGGGGCGTCGAGGACGCCTTCGGACCGGGTGACGTGGTGCTGTTCGCACCGCCCGACCTGCCGTACTCGGGGCGGATCTGCAACGCGCGATACAACATCACGATGCTGGAGCCGGACCTGCTCACCCAGGTGGCCGGGGCCGACGGGCCCGGGGAACGGCCGGTCCGGCTGACCGGGCACCGGCCGCACTCGGCGGACGACGCGCGGCGGCTGAGCCGCACCATCGGCTACCTGCGCGACCACGTGCTCGCCGACCCGGACATCGCCGACCGGCCCCTGGTCGCGTCCACGGCCGCGCAGCACCTGGCGGCGAGCGTGCTGTCGGCGTTCCCGAACACCGCGCTGGCGGCTCGCCCGGGCCCGGACGGCGCGGACGCGCACCCGGCGATGCTGCGCCGCGCCCTCGCCTACATCGACGACCACGCCGACCGGCCCGTCACCGTCGCGGAGATCGCGGGGGCGGCACGGGTCACCGTGCGGGGGCTGCAGTACGCCTTCCGCCGCCATCTGGACACGACCCCGCTGGCCCATCTGCGCCGGGTGCGGCTCACCCACGCCCATCACGACCTGCTCGCCGCCGACCCCGCCGGCGGCGACACGGTCACGGACATCGCCGCCCGGTGGGGCTTCTACCACCCGGGCCGCTTCGCGTCCCTGTACCGGGAGACCTACCGGCGCGCTCCCCGTCTGGCGCTGGCCGGGGAGTGAGCCCGCTCCCGCGCGCCGGGCGGGCGCGCGGGAGCGGGGCGTGCGTCACGGGAACGAGGTCACCTTGGAGGGAACGGTGTCCGTCCCCGAGGTGGGCGCGCCCGTGCTGTTGACGACATGGGCGTACTGGCCCTTGCCGCCGAGGGAGATCACCTGCAGGTCGTGCATCCTGATCCCCGAGGTGGCCGGGACCTGGAAGCCGTGCGCCTGCACGATCGTGGGATCGGACGTGTAGTTGCAGTAGCTGCCCAGGCCCCACGCCTCGTGCGTGGTGACCGAGTCGGCGACCTTGTAGGCCGCGTAGCCGACGATGCCGTCGTGGGTGATGGCGGCGGCGTTCGGGGCGTCGTACGCCTTCTCGTTCTGGAAGAAGATCGTGCGGCCGCGTTCGCCGCTCCAGTACACGTCGTACTTGTTGAAGTGCTCGACGAACAGGCCGGTGGCGAGGACGTCGTCACCGTTGACCCGCAGGCCGTAGTCGGCGCGGTTGGTGTCCCAGCCGGTGCCGCTGCCGTGGTCGGCGCGCCAGATCCAGGTGTGGTCGACGATGACGTCGTCGCTGTTGACCACGACGGAGTCGGTGGCGAGGCCGGGGCCGGCGCCGCCGATGCGGACGAACACGTCCTGCATGGTGGTGGGGTTGGCGGAGTGGTCGGCGCCGGCGCCGGGCTCGCCGATCCGCAGCAGGGTGTCGGAGTTGACCGGGCCCGCGTCGATGAGGAACCCGGCGAGCTTCACGCCGTCGACGTCGGCGACGTGCATGGCGTCGACGCCGTTGTCCGGGACCAGGGTGGCGAGGCCGAGTCCGAGGACCACGGTGTTGGCGCGGGTGACGTCGATCGTCCGGTCGAGGTGGTAGACGCCGGGGGTGAAGAGGAGGTCGAGGCCCTGGGCGAGGGCCGCGTTGATGGTGGCCGCGGTGGCGCCCGGCTTGACGACGTAGAACTGGTCGAGCGGCAGGGAGGTGCCCGCGTTGGCCGGCCAGGAGACGCCGCGGGCGTTCGTGCGCTTGGCCGGTACGAACACCTTGTAGGCGGAGCCGTCCAGGTAGAGGAACGGCTTCTCGCGCGAGACCGGCGTGGTGTCGAGGGTGGTGTACGGGCCGTTGTCGAAGTTGGTCGCCGGCGCGCCCTGGACACCGGAGAAGGTCATGTTCCAGACGCCGTTGGTCCAGCCGCCCACCGAGCTGTCACGGGTGTACCACTGCTGTTGGGAGTAGGGGCCGACGGTGCCGTCGATCTTCGAGTCGGCGATGTAGCCGCCGGAGGCCCAGCCGTAGCCGTTGGGGGCGAGGTTGAGGCCGCCCTGGACGTGGACGCGGCGGAACGGGGCGGCCTGGGCGACCGCCCAGCGGTCGGTCCCGTTGGACGGCCTGATGGCGAGGTTCTCCGCCGAACGCCAGAAGTTCTGCGTGGCGTTGCCGTTGAACCAGCCGGCGTCCACGGTGACGTCACCGTTGATCTGGGTGTCGTCGGGGTTCATGCCGAGGCCGGAGATCGAGGTGTAGAAGCCGATCTGGGCGTTGATGCCGTTGTAGGTGCCCGGCTTGAGCAGGAACTGGTAGCGGCCGGTGCCGAACTGGTTCGACTCCTGCTGCTTGAAGACGTCGTCGAACTTCTGCTGCAGGTTCGGCGTGGCGGGGTCGACCACGATGACGTTGGGGCCGAGGTCGCCGCCGCCCTGGACGGGTGGTTCGCCGGTGGAGCCGGTGTGCACGGCGACCTCCCACAGCGAGTAGCCGTAGCCGGTGCCGCGGGCGGCGCCGTAGACCCGGACGTAGCGGCCGGTGCCGCTGACGTCGTAGGAGGCGATGCCGCCGTTCGCGCCGGTGACGCTCTTCAGGGTGGTCCAGCTCTGGCCGTCGGCGGAGGCCTGGAGCTGGAAGTCCTTGCCGTACGCCGCTTCCCAGTCGAGGTCGATCCGGCACAGGTCCTTGACCGAGCCGAGGTCCACCCGCAGCCACTGCGGGTCGGCGGCCTGGCTGGACCAGCGGGTGCCGGTGTCACCGTCGAAGGCGGCGGAGGCGGGGGTGCCGGCGTTCTCGGTGGAGGACGCGGTGGCGGGCCGGCCCTGCGCGGCGTTCGCGGTGCCGCAGCCGGTCTGGCCGCCGCTCGCCGTGCCGTAGACCTGGAACTCCCAGAGGGAGTAGCCCCATTGGATGGCCCGGTGCACGCCGAGCATGCGTACGTAGCGGCCCTGTCCGGAGACGTCGAGGGTGTCGACGCCGCCGTCGGAGCCGGTGACGGACTTCAGGTCGCTCCAGGTGCTGCCGTCCTTGGAGAGCTGGACCTTGTAGTCCTTGCCGTAGGCGGCCTCCCAGTTGAGGACCACCTGGCTGACCGTGGCGGTGGCGCCCAGGTCGACCTGGTACCACTGGCCGTCGGTGGCGGCCGAGGACCAGCGGGTGCCGGTGTCGCCGTCGACGCCCTTGGCGGCGGAGGTGCCGGCGTTCTCCTCGGAGGACGCGGTGGCGGTCTTTCCCTGCGACAGCGGGGTTTCGGCCGCGGCGGCGGGTGGATGGGTGGTGGGCAGGGCGATCAGCGCCGCCGTGGCGGCCAGCGCGATGCCCAGGGATCTCATTCTCATGTGGTGGCTCCATGCGGCTGCGGAGGTCAGCAAGCTGACCCCATGGCTTACTTCATGTTTTGATTTAAGTAGTGAGCCAAGCGGGCGGCAAGCCTTCGGAAGTCAAAACCTGAAATACGCGCGACCTGGGGTGCCCGTACGCCAACTCCGCTAGCGTGTCTGGTTCTTGGCCATGTCCAGCAGCGCGGCATGGGTTTCGGCGTCGGCGGCCGCGATCAGACCGCCGGCGCCGGTGTGCAGGGGCTGGCCGTGGATGCCGGTCACCGTGCAGCCGGCGGCACGGCACAGGGCGATCCCGGCGGCGAAGTGCACGTTGTCGCGCAGGTCGCCGTCGGTGACGTACGCGGCCCTGCGGCCGGCGGCGACCCAGGCGACCGCGAGGGTGGTGGAGACCACCCGGGGCCGGAACCGCCGGCCGAAGCCGGGGTCGGCCAGCAGCCGGACCGCCTGGAAGCCGGGCGCGTTCGGGAACGGCGGGTCGAGGTTGACGTCCACCAGCCGGGACTCCGGCGACGGCGTCAACTCCACGTCCGTGCCGTCGCGGTGGACCAGGGCGCGCTGTCCGTCGGTCCAGAACACCTCGCCGCCGAACGGGTCGGCCGTCGCGGCCGCGGTGATCCCGCCGTCCTCCCGCAGGGCCACGTTCACCCCCACCAGCATGTTCCGCACGGCGTAGTTGAGGGTGCCGCACAGCGGGTCGACCAGCCAGCGGCGCCGGGCGCCCGCGGAGCCGCTGCTGCCGCTCTCCTCGCCCGTGACGGCGTCACCGGGCCGGGCGGTGCGCAGGATGCCGAGGACGGCCTCCTCGGCCGCGAGGTCCGCCGCCGTCGCGAAGTCACCGGCCGCCTTCTCGAAGCGGTCCAGCCGCCCGCCGAACATCTCGCGGACCACGGCGGCTCCCGCCTGGGCCGCCCTGCGGGCGAGGTGGGCGTCCGACCCCGAGCCGATCATCTCCATGCGGGCAGGATAGCCCGCGCTCCCGTCGTCCGAACTTCCGCTTTCGTCGGGCCGGTTGCCCCCGTTCAGCGCTCCGTGAGGGCTACGTCCGCGAGCGGGGTCTCCCAGTCCAGCAGGCGGTTCAGCGTGTCGTCCTCGCGGGGCGCGCCGGGAGCCGCGGAGGCGTCGCGCGCCGGGGTGGGGGTGCCGCGCGAGATGGCGCCGCTGACGGTGATGTTGTGCTCGGTGCGCGGGCGGCGGTGGCGCTCGTACGCGGTGAACGCGGTCCGCGGGTCCGGCAGGTCGCGCAGGGCCTTGGCGAGGACGACGGCGTCCTCCAGGGCCATGGAGGCGCCCTGGCCGGTGGCGGGCGAGGCCGCGTGCGCCGCGTCGCCGAGGAGCAGGACACGGCCGGTGTGCCAGGGGGTGCCCAGCGGCATCTCGGTGGCGTCGGTGGCCATGATGGTCTCGCCGCAGGCCGCGACGATGTCCCCGGCGGGCGTGGCGTCCTCGCGCAGCAGCGGGAGCAGTTCGCCGCGCAGGCCCGCGGGTGCGGGGCCCGTCGCGTCACGGGCGGGCCGGGGGTCGCCGGTGACGCGGGCGAACCAGTACGTCTCCCCCGCCGGCGAGACCGCGTACCCGAACGCGGCCCCGCTGCCGCGCACCATGGTGATGACGCCGTTCGGCCCCGGCGCGGGTGCCGCGTCCGTGTAGCCGTAGTACACGCGCTGGCCCGCGTACCGGGGCCGGGCGGCGGGCGCCACGGCCAGCCGGCGCACGGCCGAGTTCAGGCCGTCGGCGCCGATCAGCAGGTCCCCGGTGGCGCTGCTGCCGTCGGCGAAGTGCGCGGTCACGCCGTCGGCGCCGTCGTCCACGGACACCAGCCGGGCACCGTGGCGCAGCGGCGTTCCGCGCCGGACAGCCTCGGCCTGGAGGGCCGCGTTCAACTCGCCGCGCCGCAGGCACCGGTAGCGCAGCGCGGGGTCGTCGGCACCGGCGAGCGGTGCGCGGGCCACCTCGCCGCCCCCGCTGTCGAGCAGGCGCAGGGAAGTCAGCGGGAAACCGATGGTGGTGACGGCGTCCGTGGCGTCGATCTGGGCCAGGGCACGCATGCCATTGGCCGCGAGGGTAAGGAAGGCGCCGATGTCCTCGGCGGTGTCGGGGTGCGCCTCGAAGACGGCGGCGTCGTGTCCTGCCTTGCGCAGGCCCAGCGCGGCCGCCGTGCCCGCGATGCCGCCGCCGATCACCAGAATGCGTGCCATCGGTACCACCCACCGTTCCGTTCGTGTCCCCGACGGGTGGCAGAGCTACGCCACGGACGACCGGGCGCGCAAACCGGCACGCCCACATCCGGTCGCTTTCGTGAGGGGACGGCAGGCTTCAGGGGCGCGGGCCGCGGGTGCGCAGTTCTCCCACCGTCCTCAGCAGCCGGTCGGCGGGCTCGCGCAGCCGGGGATGGGCCAGGACCGTGTTGCGCAGGCCGCGCACCGGGCGCCGCCACAGGCGCCGCGCGGCGGCCACCGGGTGCCGGCGCGCGGCGAAGCCCTCCCCCACCCGCAGTTCCCGGGTCTTGAGCCAGTCCTTGTACTCCTTGTCGCCCCGTCCCAGGTCGACGAGGGTCACCCCGTGCCGGGCGGCCGCCTCCGCGGTTCGCAGGTGCATCATCAACCCGGGCGAGTAGTAGTGCAGTTCGGGGTCGTAGGCGGTGAACCAGGCGGCCAGTACGGTGCTGGAGCGCGGGCCGAAGTGGGCGGCGACCGGGCGGTCGCCGGCGTAGAGCACGGAGAGCACTCCGGTGAAGTGCTCCTCGCGGACGTGGAAGAGGTGGTCGGTCAGGTCGACGATCCAGGGCCGCGAGAAGCGGTCCATGCGCCCGGTGCGGCGGTACTGGGCGGACTTCCAGCGCATCAGGGTGCGCAGGACGCGTGGATCGCGCTCGTCGAACTCGAACCGCACCGCGCCGTTGTCCCGCCCGAGCCGGCGTTCCTTCTTCAGGGTGGTCTTGGCCAGCCCCGGATAGGCCCCGCGCAGCCACTCGGCGTACGTGCCGTCGCCGGGCTTCACGTCGATCACCGGCGAGGCGAAGGTTCCGGTGACGTGCGGGCCGAACGGGCGCTGTTCCTGGACCAGATGGTCGAACTCGAAGATGCTGAGACCGCAGGCGCGCAGCAGTTCCCCGGCGTCCCAGGTGACTCCGGGCCGGTGCACGAGGGCCTGGCAGTCGGACAGCCCGAGCCCGATGGCCCGGCCCGTGCCGAGAGGGCCGCGCTCGTAGGGGAAGAATCCGACCGGCTGCCCGTCCTCACGCAGTACCGCGACCCGCGCGCCGCCGCGGTGGCGGCCGACCGCGAGGGTGAACTCCGGGGCCAGGAAGGGGTTCGCGTACTCTGGCGACTCGTCCATCGCCCGGTGCCAGGCCCCGCGCAGCGCGGAGGTCAGGTCCCCGGGTCTGTGGATGGTGATGTCCACCTCAGCTCGACCGCCCTTCGGCCCGCTCCGCCGATGACCCGCCGGACCGGGCCGGGGCCGGTGAGGTGTGTGGATCGTGGCTCATGGATCGCATGGGCGACCGCTCCCCCCCATGACGCGCCGGGCGCGTCCTGCCATTCGCCGCTGCCGTGTGCGGGTCCCCGCCGTGCGCCGATGCTCAAAGTTCGCGAAACCGTACGCACCCTGTCAAGGGTGCCTCAGGCGGCGGACGATCCGCCATGGGTACGCGGAATCGGGCACGAGTCCGTACGGACGGCGCGAAGCCGTGACCGGGCGGCCGGGAGCCGACTGGCGCGATGACGACCATGATCCGGGCCCGTGCGGGACACCCGCTGGCACACTGCCTGATCGACGTGCGGAGCAGCACGGCACTTATGAGAGGCGGTACCCCATGTCCCTGTCCGAGCCGGCCGCTCCCCGGCCCGCCGACCTGCTGGCCGCCATGCCGTTCGCGGCGGGCCTGGGCGTCGAGCTGCACGAGGCCACCGCCGAGCGCGCGGCCGGCAGTCTCGCCTGGTCCCCGGAGGTCTGCACGGCGGGTGGCGTGCTGCACGGCGGGGCGCTGATGGCGCTGGCGGACAGCGTCGGCGCCGTGTGCGCGTATCTGAACCTGCCGACGGGGGCCACCGGCACCTCGACCGTGGAGTCCAAGACCAACTTCCTGCGGGCGGTCACCTCCGGGCAAGTGCGCGCCACGGCCCGGCCGCTGCACATCGGCGGCACCCTCCTGGTGGTGCAGACCGATCTGCGGGACGACGGCGGCCGGCTGGTCGGCCAGACCACGCAGACCCAGATCGTGCTGCGGAAGAGCGAGGCCTGAGCCCGGTCCCCACGGCCGCGCCCGCACCTCGAGTAAAGAGATCGAATGGTCTAGTCCAAAGAACTCTTTGGACTAGACCAAGGCATTGACGTGCCCGCAACAGCTCCCGGAGGCTGGGGCGACTCCCCGCTGGGCAACCCCACCCCCACCCCCTGGAGGCACGCAGTGAGACCTCTTCGCGCATGTCTGGGCGCGGCGGCCGCCGTCGGACTGGCCGCCGCGGGCACCACCGCCCTCGTCACCACCAGCGCCTCCGGCGCCACCACCGCGCTGAGCGACCGGTGGTACGCCGCGGCTCCCTATCTGATGCCGCTGGACAACGACCCGCCGAACGCGGCCGCGATCATGGACGCCACCGGCCTCAAGGCGTTCCAGCTCGCCTTCGTCCTCGCCCCGAACGGGGGCGGCTGCTCCCCCACCTGGGGCGGCACCTCCCCCGTCTCCTCCGACACGGCCGTCCAGTCGGTCATCAGCGGCATCCGCGCCAAGGGCGGCGACGTCTCCGTCTCCATCGGCGGCTACGGCGGCACCAAGCTCGGCCAGGTGTGCGCGGACCCGGCCGCCACGGCCGCGGCCTATCAGCAGGTGATCACCAAGTACGGCCTGCACGCCATCGACTTCGACCTGGAGGAGCCGGAGTACGAGAACAGCGCCGCGATCAGGAACGAGATCGGCGCCGCGAAGATCCTCCAGCAGAACAACCCGGGACTGTACGTCTCCGTGACCACCGCCGGCACGGCGGACGGCACCGGCTGGTTCGGCAAGCAGATGCTGCTGGAGGCCAAGTCGCAGGGGTTCACCCCGAACAACTTCTCCATCATGCCGTTCGACGGCGGCTTCAACGGGGCGGCGAGCCAGACCACGGCGCTGACCAACTTCAACTCGATCCTGCGGTCGACCTTCGGCTGGGACCAGGCGACCGCCTACGCCCACGAGGGCTTCTCCGGCATGAACGGCCGCAGCGACACCGGCGAGTACTTCACACAGGCCGACTTCCAGACCGTGCTGGACTACGCCACCGGTCACCACATGGACCGCTTCACGTTCTGGTCCCTGAACCGTGACCGCCAGTGCACACCGGCCGACAACGGCGGCCGTACCTCGGGCACTTGCTCGAGCGTGGCGCAGAACTCCTGGGACTTCGCCAAGTACTCGGTGAAGTTCGCGGGCGTCACCCCGCCCACCACGACACCAACACCCACCCCCACCCCGACTCCGACGCCGACCCCGGGCACCTCCTGCAAGACCGCCTGGAGCTCGACGGCGGTGTACACCAAGGACAACGAGGTCTCGTACGGCAAGCACAACTGGAAGGCCAAGTGGTGGACCCAGAACGAGGTGCCCGGCGCCTCCGAGTGGGGTCCCTGGCAGGACGAGGGCACCTGCTGATCCACTTGACGTGTTCGGTCCAAACCTGACGCCGAACGGCTGTCCGCACCGCGGACACGCGGCGCGACCTGCGCGATTGGTACATCCGGGCGTACGGTCGTAGCGTCGATGCACGCGGTCGGACACGGAACGGCAGTGGGAGCGGCCATGCGCGGATCATTGGTGGGAACGGCAGCCACGCTCGCGGCGGGAGCCATGCTCACGGCGGCCATGACGACGGCCTCCGCGACGCCGCCGGACACGTCGGCCCCGCAGGCCCGGCGCACGCAGCCGGTGCTGGTCGACTGCTCCTTCCAGCGCACCGTCCGCCCGGCCGACTACATCCTGGCCTGCGGCGACGGCAACAGCCGCCTGCTGGGCCTGAACTGGACCAAGTGGGGCTTCCGGGCGGCCATGGCCGAGGGGCTGAACGCGGTCAACGACTGCAAGCCGTACTGCGCGGCCGGCAAGTTCCACTCGTACCGGGTGACGGTGCGGCTGGACAGCCCGGCCCCGTGGAAGAAGCACCCGGGCGTCCAGCGCTTCACCCGGATCACCCTCACCTACGAGGACGCCCGGCCCGAGGGCTTCGACCAGGTCGTGAGCTACCCGCTCCCGAGCTGACCGGCACCTCCCGGCCGGCGCCGAGCCGGTCCCTTGGCGCCCGCTCGTCCGCGGCCGGATGTCCGGCCGCGGACGAGCGGGCGCTGCCGTCAGGCGATCTCCACCAGCAGGTCGCCGCCCTCCACCTGCTGAATCCGGTTGATGGCCAGCCGGGACACCCGGCCCGCCTTCGGCGCGGTGATCGTCGCCTCCATCTTCATCGCCTCGATGGTGGCCACGGTGGCACCGGCCGCCACCTCGTCACCCTCGGACACCGCGAGCGTCACCACACCGGCGAACGGCGCCGCCACATGACCGGGGTTGCCCCGGTCGGCCTTCTCCGTCACCGGGACGTCCGAGGCCGCCGCCCGGTCCCGCACCTGGATGGGACGGAGCTGGCCGTTCAGCGAGGACATCACGGTGCGCATACCGCGCTCGTCGGCCTCGCCGACCGCCTGCAGCTCGATCAGCAGCCGGACCCCGGGCTCCAGGTCGACGGCGTACTCCTTGGCCGGGCGCAGGCCGTAGAAGAACGACTTGCTGTCCAGCACGCTGGTGTCGCCGAAGCTCTGGCGGTGCGTGTCGAACTCGCGGGTCGGGCCGGGGAACAGCAGCCGGTTGAGGGTCGCGCGGCGCTCCTTGGCCAGGCCGTCGCGGTCCCCGGCGGACAGCTCGGGAGCCGGCCTGGCCTCCGCCCGGCCCCGCAGGGCCTTGGTGCGGAAGGGCTCGGGCCAGCCGCCGGGCGGGGTGCCCAGCTCGCCGCGCAGGAAGCCGATCACCGAGTCGGGGATGTCGAACCGGTCGGGGGTCGCCTCGAAGTCCTCCGGCGAGACCCCGGCGCCGACCAGGTGCAGGGCGAGGTCGCCGACCACCTTGGACGACGGGGTCACCTTGACCAGCCGGCCGAGGATCCGGTCGGCGGCGGCGTACATCGCCTCGATGTCCTCGAAGCGGTCGCCGAGGCCGAGGGCGACGGCCTGGGTGCGCAGGTTGGACAGCTGACCGCCGGGGATCTCGTGGTGGTAGACCCGCCCGGTCGGGGAGGCGAGGCCTGCCTCGAACGGGGCGTAGATCTTGCGCACGCCCTCCCAGTAGGGCTCCAGGTCGCCGACGGCGCCCAGGTCGAGGCCGGTGGGCCGCTCCGAGTGGTCGGTGGCGGCGACGAGCGCCGACAGCGAGGGCTGCGAGGTCGTACCGGCCATCGAGGCCACCGCGCCGTCGACGGCGTCGGCGCCCGCCTGGATCGCGGCGAGGTAGGTGGCGAGCTGGCCGCCCGCGGTGTCGTGCGTGTGCAGGTGCACGGGCAGGTCGAACTCGCGGCGCAGCGCGGTGACGAGCTTCGCGGCCGCCGGGGCGCGCAGCAGTCCGGCCATGTCCTTGATCGCCAGGACGTGGGCGCCGGCCTCGACGATCTGCTCGGCGAGCCGCAGGTAGTAGTCGAGGGTGTAGAGCCGTTCGGCGGGATCGTTGAGGTCGGCGGTGTAGCAGAGGGCGACCTCGGCGATCGCGGTGCCGGTCTCGCGCACGGCCTCGATGGCGGGCCGCATCTGGCCCACGTCGTTCAGGGCGTCGAAGATGCGGAAGATGTCGATGCCGGTGGCGGCGGCCTCCTGCACGAAGGCGTCGGTCACCTCGGTCGGGTACGGGGTGTAGCCGACGGTGTTGCGGCCGCGCAGCAGCATCTGGAGGCAGATGTTGGGCACGGCCTCGCGCAGGGCGGCCAGCCGCTCCCAGGGGTCCTCGGCCAGGAAGCGCAGCGCGACGTCGTAGGTGGCGCCGCCCCAGCACTCCAGGGACAGCAGCTGCGGCAGGGTGCGGGCGACCACCGGGGCGACGGCGAGGAGGTCCTTGGTGCGCACCCGGGTGGCCAGCAGCGACTGGTGGGCGTCGCGGAAGGTGGTGTCGGTGACCCCGATGGTCGGCGACTCGCGCAGCTGCCGGGCGAAGCCCTCGGGACCGAGTTCGACCAGCCGCTGCCGGGAGCCGGGCGCGGGCTCGCCGGCCGGGAGCGAGGGCAGCTTGGTGACCGGGTCGAGCAGTTCGGGCCGTTCGCCGTGAGGCTTGTTGACGGTGACGTCGGCGAGGTAGGTGAGCAGCTTGGTGCCGCGGTCGGCGGAGTGCCGGGAGGTCAGCAGGTGCGGGCGCTGCTCGATGAAGGAGGTGGTGACCCGGCCCGCCTGGAAGTCGGGGTCGTCCAGGACCGCCTGCAGGAACGGGATGTTGGTGGCAACACCGCGGATGCGGAACTCGGCCACGGCACGCCGGGCGCGTCCGACGGCGGCCTGGAAGTCCCGCCCCCGGCAGGTCAGTTTGACCAGCATCGAGTCGAAGTGGGCGCTGATCTCCGTACCCGCGTGGGTGGTTCCGCCGTCCAGGCGGATGCCGGAGCCGCCCGGGGAGCGGTAGGCGCTGATCCGGCCGGTGTCCGGGCGGAAGCCGTTGGCCGGGTCCTCGGTGGTGATGCGGCACTGCAGGGCGGCACCGCGCAGGGTGACGGTGTCCTGGGAGAGGCCGAGGTCGGCGAGGGTCTGACCGGAAGCGATGCGCAACTGCGCCTGGACCAGGTCGACGTCGGTGACCTCCTCGGTGACCGTGTGCTCGACCTGGATGCGCGGGTTCATCTCGATGAAGACGTGGTTGCCGTCACGGTCCAGCAGGAACTCCACGGTGCCCGCGTTGCGGTAGCCGATCTCGCGGGCGAAGCGCACCGCGTCGCCGCAGATCCGCTCCCGCAGCTCCGGGTCGAGGTTGGGCGCGGGCGCCAGCTCGATGACCTTCTGGTGGCGGCGCTGGAGCGAGCAGTCGCGCTCGAAGAGGTGGATGACGTTGCCCTCGCCGTCGGCGAGGATCTGCACCTCGATGTGGCGCGGGTCGACGACGGCCTTCTCCAGGAAGACGGTCGGGTCACCGAACGCGGACGCGGCCTCGCGGGAGGCGGCCTCGATGGACTCGCGCAACTGGGCGGGGTCCGCCACCCGGCGCATACCGCGCCCGCCACCGCCGGCGACCGCCTTGACGAAGACCGGGAAGCCGATCTCCTCGGCCGCCCGCACCAGTTCGTCCACGTCGTTGGAGGGCGCGGAGGAGCCGAGCACGGGTACGCCGGCGGCGCGCGCGGCGGCGACCGCGCGGGCCTTGTTGCCGGTCAGCTCGAGCGTCTGCGCGTCCGGGCCGACAAAGGTGATGCCCGCCTCCTCGCAGGCGCGTGCGAGTTCGGGGTTCTCGGACAGGAATCCGTACCCGGGGTAGACGGCGTCGGCGCCCGCCCGGCGGGCCGCGCCCACGATCTCCTCGACGGAGAGGTAGGCCCGCACGGGATGTCCCGGTTCCCCGATCTCGTACGCCTCGTCGGCTTTCAGCCGGTGCAGTGAGTTGCGGTCCTCGTGCGGGAACACGGCGACCGTGCGCGCACCGAGTTCGTAGCCCGCGCGGAACGCCCGAATCGCGATCTCTCCACGGTTGGCGACCAGCACCTTGCGGAACATCCTGGATCCCTTCAGCTGCCTGGCGGCGACAAACACCATGGTGTCAGCCATGCCCTGCCGTACGTCGCGGCAACATTAGGGGGTGCCCATACGTCTCGACGTGCGAGAACCATCACACGGACGAGGTGGGCGGCGCCACAGGCGGCACCGGTCGCTGCTCCAGGCCGGTGACCGTCCGGCACCCGGAACGCACCCGGATTCTTTCCTTTCCGATCACTAACTCACGCATAGTGACCGGCACTTCACCCCCGAGTGCCCCCTCCCCCCACCCGGACGTTTCCGCCCGCCCTCCCTTGCCCCTCTCTGCCGCGAGGATCCCCCCGGACCGATGACCCCGCGCACGCATCCCGGCGACCGTCCCGTCCCCCGCACCGCTCGTCCCGCATGACATCCTCGCCGGCCCCGCCCCGGCTGCCCGCCCGAAGCCCGTGAAGGCCGCTCCGGTCCCGGCTCCCCCGGACACCGACGTGGTCCACGACGCGGCCGCGCCGTCCGCCGCCGAGGGCCCGGCCGGGCTGCCGAAGCGCCGCCGGGGCCGTACCCTCGCCGCCGCCGAACGCTCCCGGCCGGCGCCCCGCGCCGACGGCCCCCGGGTCCCGTCCGGCACCGAGCAGGGCGCGCCCGGCGGCCGGCGGCGCCTCCGGCTGGGCGTCTGACACCCGGCACCCCGCGCTTGCGTTCGAGCGCACTTCAGGTCGTAGCGTCATGAACGTCCCACCGCGCGGGACCGTGTCACCCGGCGTCCCCCCACGGGATGCCGGTCGGCCCGATCCGTCGCTGAATGGTGGGGTGTCTCTCTCCGTCCGTAGGCCGTGACGGCCGTACGGACGCCGACCGAAGTGTGCGGAAAGGCTGGGACAGCACATGCGACAGCGCAGTCTGCGGGATCTCCAGGTATCGGCCATCGGCCTCGGCTGCATGGGAATGTCCGCCTTCTACGGCACCGCCGACCAGGACGAGGGCATCGCGACCATCCGCCGCGCCCTCGAGCTGGGCGTCGACTTCCTCGACACCGCCCAGATGTACGGGCCGCTGACCAACGAGTCCCTGGTCGGCGAGGCGATCCGGGGGCACCGGGACGAGTATGTGATCGCCACGAAGTTCAACTACCGGATGGACAGCGCGGTGCCGGGCGACATGAGCTCGGTGGGCCGGCAGGACGGCTCCGCCGAGCATGTGCGCAGCTCGGTCCACGGCTCGCTGGAGCGCCTCGGCACGGACCACATCGACCTGTACTACCAGCACCGGGTCGATCCGCAGGTGCCGATCGAGGAGACGGTGGGTGCCCTGGGAGAACTCGTCGCCGAGGGCAAGGTGCGGTACATCGGGCTGAGCGAGGCGAGCGCGGAGACCATCCGGCGGGCGAACGCCGTCCACCCGGTCACCGCCGTGCAGAGCGAGTACTCGCTGTGGAGCAGGGACGTGGAGGCCGAGGTGCTGCCGGCCTGCCGGGAGCTCGGCATCGGCTTCGTGCCGTACTCGCCACTCGGCCGCGGCTTCCTCGCCGGCCGCTTCTCCTCCCCCGACGAGCTGGACGCCGACGACTACCGTCGCAGCAGCCCCCGTTTCACCGACGCCCACCTCCAGGCGAACCTGCGGCTGGCGGCGAAGGTGAAGGAGATCGCCGCGGAGAAGGACGTGACCCCGGCCCAGCTCGCGATCGCCTGGGTGCTGGCCCAGGGCGAGGACCTGGTCCCGATCCCGGGCACCAAGCGCCGCACCTATCTGGAGCAGAACGCGGCCGCGGTGGACATCGAGCTGTCCAAGGAGGACCTCGCCCGCATCGACGCCGAGCTGCCGCAGGCGTCGGGCGAGCGCTACGACGAGGCCGGGATGCGGTCGGTCAACCGCTGAGGCGGTACGGCCGACCGCCGGAACCTCTCATCGGGCGGCGGGACCTCTCGCGGGGCGCCGGGACCTCTCGCCGGGCTCCCGCCGCAGACGGCGGGTCACGACGGCGAGGTCCAGCGCCGCCGCGAGCGCGAGCACCCCGCAGATCACGGCGAGGACGGTCAGCGCGCCGCTGCCGGGGCTGTCACCCGGGCCCGAGTGCGCGGCCCAGACCGCGAGGACGGCGGTCTCCGCGGCGAAGAGCGGCAGGAAGACCGCGGAGAGCAGCAGCCGCAGCCGGAGGGGGCTGCGGGCGGTGACCGGTTCGGTGCCGGTACGGGACGAGCCGCGGCCGGGCGTGCCGAAGCCCGAGCGGGGCTCGGGCGCCGCCGCGCGCCCGGGACGGCCGCCCCCGGCCTGGTCGTTGTCACGCATGTCACACCTCCGGCGGCCGGACCACGCGATCCGCCGCCCTCCGCGTAGCCCGCGCGGGCGCCCGGCAAACGCCCTCCGCACAGGGGCGTGACGCGAGCCTGTGAGGAAGCCCACCCGGGGGCCAAGTCCGTTGCGGGTGCCGGACTTTGGGGCTCCCCGTGCCGCTCCGGGAGGCGGAGCGGCGGCGACTCGCCCGTCCCGTCTGCCACCATGGTCGGCGCCCTCCCGACCGGGCGGACCAGCCGTGCAGCGAAGCCGGTTCAGCCGTACCGCCGGTCGCTCTTCCGACTCCCCCGGATGTCGAGTAGCCGCCTTGTCCTCTCCCTCTGCCCTGTCCACGCCCGGAACCACTCCCACCGCGCGCCCGGATGCCTCGCGTTCGCCGTGGCGGTCGCTGCGTCACCGCGGCATGCGCTGGTGGTCGGTCGCGAACCTCGTCTCCAACGCCGGCACCTGGATGCAGCTCACCGTGCAGAACCTGCTGGTGCTGCAGATCACGGGGTCCGCCGCGGCGACCGGTCTGTCGATGTCGGTACAGGCGGCGCCCGCGCTGTTCGTGAGCCTGCTGGGCGGCGCCGCCGTCGACCGCTGGCCCCGGAAGCTGACGGTCGCGGTCAGCCAGGCCCTGCTCGGCGCCGTCGCCCTCACCACGGCCCTGCTCGTGGCGCTGGACCGGATCGACATGACGTCGCTGCTGGTGCTGGCCGGGGTGACCGGTGTCATCGCCACCGTCGACGGACCCGCCTGCGCGCTGCTCGGCAACGATCTAGTGCCGGTGGAGGACGTGCCCTCCGCGATCGGCGTGGGCGCCCTCGTGCACAGCGCGGGCCGGCTGGCCGGTACGGGGCTGGCCGGAGTGACCGTCGGTTTCCTCGGCACCTCCGCCGCGTACGCCGCCAACGCGCTGTCGTTCCTGTTCGTCGCGGCGGTCGTGCCGTTCCTGCGCCCCGCGCACGGAACGGTCCGGGAGCGGGCGGCCACCGAGCGCGCCGTACCGGACAAGGCGGAGATGGGCATCAGGCAGGGCCTGGCCTTCTTCGTCCGCCGTCCCCGGCTGGTCGCGCTCGCCGCGGTCACCGGTCTCAGCTCGGTCTTCGGCCGCAACTACGGCCTCACCCTCGCCGTTCTCGTCACCGGGCCGCTCGCGGGCGGTGCCGGGGCGTTCGGCACGGTGTCCACGGTGCTGGCCGTCGGCGGCATCCTCGGCGCGGTCCTCGGCGCGCGGCTGCGCAGCCCCTCGGTGCGGACCGTGGGCGTGCTCGCGGCGGCCGGCGGGCTGCTCCAGGTCGCGGCGGGCCTGTCGCCGTCCCTGGCCGTCCTGCTGGTACTGGTGCTGCCGATGGCCGTGGTGGAGTCGGTCTCCGACACCGCCGGCACCGCGCTGCTGCAGACCGATCCGCCGGCCCATATGCGGGGCCGGGTGCTCGGCGTGTGGAGCAGTATCGGCACCGCCTGGGGCCTCGGCGGGCCGCCCGCCCTGGGTCTGCTGATGGAGTGGGCGGGAGCACGGGGCGCCCTGGTCGCGGGCGGGCTGCTGATCGCCGGTGCGATCGGCGCGGGCCTGCTGCGCCGCCGGGTCGCGGTCCCCGCCACGCTGAAGCTGCCCGCGAAGGACGGCGACGTCACGGGCCGCGAGGCCCTGGGCACGGCGGCCTGAGACCGCGCCGGCCGCCGCCCGGTCAGGCCGCCGCCGGCTCGCGCCCCGGCAGGTTGTAGACGTGGAACGCCTGGCCGATCACCGGCTGCGCCACGTTGCGGACCCGGACGCCCCCGCTGGTCATCCCGTGCTCGGTGCCCGCGTGGGCGTGCCCGTGCACGGCGAGGTCCGGGCAGGTCGTGTCGATGGCCTCGGCGAGGAGATAGCTGCCGAGGAACGGGTGGATCTCAGGCGGCTCCCCGGCCAGGGTGTCCGGCACGGGTGAGAAGTGGGTCAGGGCGATCCGTACGTCGCAGTCCCACTCGTTGAGCTGCTTCAGGGCGGCCAGCAGCCCCTCGGCGCACCGGCGGCTGTAGCGGACGAACTCCTTCATGATCGGCTCGCCGAACTCCCCGGCGCAGCGTCCCACGAATCCCCCGCCGAAGCCCTTGGTCCCGGCCACCCCGATGCGTGCCCCGTCGCGGGTGACGACGGCTGCCTGGCCCTCGAGGACGTGTGCGCCGGCGTCCCGGAGGATCGCGGTGACCTCCTCGGGGTGGTCGTCGTGGTGGTCGTGGTTGCCGAGCACGGCGACGACGGGGACGGCGAGGTCCTTGATCTCCCGGGCGACGACCCGCGCCTCCTCCGGCGTGCCGTGCCGGGTGAGGTCCCCGGCGAGCAGCAGGACGTCGGCGCACTCGGGCAGGGTCTCGAAGGCGGGGCGCAGCGTGCCCTGGCTGTCCGGCCCCATGTGGATGTCTCCCACGGCGGCGACGCGGATCATGTGAGGTCCTCCCCGTGATCGGGCGACGAGGTCCCGGCGACGAGGATGTCGCAGTGGACGGGGTGCCCCGCCAGCACCTCGCGGGCCATGCCGAGGATCTGGTCCCGGCACTCGGTGGAGGGCACGGTGCCCGTCAGGAGTACGGAGTCGCCGTGCGGGACCAGCCGTACGCCCAGTTCGCCGAGCGGTCCGGTGGCGATCCGTTCGGCGAGATGGGCGACGCGGTAGTCCAGGTTCTCGGCGGCCGGGGGGTCCGGCGGCCTGTGTGCGTCTCGGTCGGTCATGGCTGCCCCCTCCGGGGTGCGATCACGTTCAGCCGTTCCAGCAGGAAGAGGAAGGCCGCGGGCATCGGCTGGTCCCCGCAGGTCTGCCGCACCTCGTCCCAGTCGACCTTCTCGCGCACGGCGCGGGCCACCGGCAGAACCGCCCCGAAGTCGCAGTAGTGCTCCGAGAAGGCGCTGATCAGGCTGCGGATCAGATCGGTCGGGGACAGGACGGGCATGAGCACGGAGTCGACCGGCAGGCAGGTCGCCCGGGCCAGCACGCCCTCGGTGACGGGCTCGTGCGCCAACTGGAAGATGATGTCGATGTCCTGCCCCCGGCAGGCCGTCTTCAGCAGCCAGTCCTCCGGCGGGGTGCGCACGGGGAAGCCGGCCTCGTGCAGGCTCGCGGCCACCGCGTCGGAGTCCTCGGGCAGCACGGCGAAGTCGGCGTCGTGCTGGAGGTCGCGGCTCCCGCCGTGGGCGTAGACCGCCACGCTGCCCGCGAGGGCGAAGGCGTGGCCCTTCCTCTTCAGCAGGGCGCCGATCTGCTTGGCGGCCTCCAGGATCGCCTGGCTGCGGTCGTGCGGCAGGGGTTCCGTGACCGGTGCGGCCGGTACCGGCGGTTCCGGTCCGTCACCGGCGAGGCGGAGCCCGGTGACCTCCGTCCGCCGGGCGGGGGTGGTTCCCTCCCCGTTCTGCGTCATGGTCTCTCCATTCGCGGCGCCCTGCGCTCCCGGGCGGCCGGGACGGCCCCCCGGGGGGGCACACCGGGTACCCGGGCCGGTGCCGCTCAGTCCTGGCCGCCGAGGACGACCGCGCGGGCCCGCCCCGGGTGGGGCGGGGCGGGACCGCGGGCCCGCTCGCGGGGTCAGTCCGTCGGCTTCAGCGCGGTGATCTTCAGGGTCCGCAGATCGGACTGGACGTCGATCCTGGTTACCTGGGCGTCGCCGCCGTCGCTCCAGGTCAGCGTGACCCTGCTGGTGGAGTGGCCCATGCCGGAGCCGGTGTAGTCGACCTTCCACCTGACCGGCACGTTCTGCGCGAAGAGGACGCCGTCGGCGTGGTTCTTCTTCTCGTAGGCGCCGGCCTTCTTCTGGGCGGCGGCCGACAGGTAGAAGGCGCGCAGCGCCTTGGCGTTGGCGGCGGCCGCCGGGTCGTCGGCGGCCCAGACGGAGTCGATGTAGGCGCCGTAGAAGTCGGCCACGCGCTGGGTGGCGTTGCGCGGGTCGCCCTGGGCGGCGGACACGGCGGCGGGGCGGGCGTGGCTCGCGCCGGTGCCGGCGAGGGCGGGCGTGACGGCGGCCAGGGTGAGGCCGGCCGTGACGGTGACGGCGGTCAGAAGAGTCCTGCGGCTGCGGACGGGCATCTTTCTCATTCCCCCGTTTTATTCGCGACCGGGCCGATCCCCGGCGCCGACGGACCGTAAGACCCCGATTGCCTTCCGCCGGTTCCCTTTCCTCTGCCTCTCTTTCCCGCCGGCCTATCCATGGGGGCCGTCGCCGGGCGCGGCGTCGGGCAGTACCCGGAAGCCGGACAGTCCCTCGGGCTCCTCGGCGGTGCCCGTGCAGTGCGTCACCGTGGCCGTCGGCGGGCCCTGCGCCGCCCAGCGCGCGAGGTGGGCGACGTCGTCGGGAGGCCCCTCGAACACGGCCTCCACGTCTCCGTCGTGCAGGTTGCGCACCCACCCGGCCACGCCCCGCTCCTCCGCGAGCCGACGGCAGGTGTCGCGGTAGAAGACCCCCTGGACACGGCCGCTGACGCGCACGTGCTGCCGGACCGTCATCCGCGCACACCCCTGTCCTCGCCGGGTTCCGTCCACGTCACGTCCCGGCCGGTGCGGGCCGGCGATCCGCTCCGGCCGGCTCCGGCGGCCCGCCGGTGTGCGAGCAGCGCCGCCGCGGCGGCGCGCAGTTGCCGTGCCGACGAACGGCAGGCGGCCGCCTGCCGTTCCAGGGCGGGGCGGCTCGGCTCGGGTGCCGCTGTGCCGGTCAGTGCCTCGGCGGTGGCGAGCAGTCGCCGGGCGTAGCCGTCCAGCAGGTCGGCGTCGGCGCGCAGCGCGATCGCCCGGTCGAGGAGTCCGGCGGGTGACGGCATCGTGCGGGGCAGTAGCTCGGTGACCACGAAGGCTCCCAACTCATGGATCAATGCGTTCGGTTCAGCGCGGCAGGACGGCGCCGGCGCTGCGGTGGGCCGTGAACCGCGGGTTGTGCAGTACGAGGAGCGGCCTGGCCGCGTCGATGCCGAGCCGGCGCAGCTGTCCGGCCATGGGTTCGGCCGCCGCGGTGTCCAGGCGCAGCCGTACCCGGGCACCGGCGTGCAACCGTGGCGCACCGTGCGCGCGGACCAGGGTGCGGACCGTGCTCTCGTCGCGCCGGCCGTACAGCACCCAGTCCGCCTCCGGGCAGCGGACACCGGGGCCGAGGCGGCCGGCCACGACGAGCCCGATCTCCATGGTGGCGAACCGTATGTGATGGCCCATCAGATCGGCCACGGCCGAGCTGAGGGTGGCGGGCTGGCCCCAGATCTCCCGGGCGACGGACCGTGCCTCCTCGCTGCTGACGGCGAGCGAGAGGACGTGCCGTCCGGTACGGCGCAGGTCGGCGCGGCGCAGCAGGTCCGCGGCGATGTCGTAGGGGCGCGGCCGCCACAGGTCGGCCACCGGTAACGTCAGGGCGACCTCCGTGTAGGGGCCGATGGTCGAGCAGCGGTGCTCGTACAGCGACAGCACCGCCAGCGCCCGGCCGCCCAGCCGGCTCGGGACCGTCCGGGTGCCGGCGGGCAGCAGGCCGTGCGCCGCGTCGGCGTCGACGAGGTAGCACAGGTGGGCGGCGGAGGAGTCGTAGTAGCGCACCGGCACGTCCACCGGGCCGGTCGCGGTGGGGACGGAGGCGGTCGGCAGGGTGAGGAAGGGGTGGCCCTCGGGCGGGTGGGCGCGGTCGCGGAGCCGGTAGGCCCGGGTGCGCACGACCGGGCCCCGGTAGGGCGTGAGCGCGTCGTCGACGATCTCGCGGGCCTGCGGGACGACGGACCGCAGATGTTCGATGTAGTCACGGACCGTGTGGCGCAGCGGGTACGGACCGGCGGGTCCGGGGTAGCGGAGCTCGTACCGGTTGGGGTGCGGGCCGGCGTCCGGGCCGTCGGGGACGGGCACCATGTCGTGCTGGTCGGTGATGGCGGCGACCCAGGTGCGCGGGTCGGCGGTCCGCCGCCCGGCGGCCGGGGAGCCGACGGTTATGACATGGGTGACCTGGTAGGCCCGGCAGAAGTCCGGGTCCCGGGCGAGGTTGAGCAGCGCGGTGCCGCCCTCGCCGTGCCCGATCAGGGCGAGGTCGGCGCCGCGCGGTATGCCGTAGTCGGCGAGGGCGAGCCGGATCGAGCGGGTGTGGGGCGAGTCGGCCGCGAAGAGGTCGTGCCAGGCGTCGGCGAAGTCACGCGGGCCGTCGTCGCGGGGCCGGCCGGGTGAGGTGCCGGGGGCCTGGACGACGTAGCGGACGACGCCGTCGGGGCCGCGCACGTTCTGCACCAGGATCCGCCCGTCGGTGGACAGCGCCCTGATGTTGCGCAGGAAGCCCAGGAAGGACCCCTCGGTGGCGATGGTCTGCCGCTCCCGCCCGGTGAGGTCGACGGCCTCGGCGTCGGCCCCGCCCCCGTCGCGGGCCTCGGTCAGGGGCACGGGGCCGGCGGACGGCGGCCCGTCCGGTGGTCCGGGTGCGAGCGCCCAGCCGGTTCCGCCGCCGGCCCGGGCGTCCTCCTCCAGCAGCCGCCGCACGGCTGTGAGTTCGGCCATCAGCGGGATGAGGCCGGACAGGGCGCGCTGCGCCCCCGGGTCCCGGAACAGGCTGCGCAAGGAGCGTACGGCCGCCGGGTCGCGGCCGGTCGCGAGGGCGTCCGTCAGCCGCCGCATGCCCGGGTCACGGGCGAACTCCGGGTGACCGGCCAGCACGGCGGCGACCCTCAGCCGCAGCGCGCCGACCGCCACCCACGCGGGCAGGCCCGGACGGCCGGGCAGCCGCGCCGGGCCCTTCGGGAGCGGGACCGCCGGGCGGCCGAGGCCCTGCCCGCCGGTCAGGGCGCGCAGCAGCGCCCAGCGGGCGGCGAGGGCGGTCCGGGGCCGGCGGTCCGGGGAGCCGGTGAGCCGCGGGTCGAGCAGCGCGGCGCCGGTCCGCGCGGACACCGCGCGGATGCCCTCGGCGACGTCCAGGACCTCCTGTGCGCACCGGCGGAGCAGTTCCCCGGCGTCCTGCTCGTCCGGCGGTCCGGGGGCGTGGCCGTCCGCTCGCATACGACGCTCCCTCGGCTCGACGACATGCGTGCACGACCGGATCCGCGAAGGCCGGCCGCGGTCCCATCGTGGGCGAGGGACCCCACGCCCGCACCTTCACCCGCCGGGCGGCCCCCTCCTGACCGGGCGGAACGGAATCCGGCCCGGCCACCGGGGCACCCGAACGGCCCATCGGCGGGCGGGGCGGCCGCACCGGTACGGTGGCGCCGTCAGGCGTCGCCCATGAGCCCGGCGGCGACCGTGGCGCCCAGTTCCCAGCAGGCCTCGACGTCGGCCTTGCCGGGTGCGCCGGTGACGGTCACCGCATCGGCCGAACGGCGCCAGCCGAGGCCCGTGGTGACCGACTCGACGGCGCGGACGGCGCCCGTGACGTCGTTGCCGCCGTGCACGTAGTAGCCGAAGGGCCGGCCCCGGGTCGCGTCGAGGCACGGGTAGTAGATCTGGTCGAAGAAATGCTTCAGGGCTCCGGACATGTAGCCGAGGTTGGCCGGGGTGCCGAGGAGGTAGCCGTCGGCCTCGAGGACGTCGGTGGCGGTGGCGGACAGCGCCGCCCGCCGCACGACGCGCACGCCCTCGATCTCCGGTGTGGTCGCGCCGGAGACGACGGCCTCGAACAGCGCCTGGCAGTTGGGCGAGGGGGTGTGATGCACGATCAGCAAGGTGGGCACGCCCCGAACCCTGCCCTGCCGGTGCCGTGCCCCGCAAACCGCGCCCGGCGCGCGGCGTTGTGGGGCACGGGCCCGGGGTGCGACGATGCCCGGCACCCGCAGGGGACGACGGAAGGGGCCGTCTTGGCCGAGGACGATCACCGGGCACCGGCAGCCGTGCTGTTCGACGCGCTGGGTCTCAACTACGAGAAGGCGTTCGCCGCCTCCGAGGCGCACCACGACTCCCTGCGGTGGCTGCTGGACCGGCTGGAGCCGGGCAGCAGGGTGCTGGACGTGGGCAGCGGCACCGGACGGCCGACCGCGCGGACACTCAGCGACGCGGGGCACGAGGTGCTCGGCGTCGACGTCTCCCCGGTCATGGTCGACGTCGCCTCCCGGCAGGTGCCCGAGGCGGACTTCCGGCTCGGCGACATCCGTGAACTGCCGCTCGGCGAGGAGTCGTTCGACGCGGTGTGCGTGTACTTCTCGCTGCTGCAGATGTCCCGCGCCGAGCAGTCGGCCGTGGTGGCGCGGCTGGTGCGGGCGCTGCGGCCGGGCGGGTACGCCGTGCTGGCCACCGTGCCCCTCGACCTGGAGGCCGTCGAGGGGCTGTTCATGGGGCAGCCGGCCCGGGTGACCAGTTTCGCGGCCGGGGACTTCACTGCGCTGGTGACCGGGGCGGGCCTGACGGTCCTGGCGGAGGAGCACGCCGTGTTCGCCCCGGCCCATCCAGGCGCCGTGCCCGAGCCGCACCTGTTCCTGCACTGCCGGCGCGCGTCGGGCTGAGCGCGCCGGCCGCGGTCAGGGCCGGACGGGCAGCGACCAGCAGGTGGAGCTCGCCGGCCTGCCGGAGAGCCGGTCGGTCAGCCAGTCGATGGCGTCGCCCTGATCGGTGATCAGCGGGGTGAAGTGGTTGAGCAGGGAGCGGCCCAACGGGGGCACAGTGACCGGGACGTAGGTGATGTCGGCGCCCTTGCGGCACCAGTCGACGGCGAGCGTGCGGGCCTGCGCGTGCGGCACGAGGTCGTCGTTTACGCCGGTCGCCACCCGGACCGGGCTCGCCGGCTTCGTCCGGCCGACGCGCTGACGGTCGAGGAAGTCCTGGAGGGCCGGCTCGGTCTTGATGACGTCGCTGAGGGAGGAGCCGTCGGCCGTCCAGGCCGTGCTGTGGGCGGAGTTGTAGGAGAGGATCGCGTCTCCGACGCACATCGTCGACAGGTCGGCCAGCGCGGCCTTGCCCGCCGCGTTGAGGCGCTTGTCGGCGATCGGCCGCAGGGCGGGGTCGGCCTGCAGGAAGCCGTTGACGGCCCAGCCGAGGGCACCGGCCAGGTCGCTGCCGTCGATGGCCTTGGTGACGGCGGTCAGATCGGCGGGCGGCGCGCCCGAGTAGGTGCCGGCCAGGGCGATGTCGGGGGCGTAGGCCGGCTGGAGTTCGGCGGCGGAGGCCGTGGCGCCGCCGCCCTGGCTGTAGCCGTACAGCCCGACGGGCGAGGCGGCCGTCACGGAGGTGCCCGCCAGGTTCCGGGCGGCGCGTACGGCGTCCAGCACGGCGTGTCCGCCGTCGAGGCGGTTGACGTAGGTGTGCAGCCGGTCGGTGGCGCCCAGGCCCGCGTAGTCGGTGACCACGACGGCGATGCCCTTGGCGAGCATCCGGTAGATCGCGAGATCCTCGTACCCGACCGACACTGTCTGGCCGTTGATGCTGAGCGGGTGTTCCAGGCCGAGTGAGGCGGCGCACTGGTCGCCCTGCCCCATGGTGCCGGGTGCCACGGCGACGAGGGGGCGTGGTCCGCCGTGTTTCCAGGCGGCGGCCGGCTCGATGTAGGCACCGGTAACGGCGACCGGATTCCCGCCCGAGTCGGTCGACTTGTACATCAGCCGGGTGGCCCGGCCCGGCAGGGGGCCGTCGAGGCCGGGCAGACTCAGCGCGAGCGGGAGGTGCTCGCTGCGGACGAGGGTGCCGTCGGCGGCGGGCAGGCCGGCGGGCGGGTCGTAGAAGGCGGGGATGGTGACGCCCCGGGACACGACGGTGTCCGAGGCCGTGGCGGGGAGCGCGGCGGCGGTCTGTGCGCCCAGGCAGGCGGCGACGGCGACGGCGAGCACCGGAAGACGGGTGTGTGCGGGCATGGCGGACCTCCCGAGTGGCGGGGCAGGGGGTACCGAAGTGGGTGGCACGGACCTTACTTTCGAGTAAGTTACCGGCGGTAGCCCACGGAAGGTCACGGTTGGGTAATGAGACACCTCGTCAGCAAGGGCCTCGCGCCGTTATTCCCCACGGCGCCGCGGACCCCTCGGATACAGTGTCCGGCCGGACCAATGGGGAGTGGACGGTGCAGGTCAAGGTGGGGAACGTGCGCGGCGGAACAGTGGGACTGACGGCCGGAACGGCGCTTCTGGCGGCGGTAATGAGCGGGTGCGCCGGGTCGTCCGGAGCGGACGGCAAGGGCCGTTCGGATTCGCCGGCGAAGGCGGAGGCGACGACTGGGGCGGCGGCCGGAACCGCGGCGAGCGCAGGCACGATCGGCGCCGCCGGTTCGGCCTGCGAACTGCCCGTCAGCTTCGACCTCGCCAAGCACTGGAAGGCCAAGGGCATCGACGCCGGGGCGGAGATGTCGAAGGCGTCCAAGGGCTCGGACAGCCTCTCCGGCGACCTCGCCGAAGCGTTCCTGCGCCAGGGGCCGGTCACCACCGCCTGCGAGATCGACGCCAAGCCGGCCGGCAACATCGGCTTCCTGCGCGTATGGACCGGCAAGCCCGGCGACGCGGACGCACGCACCGTACTGCGGGAGTTCCTCGCGGCCGAGGACAACGTCAGCGAGGAGAAGTACCACTCCTTCAGAACGGCCGCGGGGGTGGCCGGCGTGGAGGTCGAGTACCTCTACACCAGCAAGCTCCTCGAGGAGACCAAGAAGGAGACCGCTCTGGCGGTCGGCACGCCCGACGGGCCGGTCGTGCTGCACCTCGGCGGCATGGACACCGCGGAGCACGAGGAGATGCGGCCCGCCTACGAACTCGCCAAGCGGACCTTGCGGGTTCGCTGACGGACCGGTCCGGCCGGCGGCCTGGTTCAGCCTTCCGCCGTGGCCCGGCCCAGATAGGTGAGCGGGCCGGGGTCGGGGACCGGGATCTCGTGGAAGCCGAGACGGTCGTAGAAGACACGGGCGCCCGTGTTGACGGTGACCATGCCGAGATGGACGGCCGGTACCCCCTGCTGATGCAGGGCGTTGAGCAGCGCGCCCATCAACCGGCGGCCGTGTCCGCGCCGCTGCCACGCCGGCAGCAGGTCGATGTGCAAGTGAGCCGGGTATGCGGCCAGTTCGGGGACGAGCATGCGCTCGGGGTGGTGCAGGAGGCTGGTCATCTCCTCGCTGGGCGTGCGCGGCGGCGCGGCCGGGGCCGGGTAGCGGCCGGTCAGGCGGGGGATCCAGGTCCGCCGGAAGTCCTGGACGAAGCGCTCGGTGTCCGCCGTACCGACCACATAACCCACGGCCCGGCCCGTGCCGTCGTCCAGGACGAAGGCCAGGTCCGGGTCGAAGTGGCAGTAGGGCTCGGCGAAGAGCGCCGGCATGAGGTGCTGATCGGGATACAGATGCCGGGAATCGCCGCCGTTGTGCGCGGTGCGGACGCAGACGTCGGCGACCGCGTCCCGGTCGGCGGGGCGGTAGGGGCGGACGAACGGGCTCGGGGCGTTGGTCGGCATGGAATCATTCTCGACCCCCTGGGAGCGCTCCCACAACTGGTTCGGCCGGGCTGGAGCGACGGAACGGCGACCCACCCGCAGAGGGTGGGCCGCCGTCCGTGGATCGGAGTCGGAGTCGGAGTCGGAGTCGGGCGGGATGGTCAGTGGGTCAGGCGCTTGGCCTTGACCAGCATGAACAGGCCCCCCAGTGCCAGCAGGATACCGATGCCCGCGGGCCACAGGTTGGCCCCGGTCTCGGCGAGTCCGCCCTGCCCGGCGGCCTGCGGTTCGGTCTGGGCGACCGGCGCCTGGGACTGCGCGTCCTGGGCCTGGGCGGCCGGGGACTGGGCGCCGCTGCCGCCGTCGGCCGCGGGTGCGGTCCGGGTGGCCTTGCCGACCTCGCCGGTGCCGTCCGATCCGACCGTCGCCGCCGGGTCGTCCTCGGCCTTGGTGCCGTCACCGGCCGGGGCGGTCTTCCCGCCGTCACCGGCCGACCCGGTCCGCTTGCCGTCCTCGGCGGGCTCGGTCAGCCTGCTGTCCTTGGCCGGCTTGCTGTGCTTGGTGGTGTTCGCCGGTGCGGTCGTCGCGTCGGTCCTGGGCACCTCGGCCGGGGCGGAGGAGGTCGGTTCGGCCGTGGCCGTGGCACCCGTGCCGGGGTCCTCCGAGGCACCGCCACCCGGGGCCTCCGTCGCCCCCGTGCCCGCGCTCTGACTCGGGGCCGCGGTGGCACCGGAGCCGTCGTCGCCACCTGGACCGCAGGTGCGGCCGGAGTTGATGCAGTCGACCAGCTCGCGCATCAGGTCCTCGTCGAAGACGTTGATGAAGTCGCCGTGGTCGGTGACCGGCTTGTGCAGCTGCTCCGGGAAGGAGTCCACGGCGAACAGCGGCACCGTCCGCCCGCCGTCGTTCAGGCTGGGCGCCTTGACGTCGTAGACGATGCGCTGCACCAGTTGCGGGATCGCCTGGAAGCCCGCGGGGCACGCGCCGTCGGGCGTCGCGAACGCCACGTGCGTACGGTGGTTGGCGCTGTCGATGTTGCGGCCGTCCCAGCAGCTCTGGAAGTGGAAGGTGCGCACGACGTCGCTGCCCGACGGGCACAGCGGGTACTTGTCCTTGAGCTGCCGGTCCTCGAACCCGGTGCAGCTCCAGGAGGCGTTGGCGTTGGTGGGGCCGTTGACGAAGGCCTTGGCGTCACCGGTGATGATGCGCAGCAGGCGCGGCATGGCGGTCACCTTGCCCTGAGGGCTGCCTACGAAGGTCAGCGTGACGTCCTTGGGCGTGACGATCTGGCCCGCGTTGCCTTCCGTACCGCCGCCGGGTGCACCGGCGTCCCGTTCCTGCGTGCCGTTCTGCAGGCGCACCACCGGCCAGTAGTACGTCGACCTGTCGCCCTTGTCCACGCAGCTCGTGTCGGCCTTGGCAAGGTCGTCGTCGCTGGCGAAGGCGGTGTTGGACTGGTTGCCGACGTAGTCGTGGAAGTGGTGGGCGCCGTTGGAGACACCGGGGGCCACGATGACGTTGTCGGAGTTGAACAGGCCGTTCGCGTTGACGCCGCACTCGGTGGTGAAGGTGCCGCGCGAGGCGCCGTCACCCTGGGGCGGCTTCGGCGCGTTGGGCTGTACGGCGGTGATGTCCGCGTAGTCCGAGGCGACGGGCCCGTTGCCGCCCTGGCCGGTGCCCGCCTGCCCGGCGCCGTTCTGCCCCTGGCCGCCGGCGCTCGGTGAGGCGGTGGCCTGGCCGGTGCCGTCCGAGCCGCCGCCCGTGCCGTCCTGGCCGGGGCGCAGGGTGCAGGCCGCCAGGGCCTCCAGCCCCTCCGGCCGGTCCCCTGCCCGGTCGATGGCGACCGCGATGCGCTCGATCGTCGCCGCCCGCTTCTCCTTCAGCGGGTTCATGATCGAGTCGTCGGCGGCGTCCGGATCCTGGCGGATCTCCTGTGCCGACGCCTGGAGTTGCCGGTAGGCGCCGGTGGTCTGCTGGTCGAGCTGGGCGAGTTCACGGTCGACGTCGGCGCGGGCGTCGTCCGGGACCGATGTCAGCCGGCTGCCCACGTCCGGGCAGTCGATCGTGGCCATACCGGCGGACTTGACCTGTCCGGTGGCGTCCTGGCCGGAGCCGCCGCCCCAACCGCCTTCCGTGGCCGAGGCGTAGACGTTCGCGGCGACGAGGCCGCCCCCGCCCAGCATCAGGGCGACTGCTGCGAAGGTCGCGCGTCGTGCGCCGGTCGGGCGTCTGCGCCTGGTGCGTACCACGGTGGTCCCCTTGTGTGGAGCGGTCGGTCGGGCATGGAGTTCCCGCGTCCCATACGCAGGGCGGCCCCGAAGCGTTCAACCGAATCGGTGATTCACCGGGATCTCACAGGAAACCGTGGTCACGCCGGCGGCGGCAGCGTACGGCAACGCCAATCGGGTGGCAGGGCCACGCAAAAGGGCCGAAGAGCCTTCCCGTGCGGGCGGCGCCGCGAACATCACAAATACGTATCGGACATTCCACCCTGCAACCTTCACACCCAGCACACAAGTTGGCTAGGTTGACCGCCAGGCCGCCCGGCCGCCCCCCAGCGAACTCGCCGTGGCGTCCGGGGCCGGGGCTCGACCGACCCCGGGATCGGCCCAACTGCCCCGCGGGGCAAGGAAGGAGCACGTCTTCCATGGTGCCGGAGGGCCGCGACGAGGTTCGGCAGCGGATCGACTTCCTCTACGAACAGGCCGAGAACGCGACCGGGAACTACAACGCCACCCGGGCGATGTCGGCGGCCGGCAGGAACCGGGGGGTCGCGCTGTCCAAGAGGTCCGGGCCCCGTCAGGATCCAGGTCTCGACGCGGTGGCCCGGCAGTGGTTCGACGTGGCGCGCGCCAAGCTCGGCCCGACGGTTCCGGCCGTGCTCCCCGCCGACCGCCTGCCCGAGCCCCCGGCCGGCCCGGCCCGTGCCCGGGACCGCGCGAACGACGGTGACCGGGACGCCCTGAGCGTCGCGCTGCCCGAACTGGCCCCCGGCTCAGCCGGTCGGGCTTCCGACCGGGCGGTGGCCGAGCTGACGGGCGGGCCCTCGACGGGGCAGAACGGCCGCCCCCGGGCCGCCCTGGAAGCGGGCACGTCCGCCGTGCTGGGCGCCCGTCCGGAACTTCCGGCCGCGCGCCCCGCCGAGCTCCCGGCAGGGCGCCCTGCCGAACTTCCGGCCGCGCGCCCTGCCGAACTTCCCTCGATGCCGACCGAGTTGTCCGCTCCGATGCCGCTCGGGCCGACCGCATGGGGTACGGCGGAACCGGCTCTCCCCGGCGTCCCGGACGCGAGCGGCCCCGGCCCGGTGGAGACGGCCGTACTGCCCGTCGCCACCCTTCCCGTGCCGCAGACGGGCCCGGCGCCGATGCCGAGGGAACTGCCCGCCTCCGGGACCGCACCCCGGCACCCCTCTCCCGCCGAGTCCAAGGCGAGCCACCGCCGCAAGCTGACCGCGGCCCGCGACCTGCTGAGCCGGCACGCCGCCCGACTCACCCTCTCCGCACCGGCGTTCCAGCCGCTCACCGATCAGTGGGAGCAGCCCCGGTGGGCGGCGTCCGGCACTACGGCGACACCGGGCACGCCCACTCCGGTAGTGACGCCCGACCTCGCCGACCCGCTCGGCGGCACGGGCTCCTTCATGCGGCCCGTCACCGACGCCCTCATGGACACGGGCGCGTTTCCGCAGCCCGCCCTGACCGGCACCGGCTCCTTCACACCGTTCCCCGCCCCCGTCACCACCGACACGACACGCGCCGCCAGGGCCATCGCGTTCGCCCGGGCGCAGATCGGCAAGCCCTGTGTCTGGGGGGCCACCGGGCCGGAGTCCTACGACTGCTCCAGCCTCACGCGGGCCGCGTGGCAGGCCGCCGGGGTCACGCTGCCACGTGCCGCGCACGAGCAGGCCCTGGCCGGCACACCGGTCACCCTCGCCGGACTCGAACCGGGCGACCTCGTCCTGTTCTTCGAGGACGACCGGCACGTGGGCCTGCACATCGGCGGCGGCATGATGATCCATGCGCCGGGACCGGGATCCACCATCCGCGAGGAGTCGGTCTACGGCGCCGGGGAGTCCGCGATCCACCGGGTGATCCGGCCCGCCTGACCCGCCTCGCGGGCGCCCCGGCCCCGGCCCGGGCCGGGGCATAAGCGGCTCCTTGGTGCCTCATAAGATCAGCTTATGAGGTCATAGACGGGACCCGCGTACTAACTTAGGGCTGCCTTAGCTTAGGCTTCCCGATCGAGCGAGTCTCCTGTTCAGGCTCGAATGTTCACGCTCGAAGGGAACTGATCATGCCGCGCCCCCTGCGGGTAGCCATCGTCGGAGCCGGCCCCGCCGGGATCTACGCCGCCGACGCCCTGCTCAAGTCCGAGGTGGCCGCCGAGCCCGGTGTCTCCATCGACCTCTTCGAGCGGATGCCCGCCCCGTTCGGCCTGATCCGCTACGGCGTGGCGCCCGACCACCCGCGTATCAAGGGCATCATCACCGCCCTGCACCAGGTGCTCGACAAGCCGCAGATCCGCCTCTTCGGCAACGTCGACTACCCCACCGACATCAGCCTGGACGACCTCCGGGCGTTCTACGACGCGGTGATCTTCTCGACCGGCGCCACCGCCGACCGCGACCTGTCCATACCCGGCGTCGAACTGGACGGCTCCTACGGCGCCGCAGACTTCGTCTCCTGGTACGACGGCCACCCGGACGTGCCGCGCACCTGGCCGCTGGACGCCGAGAAGGTCGCCGTGCTCGGCGTCGGCAACGTGGCGCTCGACGTGGCCCGCGTCCTCGCCAAGACGGCCGACGAGCTGCTGCCCACCGAGATCCCGCCGAACGTGTACGACGGCCTGAAGGCGAACCGGGCCAAGGAGATCCACGTCTTCGGCCGGCGTGGCCCGGCGCAGGCGAAGTTCAGCCCGATGGAGCTGCGCGAGCTGGACCACTCCCCCAACATCGAGGTCATCGTCGACCCCGAGGACATCGACTACGACGCGGGCTCCATCGAGACGCGGCGCGGCAACAAGCAGGCCGACATGGTCGCCAAAACCCTGGAGAACTGGGCGATCCGCGACGTGGGCCACCGGCCGCACAAGCTGTTCCTGCACTTCTTCGAGTCCCCGGCGGAGATCCTCGGCGAGGACGGCAGGGTCGTCGGCCTGCGCACCGAGCGCACCGCCCTCGACGGCACCGGGAACGTCAAGGGCACCGGCGAGTTCAAGGACTGGGACGTCAGCGCCGTGTACCGCGCGGTGGGCTACCTCTCCGACAAGCTGCCCAAGCTGCCCTGGGACCTGGATTCCGGCACGGTCCCGGACCAGGGCGGCCGGGTCCTCGAGGAGAGCGGCGGCCACCTGCAGTCGACGTACGTCACCGGCTGGATCCGGCGCGGCCCCATCGGCCTCATCGGCCACACCAAGGGCGACGCCAACGAGACCGTGGCCAACCTGCTCGACGACCACGCCAACGGCCGCCTGCACGCCCCCGCCTCACCGGCGCCGGAGGCCGTGGACGCCTTCCTCGCCGAGCGCGAGGTCCGCTTCACCACGTGGGAGGGCTGGTACAAGCTGGACGCCGCCGAGCGCGCGCTGGGCGAGCCGCAGGGCCGTGAGCGCGTGAAGCTCGTCGAGCGTGAGGACATGCTGCGGGAGAGCGGCGCGTAACTCGCGCCGGCGGACGGGGCCCGCCCCGAGCGGATGGGTGGGCGGGCCCCGTCCGACGCACCATTGTGTGCGTCCGGTCACGGCGCCGGGACGTGTGAACGGCGGTCGCGTGACGCGTGCGGCGCGCGCCCCGGGTGATCGGCGCGCGCCTCGGGTGAGCGGCGTGCGTCGCGGCAGACCGGCGCGCGCCCTGTACGCGGGAGCGTCGGGCCCGCGCCGGGCGCGCGGGCGTACCACCGCCGGCCCGTCCGTGACGCGCTCCGCGCCCGTGCCACCGGTGGCGCGGCGCGCCGCGCGGGGCCCCCTCGACGCGATCCGCCCCCCGGCGGTGATACTGGGTAGCTCACCTGACCCCATCAGCAGATTGGCCCATGTCGAACTCCGCCACCGACCACGTCGCCATCCCGCAGACCCTCTGGGCGGCCCGGGGCCGCCACCCCGGACCCGCCGCCGAGGACGTCGTCCGCCGCACCCTCGGACGGCACAAGGAGAGCGGGGACATCGACGACTTCGCCGAGCCGCCCGTGCCCGGCGACTCCCCCGAACGGATCTTCGAGGCCCGCTGGCGGGCCGGCGGCACCGTGACCGTACGGGCCCGGCTCACCCTCGTACCGCGGGCCACCCGGCCCGAGGGGCAGGAATGGACGCTCGTCGCCGAGGCGGAGCGCCCGTGGGACGAGGCGTGGCCCTCCCCCGCGACCCTGTTCTGGCCCGAGGCCGGACCGGCGGAGGGCGCCGACGGCGACTGGGACCACCACCCCACCGTCGCGGGCCTGCGCTTCCGCCAGGTCAACCCGCTGCCCGACGACGACAAGGAGACCCGGCGCCGGCTGAAGGACGCGGCCCGTGACTCCTGGTGCGCCCATGTCGTCGTGCACGAGGCGATGACCCCCGACGAGCAGGGCAGGCTGCCCCTGGCCCGGCTGCTGCCGCCCGGACTCCGGCACCGTGTGATGGAGCACCGGGCCGCGCCGCAGCAGTTCCGCGCCGTCAACTGGGCGCTGAAGGACCTCGGCGTCGAGGTGCCCCGAGGCGGTGCCGTACTGCTGCCGCCGGACCCGAGGCCCGAGGACTACGACAGCCGGGAGCACAGCGTCCGCACCGTCTTCCTGGACGGCTCGGAGCCGGCCGGGCTCGTGGCCGCGCTGCGCCACTTCGTGGCCCTCCCCCGGCCCCTGCCGCGCGGTGCCCAGCAGGCGCTGACGGACCTGCGCGAGAACTGGACCCTGACGACGCTCCAGGAGGAACTGGAGCGGCAGCGGGAACTCGTCGCCATGTACGCCGACGCGCTGGAGGCGATGACGATGTCCCGGGACCTGTACCGGGAGGCCGCCGAGCAGGCCCACCAGGCGCTGGCCGCCCTCCGCGACGCGCCCGCCCCCGCCGAACTGCCGCAGCAGCAGCGGTCCGGCGCCCGGACGCCCGCCGCGCTCCAGCAGCTGACGCGGACCTTCGAACGGCTGCGGTTCACCGTCAGGGGCCCGCGCCCGGCACCGGCCACAGGCCCCTCCGAAGCCCCAGGAGTGCCCGGCCTCCCCGAGGTCCCGGAGGTTCCCGAAGTCCCCGGCATCGAGCGCGCCGACAGCGCCGGCGCGGTGGAGCCGCGGTAGTGGATCCGCACGCGACGCGGTACGGCGGCCGGGACCGGGCAGAGGGAGGAGAAGGGGAAGTGAAGGGGGCCGCACCGGCCCGCCCCGTCCGTCACGAGGGACTGGAGGCCGCATGGATTCCACCGCGACCTGGCTGGTGATCGGCGCCGTCGTCGCGGCGGTGCTGCTCGCCGTCGCCGTCGGCCTGCTGGTACGCCTGGTCCGCGCCCGGCGCACCCTGCGGCGCGCCGGGCTGCCGACCGGACCGCGGTGGGTGTTCTGGGGTGCGGTCGTGTACCTGGTGCTGCCCACCGATCTGCTGCCGGACCCGGTCTACCTGGACGACATCGCCGTCCTGCTCCTCGCCCTGCGCAGCCTGCGGGCCGGCCGCGTCCTGCCGGAGGGCACCGGGCCTAGGGCCGGCCGGGTCCTGCCGCCGAAGACCAAGGAGTCCTGACCGGCCGCGCGCCCCCCTCCCCCCACGGGTCCGCCGGCGTCCCGATGGGTGTGCGGGCCGCTCCCCCCGCCGCCCGTTCCGCTCCGCCCAGGTGCGGTCCGCAGCCCGGGGGGCGCATTCTTGCTGTGTCATCCACCCGGGCGGCGGTACGGGAGGCAGGCACCCATGGCGGTGAGCGGCGAGCGCACGGCCGGTACGCGGGCCCGGCTGGCCACGCTGCTGGTCGACGCCTCGACCGCCGCGCTCGACGCGGCCGGCGGCCGCGTGGCCGGTGTCTACCTGCGCTCCAGCACCCCGGGGCTGCTGCGCCTCGCCGTGCTGGTGGGACTGCCCGGGCCGCTGTTCCGGCCCTGGTGGCGGCTGCACGTCGGCCGGCCCTTCCCGGTGGCCGACGCCTACCGTCTCGGCGTCCCGGTGGTCCTGCCCGACGCCACGGAGACGGTGCGCCGGTATCCGCAGTTCGCGGCGGGGCTGCCGTTCCCGTTCGGCTCGGTGCACGTGCCCGTGCCGGGCGGGGCGGAGCCGCTCGGGGTGCTCACGGTGCTGCGTCCGGCGGTGCCGGCCGCGGTGGACGAGCTGCTGGACCAGGAGCTGCTCGGACGGCTGGCCGAAGGACTGGGCGCCGAGCTGCTCGGTCTCGCGGACGGGGCGGAGGCGGCACTCGCCTGGGACGGGGACCCGCTGTGCGCGCGGCCGCCCGTCACGTGTCCCGCGGAGACCCGGGTGGGCCGCTTCACCTGGGACCCGGCGACCTCCTCGGTGGACGCCGACGACCGGCTGAGCGCGCTGCTCGGGGTGCGGCCGGGCGACTCCCCGGGCACCGGCCCGGCGCTCGCGGACGCCTTGTCCCGGGACGAGGCGGAACGGATCCTGGCCGCGCTGCGCGGGACCGCCGCCGGGAAGCCGCCGCCCACGCCGCTGAGCGTCAGATCGGTGGCCGGTGTCCTCCGGCTCCTGGACCTGTGGCCGAAGGCGGACCCGGGCGCGAAGGTCCTGGTGGGCGGCATCGTCTTCGAGCCGGGTCCCGCCGCGGCGGCGGACGGCGCGGCCGATCTGCTTCCCCAGGGGGTGTTCTGCCTGGACCGGATGGGGCTGGTCGTGTACGTCAACCCGGCCGCGGCCCGGCTGGCGGGCCGGGAGCGGCGGGCGCTCCTCGGCCGTCCGCTGTGGGAGGCGATGCCGTGGCTGACGGGGCCGCCGTACGACGACCATCTGCGCGGTGTGCTGCTGTCGCACGAACCGGTGCACGTGCACGTCCGGCGCCCGCCGCGGGGTGCCGCCGGGCCCGCCGGGGGTGACTGGCTCGCGCTGACGGTCCATCCCGGCCCGGACATCCTCACCTGCACGCTCGTCCCGGCCAGCCACGTGGACGCGGCGGCGGAGCCGGAGGCCGGCGGACAGCCGCCGGGCGAGCCGCACCCCCCGGAGGACACGGTGCTCGGCGATCACTCGCTGGCCCCGCTGTACCGGCCCATCGCGCTGGCGATCGCGCTGGCCGACGCGGTCACCGCCCGGCAGGTGTCGGCGGTGGTGATGCGGGAGCTGCTGCCCGCGTTCGGCGGCCGCCGCCTGGCCATCTACCTGCTTCAGGACCGCCATCTGTACCTGGCCTGGGAGACCGGTTTCCCGCAGGGCTTCCTCGCCCCGTTCGACGGCGTCGGCCTGGACGAGCGCATACCTGGCGTGGAGACCCTCACCACCGGGCGCCCGTTGTTCTTCGAGTCCATGCGGCTGCTGGCGGACATGTACCCCGGGCTCGCCCTGGACGCCGAGGAGGGAGCCCGTGCCTTCCTTCCGCTGATCGCCTCCGGCCGGCCCGTCGGCTCCTGCATCCTCGGGTTCGACCGCCCGCGCCGCTTCAGCACGCAGGAGCGCTCCGTGCTCACCTCGCTCGCCGGACTGATCGCGCAGGCGATGGAGCGGGCCCAGCGCTACGACAGCGAGGCCGCGCTGGCCCGGGGGCTCCAGCAGGCCCTGCTGCCCCGGCGGCTGTCGGCGCATCCCCGGGTGGAGACGGCCGGCCGCTATCTGCCCGGCACCCAGGGCATGGACGTGGGCGGCGACTGGTACGACGTGGTGGAGGCGGGCAGCGGGCTGGCGCTGGTGATCGGCGATGTGCAGGGACACGGTGTGCAGGCGGCGGCCACCATGGGCCAACTGCGCAGCGCGGTGCGGGCTTTCGCGCTCGGGGACCGGCCGCCCGACGAGGTGCTGAGCGGCACCAACCGGCTGCTGATCGACCTCGACCCCGGCCAGTTCGCGAGCTGCTGCTACGTCCGGCTGGACCCGGCCACCGGACGGGCCCGGGCGGCCCGGGCGGGGCATCCGCCGCCGCTGCTGCGCCGCCCCGACGGACGGACCACCGTGCTGGACATTCCCGGTGGTGTCGTCCTCGGGGTGGATCCGCGGGCCCAGTACCCGGTGACCGGGCTGCGGCTGGAGCCGCGGGCGGTCCTCGCCCTGTACACCGACGGGCTGGTGGAGCGGCCCGGCACCGACATCGACGACGGCATCGCCGCGCTGGCCCTGGCGCTGTCGCGGGCCGGGGCGGCCGTCGGACGGCGGGGCGGCTCCCTCGCCGGGGTCGCCGACCGGCTCACCGCCACCGCCCGGACCGCCTCCGCCCGGCCCGACGACGTGGCCCTGCTGCTCGCCACCCGGCGCCCGGCGCAGGGGCGGTGACCGCGGCACGCGCGCGGCGCCGGCGGCGGCCGCCTCGGCCGACGCCCTCGCCACCCAGGGCCGCGCAGTGTAGACATGGGCTCATGGTCCGACTGCCCGGCCGGCCCGAGACTCGGCCGCCCCGTTCCTTCGGGCATCCGCGCGCACCGGGGCAGCGGGCACCCGGCGTCAACGGCGCACCGCCGGGCGTGCTGCGGTCGGCGGTGACCGGACGCAGCGTCGCCGGGCAGGTGTTCCTGCTGCAAGTGGTGATCGTGCTGCTGCTGGTCGTGTCGGCCGTGGTGGCCCAGGTGCTCCAGGTACGGCACGACAGCGACCAGGAGGCCCGCAACCGCTCGCTCGCCGTCGCCGAGTCGTTCGCCAACGCGCCCGGCACGGCCGCCGCGCTGCGCGCCCCGGACCCGACGGCGGTCCTGCAGCCGCGTACCGAGGCCACCCGCAAGGCGACCGGCGTGGACTTCGTCGTCGTGATGTCGACCGACGGCACCCGGTACACCCATCCCAAGCCGGACCGGATCGGCAAGAAGTTCGTCGGGACGATCGCGCCGGCCGTCGCCGGCGGCACGGTCGTCGAGGAGGTCAACGGGACGATCGGCCCGCTGGTGCAGGTCGTGGTGCCGGTCAAGGACAAGTCCGGCAAGGTGGTGGGCCTGGTGTCGTCCGGCATCACCACCGCGCACGTGGGCGGCACGGCCGACCAGCAGCTTCCCCTGCTGCTCGCGGCGGCCGGGGCGGCGATGATGCTGGCCACCGCGGGAACGGCCCTGGTCAGCAGACGGCTGCTGCGCCAGACGCACGGCCTCGGGCCGTACGAGATGACCCGGATGTACGAACACCACGACGCGGTGCTGCACTCCGTCCGGGAGGGCGTCCTCATCGTCGGCGGCGGTGGCCGGCTGCTGCTCGCCAACGACGAGGCGCAGCGGCTGCTGGACCTTCCGGAGGACGCCGAGCAGCGGCATGTGCTGGAACTGGGGCTGGACGACGAGACGGCCGGGCTGCTCGCCTCCGGCCGGGTCGCCACCGACGAGGTGCATCTGGTCAAGGACCGGCTGCTGGCCATCAACCAGCGTCCCACCGACCTGCGCGGCGGGCCGCCGGGCAGCGTCACCACGCTGCGCGACTCCACCGAGCTGCGTGCCCTGTCCGGCCGCGCGGAGGTGGCGCGCGAGCGGCTGAACATGCTGTACGACGCCGGGGTGGGCATCGGCACCAGCCTGGACGTGGCCCGTACGGCGGAGGAGCTGGCCGGGCTGGCCGTGCCCCGGTTCGCGGACTTCGTCACCGTGGACCTGTTCGACGCGGTGCTGAAGGGCGAGGAGCCGAAGCCCGGCACCGCGCTGCGCCGGGCGGCGTTCAGCGGCATCCGCGAGGACGCCCCGCTGTATCCGCTGGGGGAGCGCATCCGGTTCGTGTCGACGTCACCGCAGGCCCGGAGCCTGACGACGGGGCAGTCCGTCGTGGAGCCGGTGCTCCGTGAGGCGCCGGGCTGGCTGGCGCAGGACGCGCGGCGCACCGGCCAGGTCGTGGCGTACGGGATCCACTCGCTGATCACCGTGCCGCTGCGGGCGGGCAGCCTGGTCCTGGGTCTGGCCAACTTCTGGCGTTCGGAGAAGCCGCAGCCGTTCGACGCCGAGGAGCTGGCCCTCGCCGAGGAACTGGTGGCGCGGGCCGCCGTGTCCATCGACAACGCCCGCCGCTACACGCGTGAGCACAGCATGGCGGTGGCCCTGCAGCGCAGCCTGCTGCCGCGCTCCCTGCCCGAGCAGGGCGCCCTGGAGATCGCCTACCGCTATCTGCCGGCGCAGGCCGGGGTGGGCGGCGACTGGTTCGACGTACTGCCGCTGTCCGGCGCCCGGGTGGCCCTGGTGGTGGGCGACGTCGTGGGGCACGGGCTGCACGCGGCGGCGACGATGGGTCGGCTGCGCACGGCGGTGCACAACTTCTCCGCCCTCGATCTGCCGCCCGACGAACTGCTCGGCCTGCTCGACGAGCTGGTGGGCCGCATCGACCAGGACGAGACCCCGGCCGACGGTGCCGCGGTCACCGGCGCGACCTGTCTGTACGCGGTGTACGACCCGGTGTCCCGCCGCTGCACCGTCGCCCGGGCCGGGCATCCGCCGCCGGTGCTCGTGCGCCCGGACGGCGAGGTGGAGTTCCCGGAGGTGCCCGCGGGTCCTCCGCTGGGCCTGGGCGGGCTGCCGTTCGAGACGGTCGATCTGGAGCTGGCGGAGGGCAGCAGTCTGGTGCTCTACACCGACGGTCTGGTGGAGGACCGGGACCGGGACATCGACGTCGGCCTCGAACTACTGCGCGACGCGCTGCGCCGGGCGCCCGGCGCGGCGCCCGAGGAGACCTGCCGGAGCGTGCTGGACGTCCTCCCGGCCCGGCCCAGCGACGACGTGGCGCTGATCGTGGCGCGCACCCGGGTCCTCGGCACGGACCGGGTCGCCGAGTGGCAGGTGCCGTCCGATCCGGCGGCCGTGGCCGAGGTGCGGGCGTCGGTGGTCCGGCGGCTCGACTCCTGGGGCCTGGAGGAGCTGTCGTTCACCACGGAGCTGATCCTCAGCGAGCTGGTGACCAACGCCATCCGCTACGGGCGCGCCCCGATCGGGGTACGGCTGCTGCGCGAGCGGACGCTGATCTGCGAGGTCTCCGACGGCAGCACCACCTCCCCGCATCTGCGGTACGCGGCGAGCACCGACGAGGGCGGCCGGGGCCTGTTCCTGGTCGCGCAGCTCGCCGAGCGCTGGGGTACCCGGTACACCCCCAACGGGAAGATCATCTGGGCGGAGCAGCCACTGTCCTGAAGGCGGGAGCCGGAGTACTCCCGGCCGGCGCATCCGCCGGGCACGCGGGCGAAGCGCTGCGCGCGCCCGGCGGGGGTCCGGTCAGCCGCCGAGCCGCGAGCGCAGCAGCTGCTTGCCCAGTTCGGCGCCCTTGCGGCTGTCCGACTGGGCCTTGCGGAACAGCTCCACGACCTCGTTGTCCTTCTCCCGGTCGGCGTCCTGGATGTACTGCTCCAGACGCAGGGCGTTGCTCAGGCACGCCTCGACGTACCAGATGAGGTTGTAGTCCTTGTCACGGGTTCCGGTGACATCGCCGGTCTCGCTGGTGCTGGTCATGCGGGGTCTCCTCCTTCGACGGACCCTGGGTCCATTGCCCTTCGCAGGGCCCCCGGGTACCCGTGCGGTCCGCAGACACACGGCATCCGCCGCCTGTGCGCGTGTCCCGCCGGGGCGGGTCAGCCGAGGACGCGGTCGAGGTTGAAGGCGGCGCTGATGAGGGACAGATGGGTGAAGGCCTGCGGGAAGTTGCCCTGCTGCTCGCCGGTGCGGCCGATCTCCTCGGCGTACAGGCCGAGGTGGTTGGCGTAGGTGAGCATCTTCTCGAAGGCCAGCCGGGCCTCGTCGACCCGTCCGGCCCGGACCATGGCCTCGACGTACCAGAACGAGCAGATCGAGAAGGTGCCCTCGTCGCCGCGGAGTCCGTCGGGGCTGGCCTGCGGGTCGTAGCGGTAGACGAGGGAGTCGGAGACCAGGTCCTCGGTGAGGGCGTCCAGGGTGGACAGCCATTTGGGGTCGGTGGGCGCGATGAACTTGGCGAGCGGCATCATGAGCACGGCCGCGTCGAGCACCTCGCTGTCCTCGTGCTGGACGAAGGCGCCGCGCCGCTCGGACCAGCCGCGGTCCATGATCCACCGGTAGATGGTGTCGCGGGACTGGCGCCAGCGGGGCAGGTCGGCGGGGAGGCCGCGCCGGTTGGCCAGGCGGATGGCCCGTTCCACGGCGACCCAGCACATCAGCCGCGAGTACAGGAAGTTGCGGCGGCCGCCCCGGGTCTCCCACACGCCCTCGTCGGGCTGGTCCCAGTGGTCGCACACCCACGCCACGAGGTGGCACACGTCGTCCCACTGGCCACTGGAGATTGGCTGTGCCCACTTGTCGTAGAGGTAGATGGAGTCGATCAGGGCGCCGTAGATGTCGAGCTGGAGCTGGTCGGCGGCGGCGTTGCCGACCCGGACCGGGGCGGAGCCGAGATGGCCCTCCAGGTGGGTGAGTTCGCGTTCGGGCAGCTCGGTGCGGCCGTCGATGCCGTACATGATCTGCAGTGGTCCGGAGTGGTCGCCGCAGCCGGGGCTGATGTGCGTGGTCAGGAACCGCATGAACGCCTCGGCCTCGCCGGTGAAGCCGAGCCGCAGCAGCGCGTAGACGGCGAAGGCTGCGTCGCGCACCCACACGTAGCGGTAGTCCCAGTTGCGCTCGCCGCCGAGCTGCTCGGGCAGGCTGGTGGTGGGGGCGGCGACGATGGCGCCGGTGGGGGCGTAGGTGAGCAGCTTGAGGGTGAGCGCGGAGCGGTGGACCATCTCGCGCCAGCGGCCCCGGTAGCGGGACTGGTGGAGCCAGCGCCGCCAGTAGGTGACCGTGGCGTTGAACTCGTGCTCGGCCTCCATGTGGGGGCAGCCACGCGGTGGCACCTCCTCGCCGGCCAGGTCCAGGGCGAACACCGCGGTCTCGCCCTCGCCGAGTTTGAAGTCGGCCCACGCGTCCCGTCCGTCGCACTCCATGGCGACGGTGGAGGTGAGCGCCAGGGAGCGTTCGGGGGACTCGAAGAAGAGCAGGCCGTTCAGCCTGCGCACGGTGTGCGGGTCGGCGCCGTAGTTGAAGCGGGGCGCGACCCTCGCCCGGAAGGGGACGGTGCCGCGCACGCACATCACGCGCCGGATCAGCCGGTGCCGGGCCGACTCGGCGGCGCGCCCGTCCCCGGTGACAGGCATGAAGTCCTGCACCTCGCCGACGCCGTCCTCGGTGAAGAAGCGGGTGATCAGGACGTTGGTGTCGGGGAAGTAGAACTGCTTGGTGCGCCCCGGTACGGCGGCGGCCAGCTCGAAGCTGCCGCCGCGCTCGGCGTCCAGGATCGACGCGAAGACACTGGGGGCGTCGAAGGACGGTGAGCAGTACCAGTCGATCGTGCCGTTGGTGCCGACCAGCGCGACACTGCGCAGGTCGCCGATGAGACCGTGCTCGGCGATCGGCAGGTAGCGGGGGCTTCGGGACGACTCCTGCTGGAAGGGCATGTCGGCCATCGTTGAGGCCTCCCCGGTGCGGAACGCTGCTGTTTTCCAGGGTATGGGCGGATTTCCAGCTTACGGGCGAGTGCTTCGGCGCGGGCTGGGCAGGCGGTCCTCACCCCGCTCTGCGGCCCCTTCCGGATGCAGGGTCCGGCGCGGCGGTGAATGGTGAGAATGTGCCCCGTTCGGCGGCACCGGCACGGATGCGGTCATCCGGACCGAGGAGGAGGCATCATGTCGACATCCACACCCGAAGGGTCCCGGTCGTCCGACGACCACCGCACCCCGGACGCTCTGCTCCACACCGCTCCTTCCCGGGGTCTGACCCCGGAGGACCTGGTGATGGCGACGGGCAGGGACGTCACCCCGGCGACCCTCGACTGGGCGCGCCGCAAGCTGGAGACCGAGGGTCCGTCGGCCATCGAGAAGCTGCTGCCCTGACAGGGCGGTCCGGGAAGCAGGCAGGACACCAACGGGGAGGCGCCGGGCGGGCACGCCCTCGTTGAGGGGGCGCGCCCGCCCGGCGCCGAGTCGTGTCCGCGTCGCCGAGCCGGCGCGGACGGCCGTGGGCCGGCCGCGGACGCGGCCGGCCCGGGATCAAGTCCCGCTAAGGCGCTCCGCGTTCGGGTTCCTCGGTGACGTGCATGGCCGCCTCCTCCGCGCCGGCCGCTCCCCCGTCGATCCCCACGTCGAAGGCGACCTCCTCCTTCGTGGTGTCGGTGTGGGCGCCCTCGTCGGGGGCGACCAGCCGGCCCGCTCTGGCGTCGCCCGCCTCGGGGTCGACCGGTTCGCCCTCGCCGCCGGGGAGGTCGCCGGTCGCGTCGCCCACCGGTGCCTCCACGTCCGGCACCTCCTGGCGGAGCCGCTCGTCGAGCGTCTCGCCCTCGTGCTGCTCGGCGGCGGTGGTGCCGTACTTGGTGACGCCCAGGGGCCGCTCGGGCGGGGAGTAGCCCTCGTCGAGGACGTCGTCGTAGTCGCGCTCGTCCACCGCGTCCTGAAGATCCAGGGGACCGGCGTCCTCCTGTTCCTCGTTGGTCCCGGTGGGCTGGTAGACGTCGTCCGCCATCGGGCTTCCGCCTGCCTGCTGATCGCTCATCATCGCCTCCGTCTCGGCACGCGCTCGGTCCCGGTCCGCGTTTCCCGCAGGTCGCGTACCTAACCTCGCCCGTCGATCCCGTCGATCCCGTCGATCCCGTCGATGCCGTCGGCCCTAGGGGCCGGTCCTCGGCAGGGCGTAGTAGAGGCGCTGCCCGGTGAGCGGCACGGAGGGCCAGGTGCGGGCGTACCCGGGTGGGCGGGAGCCCGTGGGCACCAGCGCGGCCACGGGCGTGTGGCGGGCGGTGCGGGCGATCGTCGAGGCCGTGGTGTTGGCGTTGTGGCCGGACGTCGCCGCCGAGGAGCAACCGGCGTAGTACGCGACCGGGATGGCCTCGTTCCCGGTGAGCAGACAGGGCGGGCGGACGCCGAGCCGGTGCAGGGTGGCGGCGGTGCGGGACCACTCGCGGTGGGCGGCGGTCGTGCGGCTGACGACGGCGGTCAGGACGGCCAGCTGAACGGCGAGGTGAGTGGCGAGGCCCAGCGCCACGAGGGTCAGGGCCGTCGTCCGCCGGGCCCCCGGTCGCGTGGTCAGCGGATGGAGCAGCGCCTCGGCGACGGGGATGGCGAGCAGGGCGTACGCCGGGAGCAGGAAGCGGGGCGCCGCGTAACCGATCATGAACAGGTAGGGGAAGGCGGCCGTCGCCCCGCAGGCGAGCGGCAGCAGGGTGGGCGCGGTCCGCCGGGCCCGGACCGCGAGCGCCAGGCCGAGCCCGGCGGCCAGGGGCAGCGCGAACCACCAGGCGGTGACCAGCGGGTGGGGCAGTGCCCCCGTGCAGGGCCGGCACAGGGCCCGCCCGCCGAGGCTGCGGAGCTGGTCGACGACGGCCACATGCAGGCCCAGTCCACCCTGGATCGCCGACGCGTCGGCCAGGCGCCGGGTGAGACCGCCGTAGCCGGCGTACGCCTCGATCACCCATTCGAGGGCCCCGGCGGCGAGTCCCGCGAGCAGGGCCAGGAGGGACCGCCAGTGGCGGCGCGGCAGGCCGAGGGCGAGCAGCGGCAGGGCGGCCCAGACCGCGTCCATCGGCCGCATCCAGGCCATCAGCGCGCCGCTCGCGGCCAGGCCCCACAGCGCGGCCCGGTCCCGGTGGTCCGCACGGACCCGCAGGAAGCAGGCGACGGCGGCCAGGGCGCCGACGGCCACCCAGTAGTTGGGCATGGCCTGCGGGCCGTAGAACAGGGTCACCCACAGGGAGGCGAACAGGGCCCCGGCCAGGGCGAGGACGCGGTCCGGGAACAGACCGCGCCAGGCCCGCAGGGCCAGGTACAGGGCGAGGCCGGACAGCAGGGCGAGGTGGATCCGCAGCAGGACCGTGGACGAGGACCAGGCCGCCACGGGCGCGACGAGCAGGGAGACGCCGCGTGCGCGGGGCGCGCTGAAGAAGGCCGCGGGAGCGTGTCCGGCGACCTGGCTGACGTACACCGTCTCGTCCCAGCCGAGGCCCATGCCGGGCCGGACGAGCAGCAGTTGGGCCAGAGTGAAGGCCACGGCGACGGCGGCGAGCGGCGGAGCGAGGCCGGCGCGCCGGGCGGACCGAGCCCCTCGGGGCCGGGCGGACTCGCGGCGCGTGCGCGCACGCCGGGCCGCCTCGCGTGTCCTGTGCGCGCTGTCGGCCATGGTCACCTCTCCCTCGGGCAAAACACGGCCAAAGTAACGTGAACCACCTGGACATGCCCGGCAGGCGGGACCGTCCGGCCGACGGCCCTACGCGCTGTAAGGTTGGGGCATGGCTGGCAGAGGGTCCCCTGACCGGGCGGAGCGGCGCAGCGCCGGGGAGCTGGAGCACGAGGTGCTGGCCGTGCTGTGGGCCACCGACCGGCCGCTGACCCCGGCGGAGGTGCAGGCCGGGATCGACGGGGCGCTCGCCTACAACACGGTGCACACCATCCTCAAACGCCTGTACGACAAGGGGCTGGTGCTGCGGGACGCCGGCGGCCGGCGCGGCGCTTACCGGCCGGCGAAGGACGCGGCGCAGCTGACCGCCGAGGCGATGCACGAGGCGCTGGACCGGGGGCCCGACCCGATCGGCGCGCTCCGGCGGTTCGTGACCGGTCTGAGCGCCGACCAGGAGCGGGCGCTGCGCGAACTGCTCACCGCGGACGGCGCCTGAGGCCCGGCGGGCACGGCCCGCCGGGCCGGGATTCAGCGGGCGTGCGGCGCCCGGTGCGCGGGCTGCGCCGGGGCGGAGCGCGGGCCGAGCGGCGGCACCGCGCGGACGGCCGGCTCGTCGGCGCTGACCGTCAGCGCCTCACCGTGGTGGTGGAGCCTGAGCGGGGGCCCGGCGAGGAGCGTGTAGGTGGCCTTGTCGGCGCCGATCTCCACGCGCAGACGGCGGGTGCGGTACTGCAGGTGAAAGGCCACCCGGCGCAGCCGCTCCGGGAGGCGGGGCGCGAACCGCAGGCCCTCGCCGTCGCGCCGCATCCCGCCGAAGCCCGCGACCAGTGCCATCCACGTACCGGCCAGCGAGGCGATGTGCAGCCCGTCCCGGGTGTTGTGCTCCAGGTCCGCGAGGTCCATCAGGGCGGCCTCGGCCGTGTAGTCGTAGGCGAGCCGCAGATGGCCGGCCTGGGCGGCGATGACGGCCTGCACGCAGGCGGACAGGGAGGAGTCGCGCACGGTCAGCGGCTCGTAGTAGGCGAAGTTGCGGGCGACCTGCTCGTCGTCGAAGGAGGCGCCGCAGGTGTACATCGCCAGCACCAGGTCGGCCTGTTTGACGACCTGTTTGCGGTAGAGGTCGAAGTAGGGGAAGTTCAGCAGCAGCGGGTACTGCTCGGGGCGGGTGCCGGCGAAGTCCCAGCGCTGGTAGCGGGTGAAGCCGGCGTGCTGCTCGTGCACACCGAGTTCGTCGTTGTAGGGGATGTGGATGGCCTCGGCGGCGTCCCGCCAGGCGGCGCTCTCCTCCTCGTCCACGCCGAGGCGCTGTGCCTCCCGCGCGTGCCGCTCGGCGAAGTCCGCCGCCGCGAGCAGATTCTGACGTGCCATCAGATTGGTGTACGTGTTGTCGTCGGCGACCGCGCTGTACTCGTCGGGGCCGGTGACGCCGTCGATGTGGAAGACGCCGTGGTGGTCGTGGTGGCCCAGCGAGCGCCACAGCCGGGCCGTCTCCACCAGCAGCTCCACGCCCGTCTCGCGCTCGAAGTCGAGGTCGCCGGTGGCCTCGACGTAGCGCAGGACGGCGTCGGCTATGCCGGCGTTCACATGGAAGGCGGCGGTGCCGGCCGGCCAGTAGGCCGAGCCCTCCGCGCCCTGGATGGTGCGCCAGGGGAACGCGGCGCCGCCGAGCCCGAGTTGGGCGGCGCGCTCGCGGGCCTCGTCCAGGGTGTTGTGCCGCCAGCGCAGCGCTTCGGCGACGGCGTCGGGGGCGGTGTGGGTGAGGACGGGCAGCACGAACATCTCGGTGTCCCAGAAGGCGTGCCCGTCGTAGCCGGAGCCGGTGAGTCCCTTGGCGGGTATCGCCCGCCGCTCGGCGCGGGCCCCGGCCTGCAGCACGTGGAAGAGCGCGAACCGTACGGCCTGCTGGATCTCCTCGTCGCCGTCCACCTCGACGTCCGCGCGGTCCCAGAAGTCGTCAAGGTGGGCCCGCTGGTCGTCCAGCAGTCCCTGCCAGCCGTCGTGCGCGGCGGCCGCGAGGGCCGCGTCGACCTGGTCGGCCATCGCGGGCAGCGAGCGGGCGCCGGACCAGCCGTGGGCGACCAGCTTCTCCACCCGCAGGCTCTGGCCGGGCTCCAGGACGGAGGTGACGGTCAGCCGGGCCACGTCGATGTCGGCCTCGCTGCGGGTCGTGGTGCGGTCGGGGCCGCTGACCACGTGGTCGGCGGCCACCGCCACCCGCAGGCCGCTGCGCCGGGTGCGGTGCACCAGCCGCAGCCGGTCACCGGAGGCGAAGCCGTCCTCCTGCTCCAGCGGTGACTGCAGGGCCATCGCCGCGCGCGGATCGCCGTTCGCCCCGGGCAACTGCTCGTTGGCGACCAGCTCCGACTGGATCACCACCCGGCTGCGGCTGCCGACCGCCTCCACCTCGTACGCCACCGCGGCGACCGCCCGCTGGGTCAGCGACACCAGCCGGGTCGAGCGCACCCGGACCGTGGAGCCGGCCGGGGACGTCCACTCGCAGGTGCGCTCCAGCACCCCGCGGCGCAGGTCCAGCACCCGCTCGTGCCGGACGAGACGGCCGTAGCGCAGGTCGAACGGCTCGTCGTCGACCAGCAGCCTGATGACCTTGCCGTTGGTGACGTTGATGACCGTCTGTCCGGACTCCGGGTAGCCGTACCCGGCCTCGGCGTAAGGCAGCGGGTGCAGCTCGTGGACCCCGTTGAGGTAGCTGCCGGGCAGGCCGTGCGGTTCGCCCTCGTCCAGATTGCCGCGCCAGCCGACGTGCCCGTTGGACAGCGCGAACACCGACTCGCTCTGCGCGAGGACGTCGAGGTTCAGGTCGGTCTCGCGCACGGCCCACGGCTCGACCGTGTACGACCGGTGGGTGATCACCGCTTGCCTCCCAGCTCGGCGAGGTCCTTGACGACGACGCTCGCGCCGTGCGCGTACAGCGCTTCGCCCTGTCCGGTCCGGTCGACGCCGACGACGTATCCGAAGCCGCCCGCCCGGCCCGCGTCCATGCCGGCCAGCGCGTCCTCGAAGACGGCCGCCCCGGCCGGCTCGACGCCCAGGTCGCGGGCGGCGGCGAGGAACGTGTCGGGGTGGGGCTTGCCCGGCAGTCTCCGTTCGGCGGCGACGACGCCGTCGATGCGTACGTCGAAGAAGTGCTCGGCGCCGACGGCCCGCAGCACGTCACGGCAGTTGGCGCTGGAGGAGACGATCGCGGTGCGCAGGCCCGCGGCGCGGACCGCCTCCAGATAGCGCAGGGTGCCCTCGTACGCCTCCACGCCGCCGGTGCGGATCTTCTCCAGCAGCAGCACGTTCTTGCGGTTGCCCAGGCCGTTCACGGTCCCGGCGTCCGGCGGGTCGTCGGGACCGCCCTCGGGCAGGTGGATGCCGCGCGAGTCGAGGAAGGCGCGGACCCCGTCGGCGCGCGGGCGTCCGTCGACGTACTCGTCGTAGTCGGCGACCTCGTCGAACGGCCGTCCCCGCTCGCCCTCATAGGCGCTGAGGAAGGCGTCGAAGGTCTCCTTCCAGGCGGCCGCGTGCACGACGGCGGTCCTGGTGACGACCCCGTCGAGGTCGAAGAGGCAGGCCTGGATGGTGTCGGGCAGACCGAGCTGAGTCATACTCAGCACTGTTCCCCGAGAGGCGCCGTCCAGTGGGTGGCGAGCGCCACACGCGCGATACTTTCGCACCTTCTCACCCGGGGCTCACCGTTCGAGCCCGGGTGACAGACTCTGCGGTGTGCCGCTGACCTTCGACGACCTCCTCGACCGCGCCCGCGCCCTCACCCGGGACGGGCGGCGCGCCGTCCTCGGTGTCACGGGTGGCCCGGGCGCCGGCAAGACGACGCTGGCCGAGCACCTGGTGCGGGCCCTGAACGCGGGCGGGCCGCCCTGGGTGGCGCACGTGCCGATGGACGGGTTCCATCTGGCCGACGCCGAACTGGACCGGCTGGGCCGCCGGGACCGCAAGGGCGCGCCGGACACGTTCGACGCGGCCGGGTACGCGGCCCTGCTGCGGCGGCTGCGCGAGGAGACCGGCGAGGTGGTGTACGCGCCCGGGTTCGAGCGGGTGCTGGAGCAGCCGGTCGCGGGCTCGATCCCGGTGCCGCCGAGCGCGCGGCTGGTGGTGACCGAGGGCAACTACCTGCTGCTGAGCGAGGGTTCGTGGGCGCGGGTGCGGCCGTGCCTGGACGAGGTGTGGTTCTGCGAGATCGACGAGGAGGAGCGGATCCGGCGGCTGGTCACCCGGCACGTGGAGTTCGGCAAGGAGCACGGGGCGGCGGTGGCCTGGGTGCTGGGCACGGACCAGCGCAACGCCGACCTGATCGCTATGACGCGGGACCGGGCGGACCTGGTGGTGCCGGCCGGCGCGCTGCCGACGCCGTAGGCGGTGCCCCCCGCGGGCGGCGCGGTTGAACCACGGCGGGCCGCCGGCCGTACCGGTGGGCGGGGCGGAAGGTCGGCCGGTGCGGCCCGGGCAGCGGTGACGTCCTGGTGGCGGGAGCGGTGCGGATGACGGCGCGCGAGCAGCACGGGACCGGCACGGGCGGTGCGGTCCTGGCACCGGAGGTGCCCGGCGACGGCGGCCCCGAGCCGGCCCCGGCGCGGCCGGGCGGGCTCGCCGGGCTCTCGCGCCACCGGCGGTGGCTGGTGCCGCTGCTGGCGGCGCTGCTGCTGGCCCAGATGGCGGCCGCGATGGTCACCACGGCCGTCCGGCAGACGCCCACCATCGACGAGCCGGTGTACGTGGCGACGGCCACCGACTACCTGCGCGAGCACCGGGTGCGGTACAACCCCGAGCATCCGCCGCTCGGCAAGCTGCTGATCGCGGCCGGGGTGGCGGTGGCGGATCCGCGCTACGACCCGGCGTACTCCGGCACCCAGGGCGAGGTGGGCCGGCATCTGCTGTACGAGTCGGGCAACGACCCCTGGCGGCTGATGGGGTGGGCGCGGCTGCCGGTGATCGCGCTGACCCTGCTGTTCGGTGCGGTGGTGTTCGCGTTCGCGCGGGACGTGGCGGGCACCGGGGGCGGTCTGGCGGGCCTGGCGCTGTACGCCTTCTCCCCCGATGTGATCGCGCACGGCTCGCTGGCCACGCTGGACGTGCCGGCGGCGGGTTTCGTGCTGACGTCGGCGTGGCTGGTGTGGCGGGCGCGGCGCCGGCCCCGGCTGTGCCTGCCGTTGTCCGGTGTGGCGCTGGGGGCGGCGGTGGCGACGAAGATGAGCGCGCTGCCGGCCGTCCCGGTGGTGGTGCTGCTGGCGGTGCTGTCGGTGTGGGGTACGGGCCGCCGCGGGAGGGCGCGGCGGTGTGCCGTGGCCGCGGCGGTGGTGTTGGCGGCGGCGGTCGCCGTGGTCTGGGCGGCGTACCTGGTGGTCGATCCGCGGCTGCGGTTCGACCCCGCCGAGCCGGTGCCGGCCGTGCACGGGCTGCGCGGGCGGGTCACGGACCTGCTGCCGCTGCCGCCCGCGTACCGGGCCGGGATGCGGGTGCAGTTCGGTTTCGAGGACCAGCACTGGCAGGGCTTTCTGTTCGGGCACCTGTACACGGGCTCGCGCTGGTACTACCTGCCTGCCGCGCTGCTGGTGAAGACGCCGCTCGGGCTGCTGGCGCTGGGCGCGGCCGGTGCCGTGCTGGCTCTGGCGGTGCGGCGGCTGCGGCCGGTGGCGCCGTATCTGCTGCTGCCTCCCGCGGTCCTGCTGGCGGCGGCGATGACGGGCTCCCGCGACCTCGGCACCCGGTACGCGGTGTTCGTACCGGTGTTCCTCGCGGTGGCCGGGGCCTGCGTGCTCACGGTGCGCCGGCACCGGACCGAGGTGCCGGTGGGGCTGCTGGTGCTGCTGGTGGCGGTGAGTTCGCTGCGGACCTTCCCGTACTACCTGCCGTACGCCAACGAGGCGTTCGGCGGTCCGGCGCACACGCACCGGCTGCTGCACGACTCCAACGTGGACTGGGGCCAGGACCTGGGCCGGCTCGCCGACCGGCTGCGGCAGCGGTACCCGGGCGAGCGGGTGTGGCTGGTCTACAAGGGCAGCGGGATGCCCTCGTACTACGGGATCACCGCCCACGATCCGCGCGGGGTGGCGCCGGAGCGGGTGCACGGGCTGCTGGCCGTGTCCGACTCGGCGGCCGCCAAGGCGCGCGGCGACCTGGCGGACCTGATCGGTTCCAGCCGTCCGGTCGGCGAGGTGGGGCATTCCATCACCCTGTACCGGCGGTGAGCCCGCCACCTCGTAAACCCCCTGCTCATGACGGCCGGTGAGCTATGTTGAGTGGTCGTGGGAGACAATGGAGGCGGACCGGTGCCCTCGCCGCAGCAGGCACGCGCCCAGGCATCAGCGATCACCTCGGGCAAGACCGTGCCGGAGGCCGAGGCGGCACCGACCTCCCAGCTCAGGGAACTCTTCGACGGCCCGCAGCTGTCGCCGGGGCAGCGCCGGGTCGCCCAGTACCTGATCGAGCACATCACCGAGGCCGCGTTCCTGTCGATCACCGAGCTGGCGGACCGCGTGGGCGTCAGCCAGCCCTCCGTCACCCGTTTCGCGGCCGCCGTCGGCTTCAGCGGCTACCCGGCGCTGCGGGAGAAGCTGCAGTCGATCGCGCTCAGCAGCCTGGCCGGCGGGCCCGGCGAGGAGAACCGGGCCAACGAACTGCAGGCCGCGGTGGACGCCGAGATCCAGAACCTGGAGAACCTGCGCCGCGACGTCGCCGACCCCGACCGGGTGATCCGCGTCGGCCGGGAGCTGTCCCGCTCCACCCCGCTGACCGTCCTGGGCCTGCGCATCTCCGTGTCGCTGGCCGAGTACTTCGGCTACGCCGCCCGGCGCATCCATCCCGACGTGCGGCTGGTGACGCGTGGCGGCAGCGTGGCCTACGACACCCTGCTGCAGGCCCGCGAGGCGGGCGGCACCTGGGTGCTGGCGTTCTCCATGCCGCGGCACGCCCAGGAGACGCTCACCGCGCTCCGGGTGGCGCGGGAGGCGGGGCTGAAGGTCGCCCTGATCACCGACCTGGCGCTCGGCCCGCTGGCCGAGGAGGCGGACATCGTCTTCGCCACCGGCACCGGCTCCCGGCTGGTGTTCGACTCCTACGCCGCGCCCGGCGTGCTGGCCGCGGCGATCCTGCAGGCCATGACCGACGCCGATCCCGAGCGTACCCAGGCCCGGCTGGAGAAGTACGAACAGGGCGCCGATCAGCACCACTTCTTCCTGAAGGACTGAACCTTTCGCCGGGTGGCCGGGTCCTCGCCAGATCTTCCCGCCACGTGCCACCGGCACGGAAATCCTTCGGCGTACGGGGATCATTCACCGCATACCACGCATGAATGTTTTCATACGTCTTGCCAAGCCGACGGCATATATAAATACTGCTCACGGATCGCACCCGGCACCCTCCGGGACGGTCCGGCCCCGCGGGCCCCGCCCGCGACACCGCCCCGAGAAGGACGACGTACCGCATGCGCATGCAAGCCCGCCCGACGCGCCGGTTCCCGTCGTCCGGGGCTCCCGCTCGGACATCCCGAGCCGCCGTTCCCTACCCACGTCGGCGCCAGGGATGTCCGGTGGCGCACCGCCCAGGCGGCGCGCCCGTGGCGGCCCCGGTCATCCCCTAGGCCGGGGCCGCCCCAACCGGCGGACCACCCTCAAGACGCCGCACACCGGAAGCGAAGACCCATGCCCCTGACCACCACGCGCATCAGCCCCGACTGGCCCTGTCAGGTCAAGATGCCGGGCACCTACGACTGGGAACGCTCGGCGGCCAAGTGGCTGCGCGAGCTGATCCCGGCGCGCTACGGCAGCTACCCGGCCATGATCCGGCATCCCGTCCTGCTCGCCCGGCACGCGCAGATCCAGGTGCAGCAGGAGATCCGGGTGGCGCGGACCGCGCTGCAGACGGCCCGGGCCGAACTGCCCGTCCTCGGTCTGCCGGAGTCGGTCATCGAACACACGATCAAGCTGTACGCCGCCGAGGTAATGCAGCTCCAGCACATCGCGCGCAGTGTCCGCGCGGTCAGCGAGGCACTGGCCGGACGCGGCACCGGCCGCTGACCGAGGCCGGCCCGGCACCCCGGCCGGCCCCCCGCCGCACCGCCCTTTTCCGGCCGGTACGTCCACGCCGCCGAGCAGGAGAAACGGATGCGGCAGACGAGTGATCGAACGGGCCCGGATGTGCGATGCTCAACGCGTGACGAGCGAGCCCGTGCCCCCCGCGGACCCCGGCACGCGCGCCGATGTGGCGGCGCTGGCCAGAGTCGTGGCCCGGCAGCGCGCGGAACTGGAGCGGCTGCGGGACCAGGCCGCGACGTCGGCCCTGCTGGAGCGGGCCACGGGCGCCCTGATGGCATCGACCGGCTGCTCCCCCGACGCCGCCCACGACGCACTGCTGCGGGGCGCCAAGACCGGCAACCGTACGCTCCTCGAGGAGTGCTGGCTCACCCTGGGCGCCCTGCTGCCGGCCGAGCGGCCCGCCGTGGAAGCCGGCCAGCCCCCGGCCGCCGGCCGCTGGGACCCCCCGCTCGCCGGCACCGGCGACTTCGCCGACGTGCTGGCCCGCGTCGGCCGGGCCTTGATCCGGGTCGGCTCGCCGCAGGAGCTGGCCGGATGCCTGCTGGAACACCTGGCGCCGGAGGTGGGCGCCGACGCCGTGATGCTCTACGAACGGCTGCCGGGCGGCGGGCTCGAACTGCTCGGGCACGCGGGGATCGAACCGACCCTCGCCACGCAGTGGCACCACGTACCGCCCGTGTCCGGGGTCGCCCCGCTCGACGCCCTGCGGGCCGGCGAGCCGCGCTGGCTGGAGGATCCGGCCGCGGACCGGGAGCAGTACCTGCTGATCGGCGAACCGCCCGAGCGCTGGCCGTCGCGGGCCTGGCTGCCGGTGCCGGCCGGGGACACGGCCGGCGTCGCCCTCGGCGTGCTGCGCCGGCAGGACGGCCCCTTCGAGGCACGGGAGCGGGAACTGCTGCGGGCCGTGGCCCGGCTGTGCGCGGGCCGGCTGCGGGCCTTCGACGCCCCGCCGGAACGTCCCGACGAAACCGTCGTCCGGACCGTGCAGTCGGTGCTCGACGCCCTGCCCGGGGCGGCGATCCTCCTGACCCCGCTGCGCGCCGCCTCCGGCGAGGTGGAGGACTACCGCATCGACGCGGCCACCCCCGACGCGGTCGACGTGTTCGGCCGGACGGGCCGGGACATGGTCGGCAGCCACATCCTGGAGAGCTATCCGTCCGTCGCGGGCGAGCCGTTGTGGCACGGCTACCTGGACGCGCTCACCACCGGGGCGGCGTTCGAGAGCGAGCCGTTCGCCTACCAGGACATCACCGACGCGGTGCCCGTGAGCGGCACCTACTCGGTGCGGGCGGCGCCCCTCGGCGACGGGCTCCTGGTGTCCTGGCTGCGGCACGAACCGGCGGAGCTCCAGGAGCAGCGGCTGTCGGACGTCCAGCGGCTCGGCAATCTCGGCTGGGCCAACTGGAACCTGGTCACCGAGGAGATCGCCTGGTCCGCGCAGGCGTTCGCCGTATTCGGTCGGGACCGCGCGCGCGGACCGGTCGCCCTTGAGGGGTTGCCCGGCCTCGCGCTGCCCGAGGACGCGCCCGCCCTGCGTCGCGCGATCACCCGACTCTGCGGACGCGCCAAGCCGTTCGACGTGCCGTTCCGGATCCAGGGCCCGCTGGGCGTGCGGCACCTCAGGATGGTCGCGGAGGCCGTGACGGAACCGGACGGCACCCTCGCCGAGGTGCACGGCTTCGTCCAGGACGTCTCCGCGCAGCGCAGCGTCGAACTGGCCCTCGCCGAGAGCGAACGCGCGATGCTGCTGCAACGCGGTGTGCTGCAGGCCGAACGGGCGCTGGCCACCCGGCTGCAGCACGCGCTGCTGCCGCTGCCCAGCAAGCCGGTCCAACTGGCCGGACTGCGCATAGAGGTCGCCTATCTGCCCGCCCAGTCCGGCGTCCATGTCGGCGGTGACTGGTTCAGCGCCATAGAACTGCCCGAGGACTCCGCGCTGTTCGTGGTCGGTGACGTGGCCGGTCACGGCGTCGGCGCGGTGGCCACGATGGCCCAGCTCCGGTTCACCGCCAAGGGCATGGTCAGCACGGGCTCCTCGCTGACCGGCGCGCTCACGCGACTCAACCAGCTCCTGCTGCAGTCCCGGGACACCCGGAACACGGCCACCATGGTGCTCGCCCGCTACGACCACACGACCCGGATCCTCTCCTGGACCCAGGCCGGCCATCCGCCGCCGCTGCTCGTGCGCGACGGTGAGATCCGCTACCTCGACCGCCCCCGCGGCATGCTGCTCGGCGCGAGCACGACCCCCGTCTACGAGTCGGCCGAGCTCCGCCTGGAGCCCGGGGACCGGCTGCTGCTGTACACCGACGGCCTGGTGGAACGCCCCGGTGAGGGCATCGACGCGGGCCTCGCCCGGATGGCCGAGGCGGTGCTCGCGCACGAGTGCGGCGCCGACGGATCACTGGAGGCTCTGCTCGCGGCGATGCTGCCGGGCGAGCGGCGGGACGACGTGTGCGTGCTGGACATCCGGATGCCGCTGGAGGAGGAGTAGCGGAGTCCGCCACTCCTGGCCGTCCCCGCGTGCCGCCGGTTCAGCCCGTCGGGTGCCCGGGTTCAATGCGTTTCGCGTCGGAGAGCCGGAGCAGCGGCCCGCCGGGTCCCTCGCCCCCGTGTACCGGATCGAGGACGAAGCCGACGTGGTCGCCGCCGTCGGTGCGGTGCAGGATGGTGCCGGTGAACCAGGCCGCCGCGTCCCGGAGCACGACGGTGCCGTCGGGCCCCTCCCGCCAGGACACCCGCGCGAACTTGTCGACCTCGTCGCCGGTCTCGCCGCCGAAGATCTCCAGGAGCTCCCGCTGACCGCCGGTGAGCAGATGCACGGCGAGGCAGCGTGCGGCCCGGGCGACCTCATAGGTGCGGTTGGCCTTGGACAGCCACACCGCGAACCGCGGCGGCCGCATGGAGCACTGCGAGGCGAAGCCCACCAGACACCCGGCCCGCTCACCGCCCGCCGCGGCCGTCACCACGCACAGGTCCGGATCCAGCCGCCGGAAGAAGCCCTTCACGTCCGTCATGCCGCCCAGCTCTCGTCCGTGCCGTCGTCCCGCCCACCTCCGTCGCGGACGCCCGCCGGAGGCCTCGGGTGTGGTGAGAGTGCCCCGGGCGCGCGGAGCCGAACCACGGGCGGGTACGAGCGGGTGCCCGCGTCACCGGGTCAGCCGCCGGTGCCGGGGGCCGTCCGGGACTCCAGCGTCCGGCGGGTGTCGTCGCCGTAGACGCCGGTCTCGTCGCCCCTGATGCCGTACCAGAGCTGGAAGCGGGCCACGGCCTCGGTGAGCACGGCGTCGTAGGTGCCGCTGGTGGAGCCGTCGCGGTAGACGTCGGGGACGCCCAGCAGACGCCGCTGCAGTTCGGTGACCTCGGGGCCGGTGTCGCCCTGCCGGAGGGTGCCTGGACCGTCCGGGTCGGTGGAGGGGGTGCCACCCGCCGGGGAGGCCGGGGCCGGGGAGGCCGGGGCCGATGCGACGGGGTGGGAGGGCCGCGGTGCCGCGGCGGCGCCCTGCCGGGCGGGGAGCAGCAGGGCGCAGCCGAAGCCGGCGAGCGCGGCCGCGCCGACCGCCAGGGCCACGGCGGCACGGCGTCGTCCGGCGCCGGGGGCAACGGGTCGCGGTGCGGCCGGGACGGGCGGCAGTTCCTGGGTCTCGTCCTCGGCGGAGCGGGGCGCCCCGGGCGCGGTGCGGCCCGGCCGGGGCGCCGTCCCGAAGGACTCGTACGCCGCGTGTCCGGACGGTGCCGGTGAGCGCGGCCCCGGCACGTCCGGCCGCGGTCCGGCCGGCCGCCGTCCGTCCGGTCCCGGGCGCATCTCCGGTCCCGGTTCCGGGTGCATCTCCCGCATCAGTTCGGCGAGGGCGTCGAAGCGGCGCGGGCGCAGGACGCGGACCGGCTCCAGGGGCGGCCCCGGGTGCGGCTGTTCAGGGTCGGGCGGTTTCGGCACCCTGCTCTCCTTCCGTCCCGTGCGTACGCACGTCCGCGGTCCCCGGCGTGAGATACGGCGGGGACGGCGGCCCCGTTCAGGCCGGGACGGGCGCCTGCTGGACGAACCGGCCCAGGGACGAGGTCAGCGCGCCGACGAAGGCGTCCCGCGCCTCTTCCGGGAGCGCGTCCAGGGACAGGTAGGGGTTGAGGTCCTCCAGTTCGACCAGCAGCAGCTCGCCGTCCGGGGCGCGGCAGGCGTCGACGCGCTGGATGCCCTGCCCGAGACCGTTCCAGTCGATGAAGCGCCGGGCGAACTCCAGGTCGGCGGGGGTGGCCGGGTACGGCACGAGCTCCCAGCGGCGCTCCGGGTCGGGGGCGTAGAGGGCGTACTGGAAGTCGTCGTCCACGAAGTAGAAGGACACCTCGTACGCGAAGTCGACGCACGGCTGGACGAGGACCGTGCCGTCGGCGAGCCCGGCGAGCCGGCCGGCGGGCAGGATCCGCAGGCCCAGGGAGTCCGCGCCGAGCTTGGGCTTGACGACGTAGCGTTCGGCGGCGGGCAGCCGGTGCAGGTCCGCGGCGCGGTCGACGGTCGGTATGACCGGGAAGCCGGCGGCGCTCAGGTCGAGCAGGTACTGCTTGCCCACCATGTCAGCCTTGCCGGTGAGCGGGTTGTACACCCGGGCCCCGGTGGCGAGGGCCCGCTCGCGGAACGCCTCGTACTCGGTCTGGTAGCCGAGGACGGGCCCGCTGTTGCGGACGACCACGGCGTCGTAGCCGTCCATGAGCGCCGCCGCGTCCAGCGGGTGGCACAGGGCGAGGTCGAAGTGCTCGCGCAGCCGGGAGGTGAGGAGGATGTCCTCGTCGCAGTAGCGGCGCCCGCGGGCCGGGTACGCCAGGTCGGTGACGTAGAGAATGCGGGGGCGGGCGGCGGGCATGAGGTCTCCTGGCGGCACGGGACGCGGAACGGGGGTGGGGGCCGGCGGCGGCTGCGGAAAGGTTACGCCCTGCCTTGACCGGTCCTGCACAGCACTCAGTTCCCTTATTCGCGACCGCTGGCTGCACTGAGTGTCACCGATCTGGTTCTGGTGCTACGTTCCCGTTCATGAGCTCCAGCAGCGCGGCGCCGGCCGCGAAGCCGCCGATGCGGGACGCCCTGGTCGCGGCGGCCTTCCAGCTCTTCCTGGAACGCGGGTACGAACAGACCACCGTGGACGACATCGTGGCACTGGCCGGGGTCGGCCGGCGCTCGTTCTTCCGCTACTTCCCCTCCAAGGAGGACGTGGTCTTCCCCGACCACGAGCGCTGCCTCGCCGACATGACCGCGTTCCTCGCCGCGAGCGCGGCGGACGCCGAGCCGGTGCGGCGGGTGTGCGACGCGGCCCGGCTGGTGCTGGGGATGTACGCGGAGAACCCGACCTTCTCCGTGCAGCGCTACCGGCTCACCAAGCAGGTGCCGGGGCTGCGCGCGTACGAGCTGTCGGTGGTCTGGCGCTACGAGCGGGCGCTCGCCGAGTACCTGCGGCGCCGTTTCGCCGGGCTGCCCGACGGAACGCTGCGCGCCGACGTGGTGGCGGCCGCCGTGGTCGCCGCGCACAACAACGCCCTGCGCTCCTGGCTGCGTTCGGACGGCAGGGGCGACGCGGGCGCCGAGGTGGACCACGCCCTCGGGCATGTGCAGGCCGCGTTCGGCCGGCCGGTGCGGGTGAGCAGCCCGGGACGGCCGGGGGACGATGAGCGCGGCGACGTCGTCGTGCTGGTGGCCCGCCGGTCCGCCCCGCTGTGGCGCGTGGTGCAGGAGTTCGAAGCGCTGACCGGCCGCGCCTGAGCCTCCCCGCGCACACCGGTCCCGCGCACCGGACCTCCACAGATTTGGGGTACGGAGTGCCTTTACGAGTGGCACCCAGTGCCATAATCTGTGGGCGTGCACGGTGGCACCGCGGCCGTGCGCAGACGTGCGCGGCTCAGGCCGGGCATGCGGGATTCCGGCCGAGCGCAGGGAGTTGACCAGCGTGTACCACCACTCAGCAAGCGCCTCCATTCCGGCGGCCGGCTCCGCGACGGGCCTCCTCGAACCCGTCGCCGCTGACTCCAAGGACGCCATCACCTTCCAGCGCTGCACCTGGTGCGGCACCGCCATGTACCACCGGCTGCTGTGTCCGGTGTGCCAGGGCAGCGAACTGCGCACCGAGCGCAGCGAGGGCACCGGGACGGTGCGCCACTCCACCGTGGTGCACCGCAACACCCCCGCGGCGCGCAACGTGTCGCTGATCGAGATGAGCGAGGGGTTCGTCGTACGGGGCCGGGTCATGGGCCCGCCGATCGGCATACACAGCGGGGACCGGGTGCGGCTGTCCACGGCCAAGGACCCGGTGCGCGGTGAGCCGGTCTTCCAGTTGGTCGACGAGCCCTACCGCGCCTGGAGCTGACGCCCCGGCGGCTCCCCCGCCCGCGCCTTGATCGCCGTGGCCCGCAGGGGCGGCGGATACTCAGGGCCCGAAGGTAACCCGGATCCCGACCGTGCCCTCCGTGCCGCGCCGCAGCCTGCTGCCCAGCAGGGTGAGCCGGCCGACGATGCCGTACTTGCGGGCGATGAGGGTGCGGTAGCGGGCGGTGGTGGCCGCGTCGGTGATCTCGGCGGTGGCCGGGACCTGGCCGCCGGTGGGTCGGCCTCGCACGTCGCAGGGCCCGACGAGGACGTCGGCGCGCCGGCGGATCCGCTTGACCTTCCAGCTGTCGGCGGTCGTCCACACACCGAGGCCGTCCCCGTCCTGGACCACCCAGACGGGCGTGGCCACCGGGGTGCCGTCCTTGCGGTAGCTGGTGACCAGCAGGTACTTGCCGGCGGCGAGCCGGTCCGGCCGAGTGTCGTCCATGCCCGGCAGTCTAGGAGCCCGCGGGCGGTTCGGGCACACGTGCGGGTGGCCGGGTAACTCAGGTCGAGGCGGCGGCCATCCGGCGCACCCCCTCGGTGAGGATCTCCGGCGAGGTGGCCAGGTTGAGGCGGGCGTGCCCCGCGCCGCCGGTGCCGAACGGCAGGCCGGAGCTGAGCGCGACCCGGCCGCGCTCCAGGAACACCGCGGCGGGGTCGTCGCCGAGACCGAGTGCGCGGCAGTCGAGCCAGGCCAGATACGTGGCCTCGGCCGGGTCGTAGCGGATCGCCGGGAGGTGCTCGGCCAGCAGCCCGGCGAGCAGGCGGCGGTTGGTGCCGAGCCCGGTGAGCAGGGCGTCCAGCCAGCCGGTGCCGTCGTTCAGGGCGGCCGTGTGGGCGATCACCCCGAGATGGCTGGGGCCATGGCTCACCTCCTCGGGCATCCTCGCCAGGTCCCCGGCGGCGCCGGGTCCGGCGAGGGCGAGCGCGGCCTTCAGGCCGGCCAGGTTCCAGCCCTTGGAGGCGGACATCAGCGACAGCCCGCGCTCGGCGCCGGGCACGCTCAGGTACGGCACGAAGGGGACGCCGGGGGCGACGAGCGGCGCGTGGATCTCGTCCGCGACGACCCGGACGCCGTGGTGCTCGGCGAGGTCCGCGACGGCGGTGAGTTCGGCGGCGGTGTGCACCGTGCCGGTGGGGTTGTGCGGGCTGCACAGCAGGAAGGCCGCCCTGGCACCGTCCGCGGCCGCCTCCCGGAAGGTCCGGGCCAGCAGGTCGAGGTCGATGCGCCCGCCCGGGCCCAGCGGGGACTCCACCACGCGGCGGTCCAGGTGGGTGACGAACTGGTAGAACGGCGGATACACCGGCGAGTTGACGACGACCGGATCGCCGGGCCCGGTGACCAGCTTCAGCATCTCGACCACGCCGAGCATCACGTCCGGGACGATCGCGGTGCGCCCGATGTCGATCCCGTCCCAGTTCCAGCGCTCGGCGGCGAAGCGGGCCAGCGCCTCGGCGTACGCGTTGCCGGCGGGATAGCCGGTGTCGCCCAGGGCGAGCGCGTCGGTGAGGGCGCCGACGACGGGCCCGGCGAGCGGGACGTCCATCTCGGCCACCCACAGCGGCAGCACGTCCTCCGGGTAGGTGCGCCACTTCATGCTCGTACGACGGCGCAACCGCTCCAGACCGAGGGCGCGCAGCGGGTCGGGTTCGCCTGGTGTGCCGTGCGGGGTGCGGGTCATGGGCTCAAGATAGGCGGCCGCGGTCCGTGCGGAAACGGGGCAGGCCGGACAGGTGGGGCACGTGGTGCCGAGGAGTCGGGGGGCCGGGCCCGGCGCGGGACGCCCCGGAATACCCGGGTCTTGCCGCGTGCGTCAACTCGTGCGTCTAGATTGCGTCTTGACCGGTGCACCTCACTCATCAGGCGACCAGGAGCCCCACGTGACCGACAACCCGGCAGCCACCAACGACGTGGCCGTGTCGCTGCGCGCCCGTATCAACACGGGCCAGCCGCACACGGCCCGGATATGGAACTACTGGCTCGGCGGCAAGGACAACTACGAGGTCGACCGCGCGGCCGGCGACCAGATCCGCGGGCTCCACCCCGGCATCGGGGACTACGCGCGCGCCGACCGGCTGTTCCTGGGCCGGGCGGTGCGGTACCTGGCCGGCGAGGTGGGCATCCGGCAGTTCCTCGACATCGGCACCGGGCTGCCCACCGCCGACAACACGCACGAGGTCGCCCAGCGGGTCGCACCGGACGCGCGGATCGTGTACGTCGACAACGACCCGCTCGTGCTCGCGCACGCCCGGGCGCTGCTCACCAGCACGCCGGAGGGCCGTACCGACTACCTGGACGAGGATCTGCGCAACGTCGACGCGATCCTCGAACACGCTTCCAAGACACTGGACTTCAGCAAGCCGGTGGCGCTGATCCTGCTCGGCGTGGTCATCTTCATCGGTGACGAGGAGGACCCGTACGGCCTGGTACGGCAGTTGACCGACCGGCTGCCGGCCGGCAGCCATCTGGTGCTGTCGCACACCATCACCAGCCCGGCGATGCCGGACGTGGACGAGGCCGTCAAGTTCTGGAACGAGCACGGCACTCCGAAGCTGACCCAGCGCAGGCCGCAGGACGTGGTCCGGTTCTTCGACGGTCTGGAGCTGCTGGAGCCGGGCGTGGTGTCCTGCTCGCGCTGGCGCCCGGACGCGGACGCCGGTCCGGAGCCGGAGGAGGTCGCCATGTTCGGCGGGGTGGCGCGCAAGGGCTGAGCGGGCGCGCGGCCCCCGGCCGGGTGGATCGCCGCCGCCGGTGAACGCCGCCGGGCCCGGACACGTACTGAACGCCGGGCGCCCGACGCCGGTCGGGGCCCCGCGGTGCCGGTACGGGCATCGCGCGTCCGGTGTTCGGGAGCCATGCATGAGGCACGCACGACGACGGGTCGTGAGGCGGGTGACACGACTGGCGGCGGTCGGCGGACTCCTGCTGGGAGGAGCGATGGTCGGACAGGCCGCCATGGCGAGCGAGACACCCCCCGTGTCCGCCCGGCCGCTCAGTTCGGCGGGCACGGCCGGTGACCCCGGTGCCGCGGTCGTGGCCCGGCTCGGCACGGCGCGGACGGCGGGGAACTGGATCGGCGCCGACGGCCGTCCGGTCGTGGCGGTGACCGACCCGGAGGCGGCGCGGACGGTACGCCGGGCGGGGATCGAGGCGAAGGTCGTGCCGCACAGCATGGACGAGCTCAAGTCGGCGACCGGCACGCTGCGTTCGGCGCCCCGGGTCAGCGGCACCGCGTGGGCGGTGGACTACCGCACCAACCGGGTCGTGGTGCGGGCCGACCGTACGGTGTCGGCGGGTGACTGGTCACGGATGAGCCGGGTGGCCTCCGGGATCGGGGGCTTCGTGCACATGGAGCGCACGAAGGGCGCCTTCACGGCGCGGCTGAACGGGGCGCAGCCGATCCTGTCCACGGGGGGCCGCTGCTCGGCGGGGTTCAACGTCACCGACGGGCAGCGCGACTTCATCCTGACCGCCGGTCACTGCGGGCCCTCCGGGTCCACCTGGTTCGCCGACAACCAGGGCGACCGGCAACTGGGCAGGACGGTGAGCAGCAACTTCCCCGGCAGCGACTTCTCGCTCGTGCAGTACGACTCGGGCCGGGCCGGTCCCGGCGCCGACGTGGTCGCGGTCGGCGGCGGCAAGGGCGTACGGATCACCGGGGCCGCCGATCCGTCGGTGGGCCAGCGGGTGTTCCGCAGCGGCAGCACCAGCGGGCTGCGCGACGGCCAGGTGACCGCCCTGAACGCGACCGTGAACTACCCGGAGGGCACCGTCACCGGGCTCATCGAGACCAATGTGTGTGCCGAGCCCGGCGACAGCGGCGGCCCGATGTTCTCCGAGGGTGTCGCGCTGGGCGTCACCTCGGGCGGCAGCGGCGACTGCACCACGGGCGGTACGACGTTCTTCCAGCCGGTGACCAAGGCGCTGACCGCGCTGAACGTCAAGCTCCTGGTCGCGGCGGGGAACGCCGGCGGCGGGCAGGGCGCGGCGTCCTCCCCCGCGCCGTCCGCCCCGGCCTCGCGGGGCGCCCTCGCGCCGAGTGCCGCCTCGCCCGGTTCCGCGGCGCCGGTCACGGGCACCGAGGGCCGGACGCTGCTGGCGCGGCTGACGGACACCCGGAACGTCGGCCCAGGGCTGCTGGTCTTCGCGGGCAGCCTGATCGCCCTCGTCGCGACCCGGTACATCCGCTCCGAGCAGGACCGCAGGGCGTACCAGCGGCACTACTCGGCGACATGGGGCTGAGCGGAGGCGGTGGACGGGAGCCGGCCGGCTCCGGGAGGTACGACGAGAAGGGCACCCGTGCGCTCACGGGTGCCCTTGGCGGTACGGCCGGGAAGGCCGCCGGTCGGATCAGGCGGCCCGGTCGGACTGCGGGGCCGCCAGGGCCCACTCCAGCACGAGGCGCTGGTACTCCGCGCGCTGCTCGGTGGTCAGTGTCCCGCCCGACCGGCGCCACAGGGCCCTGATCTCCTCGTTGACCTCCGCGGCCGATCGCTCGGAGGCGGCTGCAACAGTGGTGGACATGTTGTGAAGCATATGCCGGTCGACGTGAAGGCGCTGTGAGTAAGTACACTCGATGCGGACATATCGGACCGTGTTGCTCATCACGTCAACGAGCCGGGCGAACAGGCAAGTTGACCTTTCGGACCACAGGGGCGCAAGGGCCCCGCAGCCGACGGCGCCGTGACCTGGATCACAGCACCGCCGCGCCGTTCGTGGCTCAGGTGCCCGGCTTGCGGCCGTACACGTAGACGTCGTCGCCGTTCTTCAGCAGCGACCAGTACTTCTTGGCGGTGGTCGTGGTCATGTTCACGCAGCCGTGGGAACCGGGCGGGTTCCACATGCTCAGGCCCACCGAGTGGAAGGCCTGACCGCCGTCGAAGAACTGGCTGTAGGGCATCGCCACGTTGTAGATGGTGGAGACGTGGTCGATGTCCCGCCAGTAGATCTTCTTCAGACCGGTGCGGGTCTCGTAGCCGTCACGGCCGGTACGCACCGGCACGGGTCCGTAGACGAGCCTGCTGCCGTCCTGGATCCAGCTGAGCTGGAGCGTGAGGTTCACGCAGGCGATCCGGCCCTTGTTCACCGGGCACTTGCCGTCCCTGTTCGGGTTGCTCCCGACGGCCTTCTGCTTGTTCATGAGATCCATCACGCCCCAGGTGACGGGACCGGCGTAGCCGATGTTGGGCGTGATGCCGTGCTTGTTCTGGAAGGCCTGGATGGCCTTGCAGTCGGTGGTGGACTGCTTGCCGTCGACCGGCCGGCCGAGGAACTTCTCCACCTGCTTCTGGTACGGGCCCGCCTGTGTGGTGCAGCTCGCGGCCTGGGCCGGCGCCGCGGTGAAAGCGAGTGTGAGCGGCGCCACCAGTCCGGTGACGCCCAGTGCGACGACACCGCGTCTGCGTATGTCCCCCATGTCGGCCTCTTCCCCTTGTCCCCTTGCGCCCGGGGTGTCCCCGGGTGGTTCCCTTCGCGATTCCCGCGGTTCCGGACTACTAGACCTGCCCGGGCGCCGGAGGGTTGTGGTTCCGGCCAGGCTGTGACGAAACGGTGAACTCGGCGGCTCCGGGGCGTCGCGAACCCGGGGGGCGGCGTGCCCGGCCGGGGCGGCGCGGACGCCGGGCTCAGCGGTATCCGGTGGTGTCGGCCGGCCGTCCCGGGTCCTGTACCTCGGCCAGGTACCGCCAGGCGTCGGGGCGGCTGCCGTCCAGGTCGGTGAAGCCGTACACCCGGGCGAGCCCGCCGCTGGACAGGGACTGCCCGTTGAAACGGGAGACCTCGGGGTCGCCGGCCAGGGCGGCGACGGCGCGGCCGGTGTAGCGCGGGGTCTCGGAGATGGCGAAGTGCGGTTCGCGGTCGAGGGCGTCGCGCCAGTTGTCCTCGCGCACGCCGAAGGCCTCCAGCATGATCTCCGAGCGCATCCAGCCGGGGGTGAGCGCCACCGCGCTCGCACCGCGGGGCCCCAGTTCGTGGCCCAGGGCGAAGGCCATGCGCAGAACCGAGGTCTTGGCGAGGTCGTAGAAGAGGTTCACGCGGTAGGTGTCGCGGTTGTAGTCGGCGGTGCCGTCGGTGACCTCGACCACCAGGCCGCCGGGGTGGCGCAGCAGCAGCGGCAGCGCGAAGTGGCTGGTGATCGCGTGCGTCTCGACGGCGAGGCGGAGCAGCCTGAGCCCGTTGTCCAGGTCGTGCTCCCACACGGGGGCGTCCCACTCGAAGAGCTTCTCGCCGCCCCAGATGTCGTTCACCAGCAGGTCCAGGCGGCCCTGCTCGCGGGCGACCCGCTCCACCAGGTCCCGTACCGCGGCCGGGTCGAGGTGGTCGACGGGCACGGCGACACCCTGGCCGCCCGCCTCGGTGACCAGGTCGGCGGTGTCCTCGATGGTCTCGGGGCGGTCGTACTCGGAGCGGCGCGCGCGGGTGCTGCGTCCGGTGACGTAGACGGTCGCGCCCGCCGCCCCGAGTTCCACGGCGATGCCCCGCCCCGCGCCCCGGGTCGCCCCTGCCACCAGTGCGACCCTGCCCCGCAGCGGACCTGACATGTCCGGCCTCCTGTACGTGTACGACTGCTGTCGTCGCCCACTCTCACGGGGAAGCCGGACATCTCCTGTCACCTTTTACCGCCCCTCGGCGGTGCCGGGGGTCAGTGCCCGCGCTTGATCCACTCCTCGAGGTGGGGCGCCTCGGCCCCGATGGTGGTGGACTCGCCGTGCCCGGTGAGGACCTTGGTCTCCGGCGGGAGGGTGAGGAGCCGGTCCCGGATGGAGTCGATGATCGTCGGGAAGTGGGAGTACGAGCGTCCGGTGGCGCCGGGGCCGCCCTGGAAGAGGGTGTCGCCGGTGAACACGGCGCCAAGTCCGGGGTCGTACAGGCAGACGGCACCCGGCGCGTGGCCGGGGGTGTGCAGCACGGTCAGGTCGGCTCCGGCGGTCTCGATGACCTGGCCGTCGACGAGGTGCCGGTCCGGCTCTCGGTCGGGGTGGGTGAGCCGCCACAGCGGCATGTCGTCGGCGTGCAGCCAGATGGTGGCGCCGGTGAGCTCGGCGAGCGCGGGAGCGGCGTCGATGTGGTCGTTGTGGGCGTGGGTGCACACGATGGCGGTCAGGCGCCGGTCGTCGACGGCGCGTGCGATCGCCTCGGCGTCGTGGGCGGCGTCGATGACGATCACCTCCCGTTCGTCGCCGACGATCCACACGTTGTTCTCGACGTCCCAGGTGCCGCCGTCGAGGCTGAACTGACCGGAGGTCACCAGGCGTTCGATGCGTACGGTCATCAGAGGACCACCACCGAGCGCAGCACGTCGCCGTGGTGCATCCGCTCGAACGCCTGCTCCACCTGGTCGAGTTGGATGGTCTCGGTGACGAACGCGTCCAGCGGCAGCCGGCCCTGCAGATGCAGGTCGATCAGCATGGGGAAGTCCCGGGAGGGCAGGCAGTCGCCGTACCAGGAGGACTTCAGGGAGCCGCCGCGGCCGAAGACGTCCAGCAGGGGCAGTTCGAGCTTCATCTCCGGGGTGGGCACGCCCACGAGGACGAGGGTGCCGGCCAGGTCACGGGCGTAGAAGGCCTGCCGGTAGGTCTCGGGGCGGCCGACCGCCTCGATGACGACGTCGGCGCCGAAGCCCCCGGTCAGCCCGCGGATCGCCTCGACCGGGTCGCTCTCCTTGGAGTTGACGGTGTGGGTGGCGCCCAGCGTGCGGGCCTTCTCCAGCTTGCGGCCGTCGATGTCGACGGCGATGACCTTCACCGCCCCTGCGAGGTACGCCCCGGCGATCGCCGCGGCCCCGACGCCGCCGCAGCCGATGACGGCGACGGAGTCGCCGCGGCCCACGTTGCCGGTGTTGATCGCGGCGCCGATGCCGGCCATGACACCGCAGCCGAGCAGTCCGGCCACGGCCGGCGAGACGGCCGGGTTCACCTTGGTGCACTGCCCGGCCGCGACCAGCGTCTTCTCGGCGAACGCGCCGATGCCCAGCGCCGGGGACAGCTCCTGCCCGGTGCCGGCCAGGGTCATCTTCTGCTCGGCGTTGTGGGTGTTGAAGCAGTACCAGGGCCGGCCGCGCAGACAGGCCCGGCAGTTCCCGCACACGGCACGCCAGTTGAGGATCACGAAGTCACCGGGGGCCACGTCCGTGACGCCCTCGCCGACCGACTCCACGACACCGGCGGCCTCATGACCGAGCAGGAAGGGGAAGTCGTCCGAAATGCCACCCTGTTTGTAGTGCAGATCGGTGTGGCAGACACCGCAGGCCTGGACGCGTACGACGGCTTCACCGGGCCCGGGATCCGGGACCACGATCGTCTCGATCCGTACGGGCTCGTCCTTCCCCGGTGCGATCACGCCGCGTACTTTCTGCGCCATGGTCCGGCCCCTTCCTCGTAGTGCGTTCGGTGCGACCCTACGCGCGAACCACGGGTGGCGGCACGGGCCACGACCGGAAAAGTGGATCTTTCGTTTCGGCGCGGCGGACCGCCCTGGCCGGTCCGGGGGCCGTCCCCGGGCGGGACGCTCCCCGGACCGCGGGGGTCGGGCCTAGAGGCCGGGAAGCAGACCGGTCGCGGGGGCGACCAGATCGGTGAGTTGGCTCAGGTGCCCCAGCCCGTCGGGTGAGCCGATCTGGTTCAGCCCGCCCAGCTGCTCGGAGACCTTGGGGAGCTGGCCCTGCTCGTCGGCGGGGAGCCCGGTGGTGGCGAGCGAGTCCAGGGCGGTCATCGGGCTGATCCGCCCGGTGTCCGCCGCGCCGGTGTCGGCCGCGCTCGCCATGGGCGCGGCGAGGCCCGCGAACCCTGCGGCGAGACCGACGGCGGCGACGATGCGTCGTGTTGAGATCATGCCCTCAGCAACGGCCCGGGACCCTGGCCGGACACGGGCGCCGGGCGGTGCTCACCCGTCAGGCGGACCGGGCCGTCTGCGCTTGCCGAGCCCGCCGGGGCGGAGGAGCCTCGGAGATGGGGCTCGCGCCGCCCTTTTCCCGCCGGGCCGCGGGCGCCTGAAGGAGGTCAACACCATGGGCACCGCGACAGGCTCCAGCTTCGACACCGAGACACTGCGCCGGGGCATAGAGGGGACCACGGGGAACACCCTGCTGTCCCTGTACGCCGACGACGCGCAGATCCGCATCATCGACCGCAACACCCAGCCGAGCCATCCCAAGGTCGTGCGCGGCCGGGGCGAGATCGCCGCGATGCTCGACGACGTCTACAGCCGCGACATGACGCACAAGCTGGACGAGTGCGTCGTCCAGGGCGACCACGCCGCCTACTGCGAGTCCTGCGAGTACGGAGACGGCACCCGGGTCCTCGCCGAGTCGATGATCACTCTGCGTGATGGAAAGATCGCCGAGCAGATTCTGATCCAGGCATGGGACGAGTAGGGAGGAAGACCGCGAGGGTCCAGGTCAGCACGCGAATGACCTGGACCTTCTCGGCCCGGGCGGGGCTGGGGCGGGCCCGCCCGCGACGGTCCGCGCCGGTGTCCGCCGCGGGTGTGCACCTGTCCGCCGCCGTTGTCCGGTCCGTCCTGCGGGCCGTGCGCCCGCGTCCGCGCCCCGCACTGCCGCGCCCGTCCCGCATCCGGCGGATCCGGGCCCGGTGAGGACCGGCGCCGGGGGCGCACAGGACACGGGCCCGGCTGCGGGCACTCCCCCGGTCCCGGCCCGCCGGGCCGGGGCGTGATCAGCGCATCCAGGCGCTGTAGCTCATGACGGCCCCGGCCTTCACGCCGTATTCGGGGGCGTCCTCGGTGAACGTCTCCTCCATACCGAGGACGGCGCCGGTGCGCGGTTGCAGGATCAGCATGTGCCGCACGCCCCTGGTGTCGTACACGTACGCGTGTCCGGGGCGGCCCAGGCGGTCGGTCACCTCGCCGGCCGGCGTGAGTCCCCGGCTCCCGGCGAACAGCCGGACGACGGCCGCCGACTCGCGGGTGCCGAGGGTCCAGTGGTCGAGCAGTTCCGCGACCGCGTCGAGCAGTTCGGCGGTGCTCAGCGGGGCCGTGCCCCGGTCGGCCCGGGGACGGGCGATCTCGGTGAGGTAGGCGCGCAGGCGCGCCGCGGTGTGCGGCGGGGGCGCCTCGGGCGGGGCGTCGCTCCACATCGGCGGGTACGTGGTCCGGCTGATCACATGGCCGTCCGCCACGGGGTGCGGCTCGCCGCCCGCGTCGGTGAGGACGGGGCGGCCGGGCCGGCGCGGATCGGTCGCCACGACCACTTCGGTGTGGCTCGAGTCGGCCCGCCAGCGCACCACCCGCTCCTCGGGGAGGGTGACCGGGGGCTTGTCGTCGCTCATGCCGAGGCTCCACGACTGCACGTGCGTGCCCTTGCGTAGACCCGGGGAGCCCGCCGCCGCGGCCGCGTCGGCCAGGGCCACCATGTCCCGCAGGGGCACGGGGGCGGAGCCGGAGCGAACCGTCAGCGGCCGAGGTGCGGCCACGGCTCGCGAGGTGCCCGGATCGCCGAGCACGGCGTTGACGGTGATCACCAGGACGACGGCGGAGGCGGCGAGCCCCCAGACCAGCCGGGCGCGCCCGGTACGGCCGGGAAGCGCCGGGAACGGCCGGGCCCGGTGCGGTGGGCGGGATTCGCTCAGCAGCCGCTGGAGCCGTTGCTCCGCGCGCGCGTCCAGCGGGCCGTCGGCGAAACGGGGGCCGTCGTCCGGCACCGGGTCGGCGCGGCGCAGGAGTTCGAGTTCGTCAGACATGTCGGTCGTCCTCGCGGGGGGTCGCGTCGGCGGGGGCGGTCGCGGCCGCGACCGGGGGCCGCAGCCGGTCGATCTCGGCCCTGAGCCGGTTCCTGGCCCGGTGCAGCCGCATGGCAGCGGCCCGGCTGCCGCAGCCGAGGGCGACCGCGATCTCGTCGGCGCCGAGTTCCTCCCAGGCCGCGAGGCGCAGCACCTCCTGGTCCGCCGGGGACAGCCGGTCAAGGGCCTCGTGCACCCAGGCGCCGGGGGCCTCCGTGTCAGGGCCGGCCGCGATGTGCCGGGCGTGCGCGGCCTCGTCGTTGCCGAGCCGGTCCACCAGCCGGCGCCGGCGCCCCTGACCGCGTACCGCGTTCGCCAGGCAGTTACGGGCCACCCCGTACAGCCAGGGCAGCGGCGTCGCGGGCAGGTCGGCCCGGCGGCGCCAGGCGACCGTGAACACCTCCGCCACCACTTCCTCCACCTCGTCGGCCCGCCCCCGCAGCCGCCTCGCGACATAGCGGCTGACCGCCCAGTAGTGCTCGCGATAGGCAGCGGCGAAGATCTCGTCGTTGCTCATGTTCGGTTCGTGTCCGGCACCGACCGGATCGTCACACCGTTCTTCCGTGATCCTTCTCGCGCCATCCGAGTGTGACCGACGGGCCGGGTGCCGACACAGGCGGGACGTGAAGAGGATCAGAGACATCAGGGCCGTTCGGTGGCTGACGACCACCGACCACAAGACGATCGGGACGCTGTACCTGGTCACCTCGTTCGTGTTCTTCCTGATCGGTGGCGTGATGGCGCTGCTGATGCGCGCCGAGCTGGCCCGTCCGGGCCTGCAGATCATGTCGAACGAGCAGTTCAACCAGGCGTTCACGATGCACGGCACGATCATGCTGCTGATGTTCGCGACGCCGCTGTTCGCGGGCTTCGCGAACTGGATCATGCCGCTGCAGATCGGCGCGCCCGACGTGGCGTTCCCGCGGCTGAACATGTTCGCCTACTGGCTCTACCTGTTCGGCTCGACC
>NZ_JBEYRK010000041.1:0-74154 GCF_040704065.1 Streptomyces sp. NPDC047869
GTTCGTCGAGCACTTCAACAAGTACGACGTGTACTGGAGCGGCGAACGCGGCCGCACGATCTTCTTCCAGAACGAGAAGGCGTACGACGCCCCGACCTCGGCTCCCGCCCCTTCCGCGTGCGGTCACTCGGTGGCGCCACCCGGCAGGATCCGCCGGAAGCCGGTGTACGGCACCAGCGCCTCGGGCAGGACCACGGAGCCGTCGTCCTGGACGCCCTGCTCCAGCAGCGCGGCCACCGTCCGCCCGATCGGCAGCGCCGAACCGTTCAGCGTGGCCGCCGGCGTCTTGCGGCCGTCGGCCCGCTTCACCCGGATGTCGGCGCGGCGGGCCTGGAAGGTGCCGCAGTCGGACACCGAGGAGATCTCCCGGAACGCGCCGCCACCGGGCAGCCACACCTCGATGTCGTACGTCATCCGGGCCGAGAAGCCCATGTCGCCCGCGGGCAGCAGGACGGTGCGGAACGACAGTTCCAGCCGGCGCAGGCACTCCTCGGCGTGTCCCACCATCAGTTCGAGCTGCTCCTGCGCCTGTTCCGGCGCGCAGATCCGCACCAGCTCCACCTTCTCGAACTGGTGCAGCCGCAGCACGCCCCGGGTGTCCCGGCCGTAGGCACCGGCCTCCGCGCGGAAGCAGGGGGTGCGGGCGGTGAAGGCGTACGGCAGCGTGCGCGCGTCCAGGAGCTGCCCGGCCACCAGATTGGTCAGCGGCACCTCGGCGGTCGGGATCAGGAACAGCTCCCGGTCGGCGACCTTCGTGCGGAACAGGTCCTCCTCGAACTTCGGCAGCTGCCCCGTGCCGGTCATGGTGTCCCGGTTGACCAGGAACGGCACCGACTGCTCGGTGTAGCCGTGCTCGCGGGTGTGCAGGTCGAGGAGGAATCCGCCGAGGGCCCGCTCGAGGCGCGCCCCGGCGCCGTGCGCGACGCTGAACCGGGCACCGGACAGCCGCGCCGCGGCGGGGGAGTCGAGGATGCCGAGCGCCTCGCCGATCTCGGCGTGGTGCCGGGCACCTTCCGCCGGACGCGGGGCCGGTCCGCCGCGCCGTACCTCCACCGCCTCCTTCTCCGAGTCGCCGTCCGGTACGGCGTCCAGCGGCAGGTTGGGGATGCCGAGCAGCAGCTCGGTCAGACCGGCGGCGGCGGACCGGGCGGTGGCCTCGGCCTGCTGCACCTCGGCCCGCAGCGCGCGGGCGGCCTCCTTCTCCGCCTCCGTGGGCGGCCCCGAACGACGGGCCTTGGCGGTGCGGTTCAGTTCGGTGCGCAGCCGGGTCACCTCGGACTGCGCGGCCGACCGGGCGCGCAGCGCGGTGCCGAGGGCGTCCAGGTCGAGGTCGTGGCGGCGGCGGGCCAGGCGCCGTACGGCGTCCTCGCCGGCCTCGATCAGCTCACTGGGATCGTGCATGACGGTCTCCTGACAGGGCGGGGGAGGAGGGGGCCGGGGCGGGTTCGGCGGTGTGCCGGGTGCCGAGCAGGCGGTAGCGCACCGGGTGGGCCGAGCGCAGCCGGGCCGCGTACAGCAGGCCGCCCGCGGCGACCAGCGGCAGCAGCCAGGGCAGCGCGGCGATCACCTCGGACGGGGAGCCGGTGAGCATGTCGAAGTTGCCGACCACCAGCCACACCGAGGCGGCGAGACCGGCGAAGCCCAGCAGCGGTGCGACGGTCTCCCGCCACCAGTGCCCGGTGCCGGTGCGCGCCCGCAGCCCGAGCACGGACAGCGCGGCCAGCGCCTGAAGGGCGACGATGCCCAGGGTGCCGAGGCCGAGCATGCTGGTGGTCAGGTCGGCGTACGGGTCGAGGCCCGCGACGGCGAAGCCGGCCACGACCACCGCGGTCAGCGCGCTCTGCGCGAGGCTGGCCCGGTGCGGGGAGCGGTGCCGGGCGTGCTCGGCGGCCAGCGCGCCCGGCAGCAGGCCGTCCTGGGCGAGGACCTGGGCGTAGCGTCCGGCGGCGCTGTGCAGGGCCAGCGTCGCCGCGAACAGGCTGGTGCACAGCAGGATCTGCAGCCCGGTGCTGCCCGCCTTGCCGAGGAAGTCGTCGCCGAGGACGAAGAACAGGTCGCCCATCTGCTTGCCCGCGACCTCGCGCACGTTGTCGCTGCCGACCGCGCCGACCGCCAGCCAGCTCGTGAGCGCGTAGAAGCCGGCGATCAGGGTGACGGCCACATAGGTGGCGCGCGGCACGCTGCGCCGCGGGTCCTTCGCCTCCTTGCCGTACAGCGCGGCCGACTCGAAGCCGATGAAGGAGACGAACGCGAACATCAGCGAGACGCCGACGCCGGGCCCGGCCGCGGTGTGCGGGGAGAAGGAGGCGGCGGGCAGGGCGTGCAGCCCGTGGCGGGCGAGGATCGCCACGTCCAGCGCGGCCAGCACCCCGATCTCGCCGAGCATCAGCAGGGCCAGCACCCGGGCGCTGAGCGCGATCTCCCGGTAGCCGAGCACCGCCATCAGGACGAGCCCGACGGCCGCGCACCACTCCCAGGACACCGTCAGCCCGTGGGCCGCCAGCACGAGCTGGGTGAAGTAGCCGAGGGCGCCCGCCAGTCCGATGGTGGCGCAGTTGTAGGAGAGCAGGGCGACGTAGCCGGCGGCGACCGCGGGCGGCCTGCCGAGCCCGTCGGCGACGGAGGCGTAGAAGCCGCCGGAGCCGCCGGTGCGGCGGGCGCTGACCGCGTACCCCACCGAGAAGCACAGCAGGGTGACCCCGGCGAACAGGAAGGCGGCCGGCACACCGGCCCCGTCCCCGAAGGCGAACGCGAGCGGGACGGTGCCGACCATCGCGGACAGCGGCGCGGCGGCGGCGACGATCAGGAAGAGGATGTGCCCGGTACCGAGCCGGCCGGACGGGGGCGGGGAACCACTGGAGGACATGACGACTCCGAGGAAATCCGAGGAAAGGGGAGAGGGACGGGGACAGCCGCCCGCCGAGACTTCTCGGCGGGCGGCTGCTGCGACGTGCCGGGCGGACCGGGCCCGGCGGGCGTCTACGCGGGGGCGATCGCCAGGGCCGTGTTCTGCCCGCCGAACCCCAGCGAGTTGCTCAGTGCCAGGTCGATCGGCATCGACGTGACCGTCTGGGCCAGCTTGATCTCGATCCGCGGATCGGGCATGACCAGGTTGGCGACGGGCGGGATGACCTCGTGCTCGACGCTGAGCACGGCGAACGCGGCCTCGACCGCGCCGGCGGCGCCCAGCAGGTGACCGGTGACTCCCTTCGTGGACGTGACCAGCGGGTCGCCGCGCAGGGACCGCTGGATCATGCGGGCCTCCGACAGGTCGTTCAGCGGGGTCGAAGTGCCATGGGCGTTGACGTGCTGCACGTCGTCCGGATCGGCCCCCGCGTCGGCGAGGGCCGCGCGTACCGCCGCCTCGATGCCGGCGCCGTCCGGGTGGGGTGACGTCATGTGGTGGGCGTCGGCGGTGGCGCCGTAGCCGATGATGCGGCCGTGCACGTGGGCGCCCCGGGCCCGGGCGTCCGCGACCCGCTCCATCACGAGGATCCCGGCGCCCTCCCCGGCCACGAAGCCGTCCCGGTCGACGTCGAACGGGCGGGAGGCGGACGCGGGGTCGTCGTGCCGCTTCGACAGCGCGCCCATCTGGGCGAACCCGGCCATGACCAGTGGGGTGATCATGGCCTCGCTGCCGCCCGCCAGGACGATGTCGCAGCGGCCGAGCGCGAGCAGGTCCCGGGCGGTCCCGATGGCGGTCGCGCCCGAGGCGCAGGCGGTGGCCACCACCAGGTTGGGTCCGGTCGCCCCGAACTCGATGGCCGTCTGACCGGCCAGCATGTTCGGCAGCTGCATGGGCAGCAGCAGCGGCGACACGCGGTCGGCGCCCTGCTCGCGCAGCACATGGTGCTGTTCCTCGACGGTGCCGGGCCCGCCGTCGGCGCAGCCCAGCACCACACCCACCCGCGCGCCGTCCCAGGTCTGCGGGTCCAGGCCCGCGTCGGCCACCGCCTCGTGCGCGGCGACCAGCGCGAACTGCACGAACCTGTCCAGACGATGGGCACGCCGCGCGCTGAGCAGCGTCTCGGGGTCGAAGCCGGGCACCCGGCAGGAGATCTGTACGGGGTTGTCCGCCAGTACCGGATCGAGGGCGGCGGCCGGCCTGCCGTCGCAGACCGCCGCCCAGCTCGGCCCGACCCCGATCCCACCCGGGGTGACCAGACCGAGTCCGGTGACGGCGATGTCCATGCCGGCCATCAGACCTTCGCGCTCCGCTCCTCCATGAGCGAGACCATGTCGGCCACGGTCTCGGCCTCCAGGAGGTCGTCGTCGCTGATGTCCAGGTCCAGCTCGGACTTCAGCAGCAGCGACAGCTCCACCACGGCGAGCGAGTCCAGCTCGATGTCCTCGCGGGTGGCCTCCGGGGTGATCGCCTCGGGCGACACCTTGAGCTTGTTGGACAGGATTTCCTTGAGCTGCTCCAGCATGTCCGTTCCTTTCGAAGGGCGTACGCACCCCGCGTACCGCTGAATTCGGTATGAGTGACTGACGGTCGGTCAGAAGGTCTGCAGCTCCGGCCAGACGACGGTGCCCGCGCCCCAGGCCAGCCCGCCGCCGAACGCGGTGAGCAGGACCCGGTCGCCCGCGGTGAGCCGGCCCTCGGCGGTGGCCTCGGCCAGCAGCAGCGGGATCGAGGCGGCACCGGTGTTGCCGACCCGTTCGATGTTGCTCAACTGCTTGTCCTCGGGCAGCCCGAGACGTTTGGCCACCGCTTCCAGGATCCGGGCGTTGGCCTGGTGCGCGGCGAACCGGTCGACGTCGTCGATCCGCCAGCCGACGCGTTCGGCGGCCTCGGTGGAGACGGACGTCATCCGCTCCACCGCGTGCCGGTAGGTCTCCCGGCCGAGCATGTGGAAGTACCGGTCCGCCGGGTCGACCGGACGGTCGGTGGAGCGCTGCCGGGAGCCACCGGCCGGCACCTCGATCAGATGGCTCAGCTCACCGTCGCTGCCGAGCACCAGCGGGCCGATCGCCCCGGGCTCGTCGGCCGAGCCGGCCCGCAGCACCACCGCGCCCGCGCCGTCGGCGAAGATCACCGCGGTGGTGCGGTCCTCGGGATTGATGATCGTGGTGAAGGCGTCCGCGGCGATCAGCAGCACGCTGTCCGCCACCCCGGCCGCGATGAGCCCGGCGGCCGAGGCCAGCCCGTACAGAAAGCCCGAGCAGACGGCCGCCACGTCGAAGGCGGGCACCTGCCCGAGCCCCAGCCGGGCCGCCACCTGCGGTGCCGTCGCCGGGCACGGCTGGTCGGGGGTGGTGGTGGCCAGCACCACCGCCCCGACCTGCTCGTCGCCCGCCGACTTCAGCGCCCTCAGGCCCGCCTCCACCGCCAGGTCGCCGGTGGAGGTGCCCGGGGTGATGAAGCACCGTTCGGCGATCCCGGTGCGGGAGCGGATCCACGCGTCCGAGGTGTCGAGCCGCTGCGACAGGTCGTCGTTGGTCACCACGTTGGGCGGGACGTACGAGCCGATCCCCGTGATGACCGCGGCCCGCCCGGTGCTCATGCGCCGGCCTCCGAGGCGAGGACCTCGACGGGCAGGCCCATGTACTTCATGCGGACCTCGGCCATCTCGTCGGTCCACCGCTCGGCCATGTCGTAGCGCTGCTCGGCGGTGGTGTCGAGCAGCCGCACGCCCGGCCAGACCTCGTAGTCGCCGATCTTGTCGGCGTGCTCGGCCATGCCCTGCTGGAACAGCTCCTCGCGGTGGATGACGAACTCCCGGTCCGGGATCTCGTCCCACAGCTTCACGCCCGAGCGCAGGATCTCCAGCAGCCGCGGCTTGTACTCCGGGTGCGCGATCACATGGTCGCGCAGGATGGTGCTGGCCACGGTGAGGTGGCGGATCTCGTCGATCGCGGTGCCCCGCGAGATCTCGCCGGTCGCCGGGGACAGCGGGGTCCACTTGCGCTCGCTCAGCTCGGCGGCCGGGGCGAGCACACCCTCGATGATGATGGCGAACACCGCGACGCCGCCGGGGAAGTCGGCCTGGTCGCGCACGATGTCCAGGGTGAAGTCCACCACCGGGTCCAGGACCCGCTTGCGGTAGTCCCGGGCCATCTCCTCGATGTCCTTCAGCAGGGTGGCCGCCGGGATGCCCAGGTCCACCAGGTGCTGCCGGAAGACCCGGGCGTGCCGGGCCTCGTCGAGGAGCTGGGTGGCGTAGAACTCCATCTCGGGGATGCCGGGCGCGATCGACACGTAGTGGCCGAGCAGCCGGGTGGCCAGTTCCTCCGCCAGCGCGCGGAAGCCGAACTCCAGCACCAGCGCCTCGCGCAGCGGGCCGGGTGCCTTCAGGAAGCCGGGCGTGATCGCGTTCTCGTGGTGGCCGGTCGCCCCGCGGTCGCGCAGGGTTCCCTGGGCCACCGAGGTGATCCAGTAGGCGAGGTCGCACTCCTCGGGGCCGAGGGTGAGTTCCTTCGCGCCGTCGAGCAGACCGGGCGCCTTGTCCCAGTCCGCCTCGGGGGCAACGGGTGCGGTCATGATGCGGCGGCCTCCTTCGCCGGACGCAGGGAGCCGGCGAACAGCCCGCCGGCGTAACTGAACAGCGGCAGACCGGGGTCGGCCGTGGCGCGGACGACATGGCCGAGCAGCAGTTCGCTGTCGCCCGCCGCGTGCGCCGAGTGGAAGCGGCAGACGTAGTGGGCGAGCGCGCCCGCGATCAGCGGGGCGTGCGCGTACCGGTCCGCCGTCCAGGCCAGGCCCGCGAAGGCGGCGTCGCCGTCCGGACGGCCGCTGTCGGCGAACCGCCGGGCCACGTCGGCCTGGTGGCCGCCGAGCACGTTGATCGCGAACCGGCCCTCGGCGGCGGCGAGCCGGGCGAACGACGAGCCCGACCGCAGCACGACGCCGACCAGCAGCGGCGAGCGCGAGACGAGGGTGACCGTGCTGGCGGTCGTGCCGTGCATCCGGTCCTCGGGGCCGGTGGTCAGCACCGACACCGGGGACGCCAGGTGGTACAGCGCCCGGCGGCGCTCGGCCGGGTCCTGGCGGACCGGCCGGGCGGCGCGTACATCGGTCGCGGTGGTCATCCCACGGCCTCCGTCTCCCGGACGGCCGGCCGCGCGGGGACGTGACCGACCGGCTCCGGGTCCATGGCGTGCCCGACCGGCTTGGGGTGGGGCAGGCCCAGGTCGTCCAGCAGCCGCAGGTAGCCCTGCTGGCGCACCGGCTCGAAGGGCAGCGCGAAGGACTTCATGAAGTTGCCGAACAGGCCGCGGTCGCCGAACAGGTGGAACGGCAGCACCAGCAGCGCCCACTCCGGCTTGACCAGCCAGCACCACAGCGCGGCCACCACGCCCTGCGTGATGAGGCTGTGCATGACGTTGTAGAGGACGTAGTAGGCCTTGTGGATCGGCCGGCCGCCGCTCTTCCTGAACGCGACGGCACCGGGGATGTAGCCGATCAGGTCGATGTAGAGGAACAGTCCGATCGCCGGCAGCCAGCGGATGTCGCCGAAGTGGTAGACGATCAGTCCGGTGGTGACGGCGAGGCCCACCAGGTACTCGGCGCGGTGCAGCGAGTACGTGCGCGGTGTCTCGAAGGGGTTCGCCTGGTCCATGGTCAGCTCCTCCGGCGGGTGCTAGGCGCCGACCGCGGCGGGCTCGGTGAGTTCGATGCCGCCCTGGATGCGCACACCCGGGAACAGGCCGGTCAGCGCCCAGGCGACGGTCTCCTTGATGACCCGCTCGGCGATCGGGTCGAGGATGCCCTCGAGGCTCGGGATGCCGAAGTCGAAGTCGGCGTCGAAGCGGACGGTGACGTCGTCCCCGGACTGCTGGACGGACCAGGTCCCGGCGAAGGAGTCGAAGTCGCCGTCGGACTGCTCGAAGCGGATCTCGCCGCTCTCCGGCAGCACCGTGTCGTCCTCGGTCCAGCGCAGCAGGCCGCTGCGGAAGTGCAGCTCCCAGCTGGAGGAGGCCTTGGGGTCGGGGTAGGAGGCGTGCACGGTGGTCGCGTTGACGTGGGGCGCCAGGTCCGGGAAACGCTCCCAGCGCCGTACGGCGTGCAGGACCGTTTCGGCCTGCTCCGCGGGTATCAGGGCATCGAGTTCGACGTGCCGCACGATCAGTTACCGCCTTCCGGCATTGTGGCCGCGCCCTTGATCAGGTCGCGGGTGGCCAGGTCGAAGGAGTTGACGAGGAAGTCCACGTCGGTGTCGTCCAGCACGGCGGGCGGGGTGAACCGCACCACCGAGCTGCCGTTCATGGAGTGGTTGGCGACCACGCCGTGGTTGAACAGTTCGATCAGCAGCTCGCCGGCCAGCCCGGCCTCGACGAGCTCCACGCCGATGAGCAGGCCCCGGCCGCGCACCTCGACGACCAGCTCGGGGATGTTGCGCTGCGCGACCTCCGTGATCCGCGGCAGCAGCCGGGCACCGAGGTCCATGGCGCGGGTGACCAGGCGCTCCTCCTTGACCGCCCGGATCGCGCCCTGCACCGCCGCCATCAGCACCGGCTGGCCGGAGAAGGTGGCGGTGTGGACGTAGGGGTCCTTGTCGAAGGGGCGGAAGGCCTTGCGGGTGGCGACGGCCGCCGACACCGGCATCACGCCGCCGCCGAGCGCCTTGCCGGTGAGCAGGACGTCCGGGACGACGCCCTCGATGTCGGCGCCCCACCACTCGCCGAGCCGCCCGAAGCCGGACTGGACCTCGTCGAGGATGAGGAAGCCCTCGTACTCCCGGACCAGTTCCTCGACCCGCTTGAGGTAGCCCTTCGGCGGGATGATGACACCGCCCTCGCCCTGCACCGGCTCGAGGATCACGCAGACCTCGCCCGGGTGGGCCCTCAGCTCCTCCTCCAGGGCGTCGGCGTCACCGAACGGCAGGTGCTGGAAGTCGGGGACGAGGGGGCGGAACGGCGCCTGGTAGACCTCCTTGGCGGTCGCCGAGAGGGCGCCCAGGGTCTTGCCGTGGTAGCCGCCGCGCATCGAGACGGTCCGCTTGAACCCGTTCGCGCGGGCCAGCTTCAGGCCCGTCTCCACCGCCTCGGCGCCGGACAGCGCGAAGTGCACGCGGTCCAGACCGGGCGGCATCACGGACACCAGGGACTCGGCGGCGCGGGCCACCGTCGGCTCCAGCAGGATGCGGGTCGCGGTGGGGTGGGTGCGCAGCTGGCGCTCCACCTCCTCCATGACGATCGGGTGGCGGGCGCCCATGACGAACACGCCGTAGCCGCCGGCGTTCAGGAAACGCTCGCCGTCGCTGGTGGTGAGCCAGGCGCCCTCGGACGCCGTCTCCATGTGGCTGCCGAACAGCTCGGCGAGCGTGGCCCGGCCCTTGCTGAGGTGGGCCCGGTAGAGGTTGAGGATGTCCGCCTCGTAGTCGGCGGCGGAGACCGGCGCCGGCGCCGGGGAGTCCTGGATGACGGTCACGTGTCGCTCACTCCAAGGGTGTGGGTGGGTCGGGAGGCCTTCGGTGGCGCTAGGCCAGCACCAGCGGGCCCCCGTCGAAGTACGTGAGCAGCGGCTCCGCGGCGGCGAGGCGCGACGGCGGGTGGAAGGCCAGGGCGCGCGTCGCGGCGGCTACCTGCGCGCTCGACGAGTTGACGATGAAGTCCAGGCCGCCGAGCAGCTCCAGCGCCCGTGCCACGATGTCCGGCAGCGCGTTCTGCACGGCGTACCGGGCGACCAGCACCCGGGCCACCGACTCCTCGTCGCCGGGCTCCTGGCCGGTGCCGCGGGCCACGCCCTCCAGCAGGGCGAGGGCGGCCTCCATGTCCACGGCGAGCGCGGCCCGCTCCGCGGCGCCGCCCCGCCGCCGCTCCAGCACCTGTTCCACCAGGGCGGCGGCACCGCCCGCGTATCCGGCGGAGATCAGCATCTCGAACCAGACGAAACCGGCCGACTGCAGGTCGTCGAGGCGGGTGGGGTCGTCGGCACCGGCCCGGACGACCATGTCCGCGGGGACGAACACGTCCTCCAGGCGCACCTCGTCGCTCTCCGCGCCGGCCAGCAGGTCGTTGCCCCAGAACGCGTGCACGGACAGTCCCGGCGCGTCGGACGGCACCAGCGCGAGGGCCAGCTCCGGCTCGCCGCCATCCTCGCCGTGGATCGCGATGGACGCGGTGAGCAGGCTCATCGAACGGGCCAGGCTGCACGGCTTCTTCGAACCGGACAGCAGGAACCCGCCCTCCACGGGCCGCGCGGTCACGGCCGGCTTCAGGATGTTCTGCGCGGTCCGGCCCTCGGCCCAGCCGGACGCCATCACCTGCTGGTCCGGGACGATCCGGTGCAGCAGTGCGGTCTGCGCGTCGGTGAGCCGGCCCGACTTGACCGCCAGCGAGTACAGCATCGCGGCGGTGAAGTGGTGCATCGAGACGGCCGCGACCAGCGACGGGGACAGCGCGCCGAGGGCGAGCTGCACCCGCAGCGCCTCCAGCGGGGCGGCGCCGTGGCCGCCGTAGCTCTCGGGTATGAGCAGGCCCACTCCGCCGTGGATGCGGAACAGATCGATCACCGGGCTGCCGGGCTGCTCCCGCTCGGCGTACGGGATCTGCTCCAGCTCCTTGAGCAGTCCGGGATGGAACCGCTCGCACACGGTCCGGGCAGCATCGAGGGAACGCAACGGAAACCTCCGGAAGACGTCGAAAGCGAAGGCGGTCAGGCGCCGAAGACCGCGTCGTACGGGCTCACGTCGCGGGCGATGCTGACTCCCTGGATGTGGGAGGTCTTGAGCATCGGGTAGTTGGCCTCGCCGAAGGCGCCGCCGGTGCGGCCGGTGCCGCCGTGGCTCGGCAGGTACGGCAGGAAGCCGATGTGGGAGTCGTTGACCTTCAGCAGGCCGCCGTTGACGACGCGGCGCACGAAGGTCTCGATGACGTGGTCCGAGCGCGACCACAGGGAGTTGCGCAGCCCGTAGTCGTTGCTGTTGACGAACTGCAGGAAGGCCTCCAGCAGGGCGTCGTCGTTGTCGCGTTCGGGGACCACGATCGGGATCAGCGGGAAGAACGTCTCCTCGCGGACCACGTCGTACGTCCGGGCCCGGTCCAGGCCGTCCACCCGCACCACCGTCGGCTGCAGGAAGACACCCGTCTCCGACACCGTGCCGTCGACCTCGGTGCGGTTGCCGCCGGTGAGCAGCTCGGCGCCGTTGTCCAGCGCCTGGCGCAGCAGCCGGAAGAAGCGCTCGCTGCGCCGGACCGGCGACAGCAGCACGTCCTCCTCCTCTGGCAGGCCCGGCCTGATGCCCTTGACCTGCTCCTTCACCTCGGCGATCAGCGTCTCGGCGATCTCCGGGTGGACCAGCACGTAGTTGGGCACCATGCAGATCTGCCCGGAGCCGTAGAACGACTCGGTGATGGCCTCGGCCGCCCACTTCACGTCGGCGTCCTTCCAGACCACGATGCCGTCGTTGCCGGCGAGTTCGAGGATGGGCTTCTTGCCGTGCGCCACGCAGCTCTGCTCGAAGCGCAGACCCTCCTGGCTGCCGCCGATGTAGAAGATGTCGTCGATCAGCGGGTCGGCGATCCAGCGGTCCATGGTCTGCTTGGGGTTGGAGCACACCGCGTTCAGCACACCGGCCGGCGCGTCGATCTCCTCCAGCAGCGGGGCGACGATGTCCCGAAGCAACCACATGGTGGACAGCGCGATCGAGCGCGGCGCCCGCACCACCACGGCGTTGCCCGCCATCAGCGCCAGCACGCACAGGGCGGCGCTCGGCAGCGGGGCGTTCTGCGGCGGGTTGAAGGCGACCACGCCGTCCGGCTGGCGGTGCAGGATCAGCTTGCGGCCGTTGTACTCCTTCTCCACCCGCATCTGCTTCATGTACCAGCGCAGGGAGCCCGGGGCGTAGATCTGCAGCAGGCAGCTCAGCTCCCACCGGGCGAGCTTCACGGGGTGGGACTCTGCGACCAGCATGCGCAGGAACTCGTCCTGGTGCTTGATCAGTTCCTCGCGGAAGCGGGTGCCCAGCTGCATCCGCCGCTCCAGCGGTACGGCCGCCCAGTCGGGGGCGGCGGCGGCCGCCGCCTGGGTGGCCAGGTCGATGGCGGAGTCGTCCGCGATCGCGCAGCGCCCGACGACGTACGGGTGCTTGGCCGCCTCGGACTCCGGGTCCTGCTCCAGGGAGCGCTTCAGGCTGACGCTCGTGAAAACGTCTTCCAGCAGGGAACGCCCGCTGACGGTGTAGACCCAGCCGTCACCGGCCACGTCCTTGCCCGCGATGTAGAGGTCGTAACTCTTCAATCCGGAAGGTGCCTCAGCACTCTCCTCCTGCTCCTGCGCGGCTTCGCGAAGCATCTTCAGCCTTTCGGATATGGCGTGTGGATTTCTTGAAGCGATCCGAGCCTGGCAGCGGAATCTGACCCGGCGCTGACGCCCGACTGACCGCGCCGATCCGGCCAACGCCGGCTCCGGAGCCTGTCAGTGGGGCGTCAGCCGGCGCTGCTTGCATGACCGCATGCCACCTGTCGACAGCACCATCCAGCGGTTGCGCGACCTGCCGCGCAGCGAGCTCACCGAGGAAATCGAGTCAATCGTCCTGGAGAAATTCAGGGCGGTCCTTCTCATGGACGATTCCGAGGAACTTCCCCTCGACATCAGCTATTTCGATCTCGGCCTCACTTCGCTGCGGCTGACCGAGATACGGCAGAGCCTGGAGCAGCTCCTGGACCTGTCGATCAACGTCAACGTGCTCTTCAACGAGCCGACCGTCGCCCATCTCGTGGACCACCTGACCCAGGAAATCCAGGACGCTTGAGGAGTCGTTCCATGCCGCGTACGGAATCAGAGCAGGCGCCCGAACCGGTCGCGATCGTCGGAATCGGTCTGCGGTTCCCCGGCGGCAGCGGCTCGCCCGACGAGTTCGACGCCTTCCTGCGGGAGGGCCGCAGCGGAATCGGCCCGATCCCCCGGGACCGCTGGGACGTCGAGGCGTTCACGCCCGAGGGGCCCGACGACAAGGGCAAGATCATCGCCAAGGCCGGCGGGTTCCTCGACCGCATCGACCTGTTCGACGCAGGCTTCTTCAACATCAGCCCGAAGGAAGCCCGTTACATGGACCCCCAGCAGCGGCTGCTGCTGGAGACCGCCTGGCAGGCCCTGGAGCACGCGGGCATCGACCCCGCGCCGCTGCGCCGCGGCAACGGCGGCGTGTACATCGGCGCCAGCTCCATCGACTACGCCCTCGAGCTGGACTCGCTGCCGTACGAGGAGCTGGACGGCCATCTCGCCTCCGGCATCACCATGTTCCCGCTGTCCGGCCGGCTGTCGTACTTCCTCGGCTGGCGCGGCCCGAGCATGAGCGTCGACACCGCCTGCTCCTCCTCGCTGGTCGCCCTGCATCTGGCCGTGCAGGCGCTGCGCGCCGGCGAGAGCGACATCGCGCTGTGCGGCGGCGTCAACGCCCTGCACCACCCGCGCATCCCGGTGATGTTCTCCAACGCCCAGATGCTGTCCCCCGACGGCCACTGCAAGACCTTCGACGAGGCCGCCGACGGCTACGCACGCGCCGAGGGCTGCGGCATCGTCGTCCTCAAGCGGCTCTCCGACGCCCAGCGCGACGGCGACCGCGTCCTCGCCCTGGTGCGCGGCACGGCCGTCGGCCAGGACGGCGACAGCGCCGGCCTGACCGTGCCCAACGGCCCCGCCCAGGAGAAGGTCATCCGCGCCGCGCTGGCCACCGCCCACCTCGGCCCCGAGGACATCTCCTACGTCGAGGCGCACGGCACCGGCACCCCGCTCGGCGACCCCATCGAGTTCGGCGCCATCGGCGACGTGTTCGTCGACTCCCACACCAAGGACCAGCCGGTGCTGGTCGGTTCGGTGAAGACCAACCTCGGTCACATGGAGCCGGCCTCCGGCATCGTCGGCGTCATCAAGACCGTGCTGCAGCTGCGCTCCGGCACGGTCTACCCGCACGTGGGCCTCAACACCCCCTCAGGGCGCATTCCCTGGGACCTGTACCCGCTGCGCGTGCCCACCGAGTGCGAGCCGTGGCGGGCCGAGGTGAAGCGGGCCGTCGTCAACAGCTTCGGCTTCGCCGGCACCATCGGCGCCGTCGTGCTGGAAGAGGCACCCGAGCCGGCCGAGCGCGAGCAGTCCTCACTCCCGTACGCCGCGCCGGTGTTCACCCTGTCCGCGAAGAGCGCCGGCGCCCTGCGCGAACAGGCCGCCCGGTACCGGCAGCTCCTCGACGACCAGCCCGGACTGCCGACCGGTGCCCTCGCCTACACCTCCAACGTCGCGCGCACCCACCACCCCTACCGGGTCGCCGCCCCGGTCGCCGGCCGCACCGCCCTCACCAAACTGCTGGACCGCGCCGCCGAGGCCGAGCACGAGGGCCCCACCGGCATCCGCAAGACCGCCTTCATGTTCACCGGACAGGGCTCGCAGTACGCCGGCATGGGCGCCGCCCTCTACGAGGCGCTGCCCGTCTTCCGCGCCCACGTCAACGAGTGCGACAGCCTCTTCGCCGAACCCCTCGGCCGCTCCGTGCGCGAGCTGCTGCTCGGCACCGCCGCCGACCCGGAGGCCATCGACCGCACCGAGTACACCCAGCCCGCGCTGTTCACCCTCGAATACGCCCTCGCCCAGCAGTGGATGGCCTGGGGCGTACGCCCGAACGTGCTCATCGGGCACAGCATCGGCGAGGTCGTCGCGGCCGCCGTCGCGGGCCTGTTCACCCTGCCCGACGCCGTGAAGCTGGTCGCCGCCCGCGCCCGGCTGATGCAGGCGGTCCGCGCCGAGGGCGGCATGGCCGCCGTCGCCGCGCCCGCCGAGGAGGTCGCCCCGCTGCTGGAGGGCCGCGACGACCTGGCGCTGGCCGCGGTCAACGCCCCCGACCAGACCGTGGTCTCCGGCGCCACCGCCGCCCTCGACGAGGTCACCGGCATCCTCGCCGACCGGGGCTTCCGGGTGGACCGGCTCACGGTCTCGCACGCCTTCCACTCGCCGTTGATGGCCGAGGTCTACGACGACTTCCGGGCCGCCCTGGACGGCATCACCTTCCACGAGCCGAAGATCAGCCTGATCTCCAACGTCACCGGGCGCCTGGCCCGCCTCCGCGAGATCGGCAACGCCGACTACTGGGTGCGGCACATCGGCGAACCCGTCCGCTTCCTCGACGGCATCCGCGCCGTCGCCAAGCGCGGCCGGCACGCCCTGATCGAGATCGGCCCGCAGGCGGCGCTCACCGCGCTCGCCCGCCGCGGCGTCACCGTCGAGGACCACGTGTGGCTGGCCAGCCTGCGCCGCCGCGACACCACCACGGCCACCACCCTGACCGCGCTCGCCGACTACTACGCCGCCGGCCTCGGCGTCTCCTGGGACGGCTACCACGCCGGGTACGCCACCCCCGCCAAGGTGGACCTGCCCACGTACGCCTTCCAGCGCAAGCGCTACTGGCTGCCCACGGTCACCCCCCGGCGCTCCGCCGGAGGCGGCAGCGCCCGGCACCTGCTGCTCGGCACCGAGGAGCGGTTCGCCAGCGGGGTGCGGGAGTTCACGGCGGAGTTCACCGCCGAGGAACTCGGCGCGCTCGCCGACCTCGCCGGCGGCGGCCGGGCCACCCTGCCCGCCGGCGCCTACGTCGACCTGCTGCTCGCCGCGCAGGACGCGGTCCAGGGCCACGCCCGCTCCGCGATCCGCGGCCTCACGCTGCTCGCCCCGCTCGAGCTGCCCGCCGAGACCACCCTCACCCTCACCACCCGCTGGCGGCCGCGCCCCGAGGGCGGCGCCGGCGTGGAGGTGTTCACCGTCGTCGGCGGTGAGGAGAACCTCCACGCCACCGCCGTGGTCGCCGCCGACCGCGAGGCACTCGTCCCGGTCTCCGAGCTGGCCGAGCTGGACGCCGCGCTCGCCCCGGCCGGGCAGCGCATCGACGACGAGGACATCTACACCGACCTCGCCTCCGTCGGCCGCCCCGCCGGCCCCCGTATGCGGCTGCTCCAGCACGTCACCCGGCACGGCGACGACGTGGTCTCCGCCGAACTCACCGGCCGCGACGCCACCGCCGTCGAACACGTCCCGGCGGAGCTGCTGGAGGCCGCCGCCCAGGCGCTGGTCGTCCTCGACCCCGAGGGCCCGGTGTTCGTGCCCCGCGAGATCGCCTCCGTGCGGCACTTCCGCAAGCCGCGCGGCGCGAACCTGCGCGTCCTCGCCCGGATCCGCGGCGAGCAGGACCGCCGCCTCGCCGACGTGCTGCTGCTGGAGAACGGCGACCCGGTCGCCGAACTCCTCGGCGTCCGGCTGGCCCGACCCGAGGACCGCACCGGCCGCCGCCGCTTCCTGCACCGCCCCGAGTGGATCCGCCGGGCCCTGCCCGCGACCGGGGCCGCGCCCGCCGAACGGCACGTGGTGCTGCTCGACCCGGCCGCCGCCCGCGCCGCCGAACTCGCCGGCGAGCCCGGCCTGAAGGTCACCTGGCTCGCCGACCCCGCCGAGCTCAAGTCCGTGCTGGACGACCCGACCGTCACCGACGTCGTCCGCGTCTGGCGCACCCGGCCCGGCGAGATGTCCGTGGACCGGCTGCGCGCCGAGTCCGAGGACAACTACCGCGAACTGCTCGCCACGGTCGGCGTGCTGGACGCGGCCGGCCTCTCCCGGCCGCCGCGGCTGTGGCTGGTCACCCAGGGCGCCCAGGCGCTGCCCGGCGACCCGGCGGGCGACGGCGGCCACCTCGCCGCCGCCACCCTGTGGGGCTTCGGCCGGGTGCTGCTCACCGAGTACCCGCAACTGCGCACCACCCTGGTGGACCTCGCCCCCGGCAGCGGCCTGACCCCGCTGCTGGAGGAGTGGCGCACCGAGCCCGCCGGCGAGTACCAGGTCGCCTACCGGTCCGGCCGCCGCTACGTGCGCCGGCTGCTCGCCGGTGACGAGGCGCTGAACTGGAGCGGCGACTTCGAACTGCGTGCCGCCGAGTCCGGTGACCTGTCCGACCTGGCACCCGCCCCGGTCACCGGCCGGGCGCCCGCCGAGGACGAGGTCCAGGTGCGCGTCAGCCTGGTGGGCCTGACCGGCGAGGACGCCCGGACCGCGCTGGACACCGGCCGCGCCGACCGCGAGGAGTTCGAGAAGGAGGACGGCGAGGACGTGCCGCCGCCCGTGCTCGGCCGCACCGCCCACGGCACGGTCCTGGCGGCCGCCGCGGGCACCGGCTTCGCGCCCGGCGACGAGGTCCTCGTCCGCCACGACGGCACCTTCCGCTCCACGCTCACCCTGCCGGCGACGGCCGTCGTGCACGCCCCGGCGCCCGAACCCGGCGACGGCGCCGCCCACTTCGGCCTCGACGAGACGGGCGAGGCGCTGCGCACCACCCTCGCCGACCCGGCCCGCCAGGTCTGGGTGACCCTGCCCGAGGACCCGGCGGACCGGCGGCGGGCACCCGCCGGGCGGCAGCCGGCCGGCCTGCGCGACGACCGCACCTACCTCGTCACCGGCGGCCTCGGCGGCCTCGGCCTCGCCACCGCCCGGAAGCTGGCCGAACTCGGCGCCCGGCACCTGACGCTGGTCAGCCGCAGCGGCAAACCCGCCCCCGAGGCCGCGGAACTGCTCGCCGGCCTCGCCGAGGAGGCGGAGGTCGACATCGTCCGCGCCGACCTCGGCCGTGCCGAGGACGTCGCCCGGCTGGTGCGTCACATCGAGACCGGACCGCGTGCCCTGGGCGGCATCGTGCACGCCGCCGGCGGCTCCTACGACGAGCGGCTGATCTCCGAACTGACCTGGGAGTCCATCGAGGACCAGCTGGAGGCGAAGGCCTACGGCGGCTGGCTGCTCCACGAGGCCACCGAACGGGCCTTCCCGGACCTGGAGTTCTTCGTCGTGTACTCCTCGGTCTCCTCGGTGCTCGGCGGTTTCGTCGCCCAGGGGCACTACGCCGCCGGCAACGCCGCCCTCGACGGCCTCGCCGGCTGGCGCGCCCGCCGCGGCCTGCCCGGACTCGCCCTCAACTGGAGTTCCTGGTCCCGGGTCGGCATGTCCTCCCGCATGAACGACGTCCTCATCCAGGAGCTGGAGCGCGGCGGCGTCCACCTGTTCTCGCCGACCCGGGCCCTGAACACCCTGGTCAGCCTCTGGGACCAGCCGCGCGGCCAGCGCGTGGTGGGCGACTTCGACTGGGACCGCTACATGGCGGGCCGGGTCACCGGCGACCTGTTCTTCGACCGCCTGGCCCGCCGGGCCCCCGAGGACGACGACGGCCTCGACGTCGCCGCGCTCGCCGCCCTGCCCCCGGCGGAACGCGCCACGGCCGTCACCGCCGTGGTCCGGGAGAAGGTCGCCGCCGTGCTGCACCTCGAGGAGGGCGACGAACTGGATCCGAACACCGAGTTCGTGTCGCTGGGCCTGGACTCACTGATGGCCCAGCAGGTCAGGTCCGGTCTGGAGCAGGCCTTCCGGCTGCCCCTGCCGGCCTCCCTCACCCACGACCACCCGACGGTACGGCAGCTCGCCGGCTTCCTCGGCGAGCGGATCGGCCCGGCACCGGCCGCGTGACGGACGACAAGGACAGACGACCATGACTGACATCTCCAGTGGCATACCGAGGGAGCGCTGGACGCTCCACCACTCCGCCCGCGCCCACGCCGGCAGCCGCCCGGACCATCCGGCGATCGTCTGCGAGGGCCGCGTCACCACCTACGAGAAGTTCCACCGGGACAGCAACCGCGCCGCGCACGCCCTGCGCGCCTGCGGTGTCCGGCGCGGCGACCGGATCGCCTACCTGGGCCGCGAGTCGGAGAACTACTACCTGGTGATGATCGCCTGTGCCAAGGCGGGCGCGGTCCTGGTACCGGTCAACTGGCGGCTCACGGCCGGCGAAGTGGACCACATCCTGCGCGACTCCGGGGCCGCCCTGATCTTCGTCGACGACGAGTTCTGGGACACGGTCGCCACCGTCCGCCACCAACTGCGCGGACTGCGCAAGGTGATCCGCGTCGACGGCACCGACGCCGACGGCGAACCCGCGCGCGGCGCCGGACTGCCCGCCTGGGCCGCCGGCCTGCCGGACACCGACCTCACCCCGGGCACCGGCCCCGACGACGCGGTCATCCAGATCTACACCAGCGGCACCACCGGCCTGCCCAAGGGCGCAGTCCTCGCCCACCGCAGCTTCTTCACCCTGCCGCACGCCAGCAGGGAGCGCGGCGTCGACTGGATCGACTGGCTGCCCGAGGACGTCGGCCTGATCTCCCTGCCGGGCTTCGGGGTCGCCGGCATCGGCTGGTTCCTGCACACCTTCAACGCCGGCGGCACCAACGTGGTCATGCCGCAGTTCGACCCGCAGGAGGCGGTGCGGCTCATCCGCGACCACCGGGTGACCACCACCTTCGCCGCGCCGGCCATGCTGCAGGCGATGGCGGCCGAACGCGGCGCGGGACCCGAGGCGTTCACCTCCCTGCGCAAGATCGCGTACGGCGCGGCCCCGATGTCCGAGACACTGCTCAACCAGTGCCTGGAGACCTTCGGCTGCGAGTTCGCGCAGATCTACGCCAGCACCGAGACCGGCAGCGTGGCGGTCTGCCTGCCGCCCGAGGCGCACCACCCGGGCAGCACCGTGCTCACCTCGGTCGGCAAGCCCTGCCCCGGCAACGAGATCAAGGTGATCGGACCCGACGGCGAGACCCTCCCGGCCGGCGCCATCGGCCAGATCTGCGTCCGCGCCCCCTCCCGGATGCTCGGCTACTGGAACCTGCCCGAGGCCACCGCCCGCACCCTGGTGGGGGAGTGGCTGCACATGGGCGACGCCGGCTACCTCGACGACGACGGCTATCTCCACCTCTGCGACCGGATCAACGACACGATCATCGTCGCCGGGCAGAACATCTACCCCGCCGAGGTCGAGAAGGCGCTCGCCGCGCACCCGGCCGTCGCCGACGCCGCCGTGGTCGGACTGCCCGACGAGCGCTGGGGCGAGAGCGTGCACGCGGTGGTCGTCCTGCGGCCCGGGATGAAGGCCACCCCGCGCGAACTCCTGCTGTCCCTGCGCGGCCGGATCGCCGACTACAAGATCCCCGGCACCTACCACTTCGCCGAGTCCCTGCCCCGCAACCCCTCGGGCAAGATCCTGCGCCGCGCGGTACGGGAACAGCTCACGGCACCGGCCCGGGACCCGCTCGCGAGCACCGTATGACACCGAACCGGCACCCCATGCCCGAAAGGGACCTGACCATGAGCACCGAGCCCCTGCGGATCGGCATCCTCCTGCCCACCCGGGAACAGGCCATCAACGGCAGCTACGCGGCCGCGCCGCTGCTGGACTTCGCCCGCCGGGCGGAAGCGCTCGGCTTCGACTCGCTGTGGGCCGGGGACTCCCTCACCGCCCGCCCGCGCCTGGACCCGCTCGTCGTCCTGTCGGCCGCCGCCGCGGCCACCGAGCGCATCGCGGTCGGCACCGCGGCCCTCACCCCCGCCCTGCGCCACCCGCTGATCGGCGCCAACATGGTCGCGAGCCTCAGCCATGTCGCCGCGGACCGGCTGATCCTCGGCCTCGGCTCGGGCTTCCCGATGCCCGAGACCGAGGAGGAGTTCGCCTCGGTGGGCGCCTCCTTCCAGGGCCGGGTGGGCCGCCTGGACGAGATCACCGCGCTGTGGCGCACCGCCTGGCGCTCCGGCGAGGACGGCGAACCGGACGAGTTCCAGGGCCGGTTCTGGCAGGCCGGGCACCTCGACCGGCTGCCCGCCCCGGCCGTCCCCGGCGGCCCCCCGCTGTGGCTGGCCGGCAGCGACACCCCGAAGGTCCTCGCCCGCGCGGCCACCCGCTACGACGGCTGGCTGCCGTTCCTGCCCGACGTCGAGGCCTACGGCCGCGCCCGCCGCCGTATCGCCGAACTCGCCGAGGAGGCCGGGCGCGGCGCCGGTGCCGTCACCCCCGCGCTGTACGCCACGGTCACCGTGAACAGCGACGAGACGGCGGCGAGGGCCGAACTGGAGCACTACATCAGCCACTACTACGGCCGCTCCCTGGACCAGATGCGCACCATCCAGGCCTACGCCTGGGGCAGCGCCGAGAAGTGCGCCGAGTGGCTCGGCGAGTACGTCCGGGCCGGCGCCCGGCACCTGGTCGTGCGGATCGGATCCCTCGACCCCGAACCGCAGTTGAAGGAGATCGCCGAGGTGCTGCTGCCCGCGGTACGCGCCCTCGGCCCCACCGTTGGGAGCACCCAGTCGTGACCAGTGCCATCGCCTCCGTCGGCCAGGACATGTCCCGTGCGGGGCAGTGGTTCCACCCCGCGGACCCGTCGCCCGACGCCTCGATCCGGCTGTTCATGCTGCCGCACGCGGGCAGCGGGGCCATCATCTACCGCGACTGGGAGCGGCTGCTGCCGCCCGACATCGCCCCGCAGGCGGTGACCCTGCCCGGCCGGCACAACCGCCGCGAGGAGCAGACGTACGAGGAGTTCGAACCGCTGCTCGAGGCGCTGCACGAGGCCGTGCTCGACGACCTCGACGACCGCCCGTTCGCCCTGTTCGGGCACTGCCTCGGCGCCCAGCTCGCGTTCCGGCTCACCATCCGCATGGAGGAGGAGGGCGGCCCGTCACCCATCATGGTCGGCACCTCCGGCTGGTCGCCCCAGGGCTTCTTCAAGCCCACGGAGGAGCAGAGCCGGATGCCCGAGCCCGAGATGGTCCAGTGGATCAAGAAGCTGGGCTCGTTCCCGGCGGAGATCTACGACAACCCCGAGATGCTCGCCCTCGTGGTGCCTGCGCTCCGCGCCGACCTGCGCGTCGCGGCCGACCACGACGACGACGGCGCCGGCGTCAACTGCCCGCTCGCCTCCTACGGCGGCCGCTCCGACCCGCTCCAGGAGCACCCGGACGCCATGTCCCACTGGGCCGGGCGCACCCCCGCCTACCTGGGCCACAACGAGTACCCGGGCGGCCACTTCTACATCGACACCCACGCCCAGTCCGTCACCGCCCACTTCGCCCACCGGCTGCAGCGCATCGCCGCGAACCGGCCGGCCTGAACACCCGTTCCACCAGGCAGCGGCCGACCGGGCCGGCCGCTGCCGCACGCGCTCGGAGCGAGCCGCGCCGGCGCCCCGAGAAGCGAAAGAGAGAGCCACATGAAAGCACCTCACGACCTGTACATAGCCTCGGCCGCGGCCTGGGTGCCCGGCACGCGTCCACTGGCCGAGGCCGTCGCCGCGGGACTCGTCGACGCGGAGCACCAGAGCCTCGGCTACGAGTCGATCGCCGTGGCCGAGGGCGTCTGCGGGCCCGACATGGCGGTGCGCGCGGGGCGGCTGGCGCTCGAGCGGGCCGGGACCGACGGGCACGAGGTCGGTCTCGTCCTGCACTCCTCGTGCGGCTACCAGGGCCACGACATGTGGCCGGCGGCCTCGTACGTCGCCAATGAGACCGTGGGCCGCGCGGCGGCCGGTTTCGACGTCCAGCAGCGCTGCAACGCCGGGCTCGGCTCGCTGTGGCTGGCCGCCGGGCAGATCGCCGCCGGCTTCACCGAGGCGGTGCTGCTGACCAGCGGTGACAACTTCGCGCCGCCGTGGGTGGACCGCTGGAACGTGCAGCTCAACTTCATCTTCGCCGACGGCGGCGGCGCGCTGCTGCTGTCCGGCCGCGGCGGCTTCGCCCGGGTGGTCTCGCTGTGCGTGGGCGCCGACAACTCGCTGGAGCGCTGGAACCGGGGCCTGGAGCCGTTCGGCACCGTGCCCGGCCGGGACCTGCCGCTGCGGCTGCGCGAACGCGGGGTCCAGCACGCCCTCACCCCCGAGGCCGAGGGCTCCTGGGAGCGCTTCGAGGCCGGTCTGCTGGACACCACGGCACGGGCACTGGCCGACGCCGGCGTCACCACCGAGGACATCGCCCGGACCGTCGTACCGCACATCCACCGGGGCGAGTCCCCGGAGAACTACGAACTGCTCGGTTTCGCCGAGAAGCAGAGCACCTGGGACCTGGGCCGCCGGGTGGGCCACATGGGCGCCGGCGACCAGTTCCTCGGCCTCGAACACCTCGTCACGCAGCGGTCCGTCGGCCCCGGCGACCTCGTCCTGCTGGTGGCCGCAGGCGAGGGCTTCAGTTTCTCCGCCGCCGTGGTCGAGATCCTCGACGTACCCGACTGGCAGTAGCGGGTGCCGCTCCCGCGGCCCGCCCGGCCGGCGCGTCAGCGCCGTGTCAGCGGGCTGCGGGACAGTGGCCGTCCGACGCACACGGGAGACCGCCGCCGTCCGCGCGCAGGCGGGCAGGGCATGCCACCCCCCCACCCCTGAGCGAAGGATCGAGAAGACATGAAGCTGGACACAGAGCTGTACATCGCCTCCGCCGCCTCCTGGCTCCCGGACGCCCGCCCGCTGAGCGAGGCCGTCGCCGCGGGACTCGTCGACGAGGAGCACCAGAGCCTCGGCTACGAGTCCATCACGGTGGCCGAGGGCGTCTCCGGGCCCGAGATGGCGGTGCGCGCGGGGCGGCTGGCACTCGAGCGGGCCGGGACCGACGGCCACGAGGTCGGCCTGGTCCTGCACTCCACGTGCGGCTACCAGGGCCACGACATGTGGCCGACGGCGTCGTACGTCGCCAATGAGACCGTGGGCCGCGCGGCGGCCGGCTTCGACCTGCAGCAGCGCTGCAACGCCGGGCTCGCCTCGCTGACCCTCGCCGCCGGTCAGATCGCCGCCGGCTTCACCGAAGCCGTGCTGCTGACCAGTGGTGACAACTTCGCGCCACCCTGGGTGGACCGCTGGAACGTCCAGCTCAACCTCATCTTCGCCGACGGCGGCAGCGCGCTGCTGCTGTCCGGCCGCGGCGGCTTCGCCCGGGTCGTGTCCGCCCGCGTCGGCGCCGACAACTCGCTCGAGCGCTGGAACCGGGGCCTGGAGCCGTTCGGCACCATACCGGGCCGGGAGATGCCGGTGCCGCTGCGCGCACGCGGCCGCCAGCACGCCCTCACCCCCGAGGCCGAGGGCTCCTGGGAGCGCATCGAGGCGGGGCTGAAGAGCACCACGGCCGGCGCGCTTGCCGACGCCGGCCTCACCGGTGAGGACATATCCCGCGTGGTGACCCCGCTGATACACCGCGGCGAGTACCCCGAGAACTACGACGTGCTCGGCTTCACCGAGAAGCAGAGCACCTGGGACCTGGGCCGCCGGGTGGGCCACATCGGCGCCGGCGACCAGTTCCTCGGCCTCGAACACCTGGTCAAGCAGCGGGCCGTGGGGCCCGGTGACCTCGTCCTCATGGTGGCGGCGGGGGCCGGTTTCAGCTTCTCCGCCGCCGTGGTCGAGATCCTCGACGTCCCCGACTGGCAGTAGCCGCGCGTGCCCGACGGTTCCGGTCCGCCTTGCCGGCCGGGCACGCGCAGGACAAGAAAGGAACCGTCAACCATGTCCCTGCAGCAAGCGCGGACAGCCGGCGCCAAGACCCGGGAGCGGGTGCCGGCCGGCCCGCACTGGGCGACGCTGCCGCTCATCCTGGTCGGTACGTTCGTGATCACGCTCGACGTGTTCATCGTGAACGTCGCCATCCCCGAGACCCAGCGCGACCTCCACGCGAGCGCCTCCGCCGTGGAGTTCGTGGTCGCCGGGTACGCCCTCGCCTACGCCGCCGGCCTCATCACCGGCGGCCGGCTGGGTGACCTGTACGGCCGGCGGCGGATGTTCCTCCTCGGCGTCGCGCTGTTCACCCTCTCCTCCGCCTGGGCGGGCATGGCGCCGACCGCCGGTCAGCTCGTCGTGGCCCGGATCGCGCAGGGCCTCGCCTCCGCCCTGATGGGCCCGCAGGTGCTCGCCATCATCGGCGTCACCTACGAGGGCCAGGCCCGGGTCAGGGCCTTCAACGCGTTCGGCCTGACCATGGGTCTCGCCGGTGTCTTCGGGCAGCTCATCGGCGGCCTGCTGATCCACGCCGACATCGCCGGCCTCGGCTGGCGGACCTGCTTCCTGGTCAACGTGCCGGTCGGCATCGCCGCGCTGCTGCTCGGACCGCGGCTCATCCCCGAGTCCCGTGCCGAGGGCCGGTCCCACCTCGACCCGATCGGCATGGTGCTGGTCTCGGCCGGCCTGGTCGCGGTGGTCCTGCCGCTCGCCGAGGGCCAGCAGAAGGGCTGGCCGCTGTGGACGTGGCTGTGCCTGGCCGCGTCGCCCGTGCTGCTCCTGCTGTTCGCGGTGTACCAGCGGCGTCTGGCGAACACCGGCGGCAGCCCGCTGGTCAACCCGGTGCTGTTCCACAAGCGGCCGTTCACGGTCGGCGTCGTCACCGGTGTCGTGTACTACTCCGGCATGGCGTCGTTCTTCCTGGTCCTCGCCCTGTACCTGCAGGCCGGGGTCGGGCTGACCGCCCTGGAGTCGGGCCTGGTCTTCCTGCCGCTCGGCGTGGGCTTCCTGGCGACCTCGCTGCTGGCCCGCAAGGTGGCGGCGCTGCTCGGCCGTCAGGTCCTCGCGGTCGGCGCCCTGGTGCTGCTGGCCGGGCTCGGCGGGCTGTGGGAAGCGGTGGACCACATCGGCACCGACGGCGCCGTGGCCTGGCTGGTGCCCGGACTGCTGGTGGGCGGCTCGGGCATGGCGATGGTGATGGCCCCGCTGGCCTCCATCGCCCTGGCCGGCACGGACCCGCGCTACGCCGGAGCCGCCTCGGGCGTGCTCTCGACGGCCGCGCAGGTCGGCGGCGCGGTGGGCGTGGCCGCGGTCGGCGTGGTCTTCTACCACGTCCTCGGGCAGGGCACCGGACCCGGTGCCTACGCCGACGCCTTCAAGGCCAGCGTCTACCTGCTGGCGCCGCTCGCGCTCGCCGTTGCCGCGCTGGTCCAGTTCATCCCCCGTCCCAAGCCGGCCCCCGCCGCCTGAGCGCGGCGGGGCCCCGCCCGGGGCCATGGGAGAGGGCGAACACGCGGCCGCGTGCTCGCCCTCTCCCATGCCGGGCGGTCAGGAGACGGCGTGCTCCAGCCAGAAGTCCAGCAGCTCGCGGTCGCCCGACACCGTCACACGCGGGCCCCGCGGCCGCAGCCGCCCCTTGACCACGAGCAGCAGGTCCGAGGGCGAGGCGACCACGGTGGCGTCGGCCGGGGTGCCGACCGGGGCGTCCCGGGTGACCCGCACACCGTCCGGGGCGCAGGTGACCAGCCAGTTCGAGACCCGGCCCGGAGCGGCCACGGCCGAGCGGAAGCTCAGCGTCTCACCGCCGCGCGGCACCTCGGCGAACAGAGGGGAGTGGAACGGCCGGGCCTCGGGCACGCCGAAGGCGGCCACGCAGAAGTCCACGCAGTCCAGGGCGACGTCCGTGGCCAACTCGAAGGGATGGCCCGACAGCAGGTCCACGTCGGCCCGGTGCACGGTCGTCTCGTACATCGCCCAGCGCGGCCAGAACTCCTTGTTCTGCTTGCCGTGCGGTGCCCAGATGGGCACCTCGGGGGCGATCCCCTCGATCGCCTCGACCAGCCGGTCCGCGCCCTCGGTGACGAACCGCGCCCGCGGCCCGGGCTCCAGCAGCCGGTTGTCCTGCGCGGCCTCCCGCGTCACCAGCCCGGCCACCCGCTCGGTCCAGCTCGTGTCGGCGCCGGCGCCGGCGGGGTCGCCGCCCGGCAGGACGAACTCGGTGCTCCGGGTGGCCAGGATGGTCGTCGCCCACTCGTGCCCCTGGCGTAAGTGCCGCACCAGGTCACCCAGGTTCCATCCGGGACAGGTCGCAACCGGCTCCGTCAGCTCGAGGTCCCGGGCGGCGGCCGCGAAGCGGGCCGCCTCCCGGCGGAGTTCCGAGGTACAGCGGCCCATGGGCAGCGGAACGTACGTCTGTGCGGTCATGAGATCTCACTCCGGTCGATGGAACGTGCACGGAAACGGTGCCCCGACGGTCCGCGGGCCGCCGGGGCGCCCGCCCATTCGAACCGGGCATCCTGACACGTTACTGATCATTCCGGGCGACCCGCTTTGTGGTGTCAGGCGGGTGTCAGAGGCGGGTCAGCGGCACTTGGCAGAGTCGTCCCTGTCGCACGCTCCTCCTCGCCCGGGACGGGGCCGCATCCGTGGCCCGCGACCGCCCGTGGCGGGGACACCCCCCATCGTTGCCGTGCCGGTCCACCGGCGCGTCCGACGTGAGGAGAACGCTCGTCATGGCAGACACCGCAGCCCCGGGGCCGACCCGGGCCCTGATCGTGGCAAACCCGGCCTCCGGCAGTCACAGTCCCGAACTGGTCCGCCAGGTCGCGGAGCTGTGCGAGTCCTGCCTGGAGCGCGCCGAGGTCCACCTGACCAGCGCGCCGGGCGACGCGACCGGCGCGGTGCGCCGGGCGCTGGAGCGCAAGGACGGCGCGCCCGACCTGGTCGTCGCCATCGGCGGCGACGGCACGGTCCGCGAGGTCGTCCAGGGGCTCGTCCCCGTGGCCGGCCGGGCGACCCTGGCCGTCGTGCCCGGCGGCACCGGGAACTCCGGCTACAAGATGCTGTGGGGCGACCGCCCCTGGACCGAGTCGCTGAAGGCGGTCCTGACCGACTCCGGCATCGGCGGCAGCGCCCGCCTGCGCCGGCTCGACCTGGCCCGCCTCGCCGAGACCCGCAACTACGTCTACCTGGGCGCCTGTTCGGGTGTGATCGCCGACGCGCTGATCACGGCCCGGGAGCTGCCGCTGACCGGGCGGGAGCGCTACGCCCGCGCCTTCGCCGACACGGCCGACGGCTACCCGCCCTATCCGGGCCGGGTCACCGTCGACGGCCGGGTGGTGCACGAGGGCCCCACGGTCCTCGCCAACGTCGGCGGCGGCCCCTACCGCGGCGGCCGGTTCAAGGTGCTGCCCGACTCGCTGCTCGACGACGGACTGCTCGACGTCTGCGTCATCGGCGGCGAGGTCCCCGCGGCCGACGTGCCCGGACTGACGCTGGAGGCGGCGCACATGGACCACCCGGCGACCGTGTACGCGCGCGGCCGCCGGATCACCGTCGAGCGCACCGACGGCCACCGGCTGCCGCTGGAGCACGACGGCGAGTACCAGAACGGCATCGGCGGCTCGGCCACCTTCGAGGTGCTCCCCGGAGCCCTCCCGGTCTGGGCGCCCGCCACCCCCTGAAGCCCGTACCAAGCCACCTGCCGGAATCACAAGTAAGCAAGACACAGAGGAGAACGCCCGCATGAGCGACCTGACCACCACCGTCTCCCGCTACCTCGACATCTGGAACGAGGCGGACGCCGACAAGCGCGCCGCGGCCATCGCCGAGCTGTTCACCGCCGACGCCCCGTACATCGACCCGCTCGCCGCGGTCGAGGGCCACGAGGGCTTCGGGGCCGTGGTGGCCGGCGCCCGCGACCAGTTCAAGGGCCTCACCTTCGAACTGCACGGCACCGTCGACGCCCACCACAACCAGGCCCGCTTCCAGTGGGGCCTGGTGACCGAGCCGGGCGCCGAGCCGATCGCCATCGGCTTCGACGTCCTCGTCACCAACGACCAGGGCAAGATCCAGGGCGTCTACGGCTTCCTGGACAAGGTCCCGGCCGCCTGATCACGCACCCAGCGCGGGAGCACCGGGACCGCCGGTGCTCCCGCGTTCGTGCGCACACCGCCGACGCACGCACGGCAAGGAAGGTAGCCGCCTCATGACCGCTGTCCTCGGGGAGAGCGTGGCCCAGGCCCTGTGCGCCGACTGGGCCGAGCAGGCACACACCCTGCCCCGGGCCGCCCCCGGCCGCGCACCGGCCGACACCCCCTTGCGGGAACTGTCGCACTGGGCCGCGTCCTTGCGCCCGCAGCACATCCCGTGCCGGGTGCTCAAGCTCGCCGCGAGCCAGGTGCTGTCGCAGATCGCCTCCATCCGGGCCGGTCTCCAGCACCCCCTGGGCAGAAAGCTGGTGGCCGCCTTCGGGCACCCCATGCAGCGCGACCCCCGGCAGGCGGCCGGCGTGTTCGCCGCGCTGGGCTCCTGGCTCAACCTGGACGACACCGCCTACGCCGGGCACCTGTCGAACTCCACGGTGGCGGTCCCGCTCGCCTTCGCCTACGCCCGCGGGCTCGACGGGCTCTCGCTGCTCACCGCGGTGGTCGCGGCCAACGAGTGCGCGGCCCGCATCACCGCCTCCGCGACCCTCGGCCCGCTGCGCGGACAGAGCGCCGTCCACACCCATCTGGCCGGCGCGGTGGCGGGACGGCTGCACAGCGACCGGGCCTCCGCGAACCTCTTCGAGAACGCCTTCGGGCTGGCCTTCGCCATGCCCAACTGGCCTCTGATGCGTGCCTTCCTGGCCAGCGACGCCCGTCTGTTCAACACCTTCACCCCGGTGCGCACCGCGATGGACGCCTGCGACGCGGCGTACGCCGGGCTGCGCGGCGCGCCGGACATCATGGAGCACAGCGACGGCTTCCTGGCCCGGTTCGCCACCGTGCCGCTGCCGCAGGCGTTGGCGAAGGGGCTGGGCCGCCGCTGGCACACCGACACCCTCTCGTTCAAGATGCACCCCGGTGGCCCCGGTATCGACGCGGCGGTGGACTGCGCGACCGAGATCCACCGGGAACTCGGCGCGCTCAGGCCCCGGGACGTGGCCGAGGTGGTCGTCGAGGCCTCGCTGTACACGCTGTTCGCGGGGGAGCGGGCCGCTCGCTACGTCACCGGCCCCGGCTCCCCGCTGGGCGCGCTGGTCCTCGACGTGCCCTACCCGGTGGCCACCACCCTGCTCACCGGCGAGTTCTCGGTGAACGACTTCTCCTCGCCCGCCGTGGACGACCCCGACCGCTGGGCGCTCGCCAGGCGGATCCGGCTGGAGCACGACACCGAGATGACCCGTGAACTGTTCCTGTCCGACGCGCCGTTCGGTGAGGCGGTGCGCGAGGCGGGGGAGTCGGCCGTGCCCTGGCTGCGCGGCTTCGGCGGGGAGGAACTGGTGGACCTGATCGGGGCGCTGCAGGCCGACGACCGGGACTTCTCCCGGTCCACCAAGGCCACCGGCGCCCGGGTCACCGTACGGCTGACGGACGGCCGTACGGTCTCCCGGACCCGGCTGATCCCGGTCGGCGCCGCCGGTCCGGAGACCCGGGCGGACCACGCCGGACTGGTGCGGGAGAAGTTCCTGTCGGTGGGCGGCTCGCACGAGGTCGCCGACACGGTCGGCGGGCTGCACCGGATGCGCCCGCGGGCGGTACGCCGCTGGATAGAGACGGCGTTCCTGGACTGAGCCGTCTCACGCACCGTGCGCCACGTACAGGCGCACCGCCTCGTGCAGCCGGTAGCGGACCCGGCCGGACCGGTCCGGCTCGCCGGCCCGGATCATCTGGCGGTGCAGGAGTTCCTCCAGCAGGTCCACGGCGAGCCGCCGGGACGGGGTCACCCGGGCCAGCATCTCCTCGACGCCGAAGTCGCCCTTCAGATCGCGGAGTTGGTGCAGGGAGGCCTTCAGCGGGGGCGGCAGGGGCCGGTGGTAGGCGGCCACGCTCGCCCGCAGGGACAGGTCGCCGACGGACAGCGTGGCCAGCCGGTCCCGCTCGTCCGCCAGCCGGTCGGCCAGGTCGCGCGGCGACCGGCGCGGCCGGGCCGAGAGCCACAGCCCGGCGAGGTGCAGGGCGAGCGGCAGCCCGCCGCAGTACCGCACGATGTCCAGCGCGGCCGGCCGGTCGGCCCGGACCCGGGCCGCACCCGCCAGGTCCTCCAGCACCCGGCAGGCCTCCGGCCGGCCGAGCGCGCCGATCCGGTGGGCCGGCCACCCCGGCAGGGCCGGCAGTTCACGGCGCGCGGCGACCAGGACGGCGCTGCGCCCGCCGTCCACGAGCAGTGGACGCACCTGCGCCTCGGTGACCACGTTGTCGAGCACCACCAGCACCCGCCGTCCGCTGAGCGCGTCCCGCAGCCGGGCCCGCGCCTCCTCGGGGCCGCGGACGCCGACGCTCCGGCCGAGGGATCGCAGGACGCGGTGCACCAACTGGTCGGAGGTGAAGGGGAGGCAGGAGGTGGGGTGCAGGTCGACGTAGACCTGGCCGTCCGGGAACCGGTCGCGCGCCGCGTGCGCGGTGCGCAGCACCAGGGCGGTCTTCCCGGCGCCCGGCGGCCCGACGACCACGGCGGGTCCGCCCCGGCCGGGCAGGCCCGCCGCCAGCGTGTGCGCGAGTCCCTCCCGTCCGGCGAGGCGGTGCCGGGGCGCCGGGGGCAGTTCGGCCGGCGCCCCGGAGCCCGGTGGAGCGCCGGCACCGGCCGGCCGCTCGCCGCCCCCGGGCAGCCGTAACAGCCGCCGCGCCTCGGCGGGCGCCAGCCCGAGCGCCTCGGCCAGCAGCACCAGCGACTGCCTGCGCGGCCGGGCGGTGTGCCCGGTCTCCAGGTTCCGTATGGCCCGCACGCTCAGCCCCGACCGCACCGCCAGCTCGTCCTGAGTGAGACAGGCCGCCTCGCGTGCCCGCACCAGCGCCACGGCGAGGCTCGGACCGGGCCCCGGGGGGTGCGGCCCGGCCCCGGAGGGAGGCGGGAACGTCACCCGTTCTCCCGGACGGACACCACGGACGGTCCGGCCGGCGGCCCGCTGAGCGGCCGGCGCAGCGCGGCGACGAACTTGTAGCGCGAGCCCCGGTAGACCGAGCGCACCCACTCCACCGGAGTGCCCTCGGCGTCCCGCGAGTGCCGGGACAGCAGCAGCATCGGCAGGCCCACGTCGGTGGCGAGGAGATGGGCCTCGCGCGGTGTCGACAGCGAGGTCTCGATGGTCTCGTCGGCCTCCGCCAGGTGCACGCCGTACACCTCGGCGAGGGCCGTGTAGAGCGAGGGGTACGTGGTCAGCGAGCGCCGCAGCCCGGGGAAGCGCCGTACGGACAGATGCGTCGTCTCGATCGCCATCGGGTCGCCGCTGGCCAGCCGCAGCCGCTCGATGCGCAGGACGCGCTCGCCGGCGTCGATGCCGAGGAGGGCCGAGAGCCGGGCGTCCGCGGGCACCTCGCCGATGTCCAGCACCTGTGAGGCGGGCTCCAGGCCCTGGGCGTGCATGTCCTCGGTGTGCGAGGTGAGCTGCAGGGTCCGGTACAGCTTGGGCTGGGCGACGAAGGTGCCCTTGCCCTGGATGCGGTCGAGCCGGCCCTCGCCGACCAGTTCCTGCAGGGCCTGCCGGACGGTGGTGCGCGAGGTGCCGAGCCGGACGGCGAGCAGGCGCTCCGCGGGCATCGCCGAGCCGGGCTCGAGCGCCTGCGTCATCTCCAGCACCTGCTGCTTGATCCGGTAGTACTTCGGCACGCGCGCGATGCGGCCGGGCGCCCCCCTGGGGTGCTGGGCGCTGCTGACGTCGGTGGCCATGCCTGCCTTCCCGGCTGTGGGTGTGGGGGCTCCCGTTATAGCGACCAACTGCCCTATGGTCTAGTCCAACTGACGCGAGAGGTCTAGTCCAGCGGACGCGCCGGGCGGGAAGGGGACGGATGCGCTCCGGTGACTTTCTCGTAACGGCCGGAACGCCTTTCCGAACCACCCTTGACACTCAAAAAGGTCTAGGCCAAGCTCCACCGTACTGGTCTACACCATTAGTGACCAGGTCCCGAGCCCTACGTGCAACAGCGTCGTACGCAGGTCACCGCCGAGGGCGTGGGGGGATTAGTGGCATCCCTGAGGAGGGTGGCGTGAAGCGCAAGCTTGCTGCCGCGATCGTGATCGCGGGCATGATGGTCTCCGTCTCGGCGTGTGGCGGCGACGACGACAAGGACACGGGCAAGAACGCGGGACCGGACAGCTTCAAGGGCCAGACCCTGACGGTCTGGACGATGGACGGCTCGGCGCCGCCGCAGTGGTCCAAGGACGTGCAGGCCGCCTTCGAGAAGAAGACCGGCGCCAAGCTGAAGTTCGAGACCCAGAAGTGGGACGGGATCCAGCAGAAGATCACCACCGCCCTCTCCGAGTCCAACCCGCCGGACGTCATCGAGGTCGGCAACACCCAGACCCCGGCCTACGCCGCCACCGGCGGTCTCGCCGAACTGGGCGACCTGAAGCAGGAGATCGGCTCGGACTGGACCCCGTCCGTCTCCCAGTCCTCCGTCTTCGACGGCAAGCAGTACGCCGCTCCCTGGTACTTCGCCAACCGCGTGGTCATCTACAACAAGAAGATCTGGGCCAAGGCCGGCATCAAGGACACCCCGAAGACCCGGGACGAGTTCTTCAAGGACCTGGACGCCATCGGCAAGAAGACCGACGCCGAGCCGCTCTACCTGCCCGGCCAGAACTGGTACTTCTTCGACGGCCTGACCATCGGCCAGGGCGCCGACCTGGTGAAGAAGCAGGGCGACAAGTACGTCTCCAACCTCGGCGACCCGAAGGTCTCCGCGGCCATGGAGCTGTACAAGAAGTACGCCGGGTACTCCAAGGCCCCCAAGGACAAGGACGAGGCCACCCCGCAGCAGGCCACGATCTTCGCCAAGGGCAAGACCGGCGCCTTCATCGGCATGGGCTGGGAGGCCGGCACGGCGATCCAGGCCAACAAGGCCATAGAGAAGGACCTCGGCTACTTCACCATCCCGGGCGAGAGCGCCGACAAGCCCGAGGGCGTCTTCCTCGGCGGCTCCAACCTCGCCGTCGCCCAGGGCAGCAAGAAGCAGGCCCTGGCCAAGGAGTTCCTGAAGATCGCCCTGTCCGACCAGTACGAGGGCCAGCTCGCCAAGCTCAACGGCGTCATCCCGAACAAGAAGTCGCTGGAGAGCAACCTCAAGGGCAACGGCGCCGCCGAGGCCGCCGCTCCCGGCGCCGCGGCCGGCGGCACCACCCCGCTGATCCCCGAGTGGGCCGCGGTGGAGAACACCCCCAACCCGATCAAGTCCTACATGACCGCGGTGCTGAACGGTAAGTCCCCGGCGGCCGCCGCCAAGCAGGTCGAGGGCGAGATCAACAAGCGCCTGGCCCAGCAGAACTGACGACCCGCGCCGGGGGCGTCGGCGGACGCCCCCGGCTCAGTCGTCCGTACCGCCCGTAACGCCCGTACAGCCCACAGCCCGTACGGTCACGGAAGAGATGGCAACTCATGTCAGTGCAGACCGAAGGCACGGACACGGCCGGGGAGCCCGCTGTCCACAAGGCCCGGGTGCCGGCGCCGCCGACGGGTGAGGACGGCGGCTCCGGCCCCTCCGCCCGCCGCGGTGCCGCGGCTCCCTATCTGCTCCTGCTGCCGGCGCTGCTGGCCACACTGATCCTGCTCGGCTGGCCGCTGGTGAAGAACGGCATGCTGTCGTTCCAGAACCTCAACCCGCGGCAGCTCATCCAGCACCTCACCGAGTGGAACGGCGGCGACAACTACAAAGAGGTCCTGTCCGGTCCGGACTTCTGGCACGTCGTCGAACGGTCGGTGGTCTTCACGGCGGTCAACGTCGTGCTGATCATGCTGTTCGGCACCCTGACCGGGCTGCTGCTGGCCCGGCTCGGCAAGAAGATGCGGCTGCTGCTCCTGCTGGGCCTGGTGCTCGCCTGGGCCATGCCCGTGATCGCGGCCACCACCGTCTACCAGTGGCTGTTCGCCCAGCGCTACGGCGTCGTCAACTGGGTGCTGGACAAGCTCGGCTGGCACTCCATGGCCGACTACAACTGGTTCGGCTCCCAGCTCTCCACCTTCTCCGTGATCACGCTGCTGATCGTCTGGCAGTCGATCCCGTTCGTGGCGATCAACCTGTACGCGGCCACCACCACGATCCCCAGGGAGCTGTACGAGGCCGCGTCCCTGGACGGCGCCGGCGCGTGGAAGAGCTTCACCTCGGTGACCTTCCCCTTCCTCAGGCCGTTCCTCTACGCCACGACGTTCCTCGAGGTCATCTGGGTGTTCAAGGCGTTCCCGCAGATCTTCGCGATCAACGAGGGCGGCCCCGACCACCTCACCGAGACCCTGCCGATCTACGCCTTCGTCGAAGGCGTCGGCAACCAGCACTTCGGAGTCGGCGCGGCGATCTCCTTCCTGACCATCCTGGTGCTGCTCGTCATCACCTCGTACTACCTGCGCATGGTGCTCAAGCAAGAGGAGGACGAGCTGTGAAGCGCTCGGTCTTCGGCCGTATCTGGCCCAACGCGACCGCCGTCGTCCTCTTCGCCGGCTTCGTGTTCCCCGTCTACTGGATGTTCGCGACGGCCTTCAAACCGACCGGCGACATCATCTCCGAGGACCCGGTGTGGTTCCCGACGAACATCACGGCCGGCCACTTCTCCAAGGCCGCGGACGCCGACCACTTCTGGACGCTGGTCCTCAACTCCGTCACCGTCACGGTCAGCGCGGTGCTCCTCTCGCTCGTCATCGCCCTGTTCGCCGCCTTCGCGCTCGCCCGGATGCGGTTCAGGGGCCGGCGCGGCTTTATCGTGACCTTCATGCTGGCGCAGATGGCGCCCTGGGAGGTCATGGTCATCGCCATCTACATGCTGGTCCGCGACAACGACATGCTCGACAGCCTGGTCCCGCTCACCGTCTTCTACGCGATCATGGTGCTGCCGCTGACCATCCTGACGCTGCGCGGCTACGTGGCCGCCGTGCCGAAGGAGCTGGAGGAGTCCGCGATGGTCGACGGCTGCACCCGTACGCAGGCCTTCGTCCGGGTGATCTTCCCGCTGCTCGCCCCCGGTCTGATGGCCACCTCGCTGTTCGGCTTCATCACCGCCTGGAACGAGTTCCCGCTGGTCCTGATCCTCAACAAGGACATCGAGAAGCAGACCCTGCCGCTGTGGCTGTCCCAGTTCCAGACCGCCTTCGGTGACGACTGGGGCGCGACGATGGCAGCCTCGTCCCTGTTCGCGCTGCCCATCCTGATCCTGTTCATCTTCCTGCAACGCAAGGCTGTCAGCGGTCTCACCGACGGCGCCGTGAAGGGATGACGCCCCCGATGACCACACTCACCACTGGGTCCGGCACCCTCACCCGGGACGCGCTCGCGGTGCTGCAGCCGGGGTTCGACGGCACCACCGCCCCGGACTGGGTGCGCCGCCGGCTCGGCGAGGGCCTCGCCTCCGTCGCCCTGTTCGGACGCAACGTCGTCACCGAGGAGCAGGTCACCGCGCTGACCGCGCAACTGCGCGCGGAGCGGGACGACCTGCTGGTGGCCATCGACGAGGAGAGCGGGGACGTCACCCGCCTGGACGTGCGCACCGGCTCGTCCTTCCCCGGCAACCACGCGCTCGGCGCCGTCGACGACCCGGGCCTCACCCGGGGCGTGGCGCGCGAGCTGGGCCGGCGCCTGGCCGCGTGCGGCGTCAACTTCGACTGGGCGCCGTCCGCCGACGTCAACGCGAACCCCGACAACCCCGTCATCGGGGTGCGGGCCTTCGGCGCGGACACCGCACTGGTGGCCCGGCACACCGCCGCCTGGGTCGAGGGCCTGCAGTCCACCGGCGTCGCCGCGTGCACCAAGCACTTCCCCGGCCACGGCGACACCAACGTCGACTCCCACCACGCGGTGCCGCGCATCGACGTGGACGCCGAGACGCTGTACGCGCGTGAACTGCCCCCGTTCCGCGCCGCGATCGCGGCCGGCAGCCGGGCCGTGATGAGCGCGCACATCCTGGTCCCGGCCCTCGACCCCGACCGCCCCGGCACCCTCTCCCGCCGCGTCCTCACCGACCTGCTGCGCGGCGAACTCGGCTACCAGGGCCTGATCGTCACGGACGGCATGGAGATGCGGGCCATCTCCGGGACGTACGGCCTGGAGCACGGGGTGGTCCTCGCGATCGCGGCGGGCGCGGACGCGATCTGCGTCGGCGGCGGCCTGTGCGACGAGGCCACCGTGCTGAACCTGCGCGACGCGCTGGTGGCCGCCGTGCGCTCCGGCGAACTGCCGGAGGAGCGGCTGGCCGACGCGGCCTCGCGGGTACGGGAGCTGGCGCGCTGGACGGCCGCGGCCCGCAAGGACGCCGGGACCGTCGTGCCCGAACCGGAGATCGGCCTGGTCGCGGCCCGCCGCGCGCTGACCGTGACCCGCGGCGCCGCCGCCGCGCCGGTCACGGAACCGGTGTACGTGGCCCGGTTCGACCCGGCGCCGAACATCGCCGTCGGCGACGAGACGCCGTGGGGCGTGGCCGCCGAGCTGACACGGCTGCTTCCGGGCAGCACGGCAGGCTCGTTCACCGGGCCGGAAGCGGGCCGCGAGGCCCTCGCGGCGGCGGCCGGCCGGCGGGTCGTCGCCGTGGTCCGCGACGAGCACCGGCACGGCTGGATGGGCTCCGCCCTCGACGCCCTGCTCGCCGCCCGCCCGGACACCGTCGTGGTCGAGATGGGCGTACCGCAGGCCGCGTCGCGCGGCGCCGCGCACATCGCCACCCATGGCGCCGCCCGCGTCTGCGGCGTGGCGGCGGCGGAGGCCGTCGTCGCGGGCTGAGCGGCCGCGCCGGAGCCGTCACCAAGGCCGGCACCGAGCCCCTCACCGGGGCCCGGTGCCGGCCTTCCCCATGTCCGGGCGGCGGCAGTACAGCGGCAGTCGGGCGGCACTTTGCCGGGGTACCGACCGGTAGTCGTTGACACCTTCAATTGGTCTAGTCCAGCTTGGGAGGGCGCTTCTGTTCGATCACCACGGAGTGACGGCATGCACCAGCCCACCACCCCCTACCTCCACCGAGCGGCCTCCGGCCGCCCCTACTTCAGCGCGGACGGCGAGACCTACCTCGCCCCGGCCCCGCTGCGCGACCTGGAGAAGTCCCGGCCCCTGCGGGTGCTGTCCGAGGAGGACTTCGCCTTCTGGCAGACCTACGGCCACGTCGTCGTCCGGGAGGCCATCACCCCCGGCGAGGCCAAGGGCCTGCTCGACCTCGCCCTCGACTTCCAGGGCCTCGACCCAGACCGCCCCGAGACCTGGTACGAGGAACCGGAGTTCCGCTCCGAACTCGACCGGCACCTGTACATCTACGGCTTCGTCGAGGCCTACCACCACCAGCTCCTCTGGGACAGCCGGCAGACCCGCCGTGTGTACGACGCGTTCGTGGACGTCTGGGACTGCGAGGAGCTGTGGGTCACCCTCGACCGGCTCAACCTCAACCCGCCCAACGTGGGCACCCGTTCCCGCTCCCTGATCGAAGCCACCGACGAGGGCTTCGACATCGAGCTGCACTGGGACGTCGACACCACCCTCGCGGTACTGCCGCAGCGGGTCCAGGGCATCATCGCGCTCACCGACACCCGCCCCGAACTCGGCGGCTTCCAGTGCGCCCCCGAGCTGTTCCGCCGCTTCGAGGAGTGGCGCCTCGCCCAGCCGGCCGGCCGCGACCCGGTCCGCCCGGCCGTCGACCGCGCCGAGTTCCCGGTGGTCCGGCCCGAACTCCGGGCCGGCGACCTGCTCATCTTCAACGGGCTGCTGGCGCACGGCGTGGCACCCAACCGCTCCGAGCGCGGCCTGCGAGCCGTCCAGTACCTGTCGATGATGCCCGCCCTGGAGGAGCACACGGAGTTGCGCCGGTCCCGCGTCGAGTCCTGGCGCACGCTCAGCACCCCCGACTGGAACGCGACGCTGCTCGGCGACGCCCGCCGGCCGGAGGCCCTGCGCTACGGCCCCGCCGAACTCGACGCGCTCGGGCGCAAGGTGCTCGGCCTGGACTCCTGGTCCGACGTGGAAGGGGACCGGTGAACCGCGTCTGCCTCTGCCTGCCCACCAACCGGGCCTGCCCCGCCACCATCCGCGCCATCCACGAGGAAGCGGCCTACGCGGCAGGGCACTTCGGCGCCGACGTCCAGCTGCTGATCCTCGACTCCTGCGACGACCGCACCCGGGCCGCGCACGCCCGCGTGGTCGCGCAGCTCCCGACCACGGCCGGGGTCACCGTGCACCACCTCGGGGAGGTGGCACAGGCCCGCTTCCTGCGCCGCGTGATCCGGTGCGCCGGCCTGCCCGAACCCGGCCGCGTGCTCGACCTCCTGCTCCCCGCCTCGGTCTCCTACGGCTCCTGCACCGACCGCGCCTTCCTGCTGGCCGCCGCCCTCGGCTGCCGGTCGGTGCACCGCAGGGACTCCGACAGCACCTACCAGGTCCGGCACGGGGAGAAGGTCTTCCCCGTCCACCACGAACTGCCCGCGCTCGGCCTGCGCGCCGCCGACGCCTCGGCCCGCGTCACCGTCACCGACCTCGACCCGGCCCACACCGGCCGCCCGGTGTCCCTGGCCGGAGCCTCCTTCATCGGCGAACTCTCCGTCGACGTGGGCGAGATACGGCGCCTCGACGAGGGGACCTACCACGACGTCGTCGGCCTGTGGGCGCCCACCGGCTGCGACCCGGAGGCCAGGCACCGGCTGGTGGAGGAGTCCTTCACCGGAGCGGGCACCACCCCTTTCACCGGCGACCACTCCACCCTGACCCTGGTGGACCCGATGCGGGTGGACATGTGCAACATCGCCCTCCACCACGACGTGTACGAACGGATCCCGCTGCCCCCGGCCACCGACACCATCGGCAGCGACTACTTCCTCACCCACCTGGTCCACGACGCCACGCTCCCCGGCGTCCTGCACAACCGGCACATCGAGAACTTCCACACCCCAGAACGCCGCACCGACGCGGGCTTTCACGCGTACCAGACCCGCTTCGTGAAGTTCCTGCTCTCGATGCTGTACTTCCACCACGTCTACGAGCGCATGGCCGCGGCGGGCGCCGCTCTCCTGGACGACCGGCAGCGCGTACGGGCCGAACCGGTCGTCGCGTTCCTGCGCGAGAGCACCGCCCTGGACCGCGCCGAGAACGTGTGGCGCCTGGACCGGATCGACACCGCCTACCGCAAACTCGGCGGCCGCTACGAGGAGTTCGCCGAGCGGCTGACGCACCGGCGCGCGGAACTGCTGGACCGGGCCCGCCGGGACATGGACGACTTCGCCCTGCTCACCGAGGTCTGGCCCGCGCTGGTCGACGCGGCGCGCGACACCGCGACCGGAAGCGGGGCACCGTGAAACCCGGCCCGCGACTGGCCGCCGCGCTGGCCGACGCCCCGGCGGACCGCATCGTCTACGACCTCGTCGGCATCGAGGAGCAGCTCGACCGGCTGCGCGCCGAACTGCCGGGTGTCCAGGTCCGCTTCGCCCTGAAGGCCTGCCCCGTCGACGAGGTGCTGCGGTGCCTGGCGGACCGGGGCGCCGGCTTCGACGCGGCGAGCCCCGCCGAGATCCGGCAGGCCCTGCGCACCTCGGTCCCCGCCGGCCGCGTGCACTACGGCAACACCGTGAAATCCGACGCGGACATCGCCGAGGCCCACCGGCTGGGCGTCCGCACCTTCGCCACCGACAGCCTCCAGGACGTCCTGGCCATCGCCGAACACGCGCCCGGCTCCCGGGTGTTCTGCCGCCTCGCCACCAGCGGCGACGGCGCCCTGTGGGGGCTGAACCGCAAGTTCGGCTGCTCCGCCGGGGACGCCGTGCGCATCCTCACCACCGCCCGTGCCTCCGGACTCACCCCGGCCGGCCTCTCGGTGCACGTCGGCTCCCAGCAGATGACCGGCGAGGCGTGGCAGCAGGCCGTGGACCTGCTGGCCGGGGTGCTGATGACGCTGGACGGGCTGGGGATCGCACCGGACCACGTCAACCTCGGCGGGGGACTGCCCGCACTCGGCTACCTCGACCGGCACGGCGAGCCCCTAGACCCGCCCCTGGACAAGATGTTCACCGTGATCCGCGAGGGCATGGAGCGCCTGAGCGGGCTCACCGCGGGTCCGCTCGGCCTCGTCATGGAACCCGGGCGGCACCTCGTCGCCGACCACGGAGCGATCCGCGCGCACGTCTACCGCCTGACCGGGCGGAGCCGGCCGGACGGCGGCCACGCCCGCTGGCTCTACCTGAGCGTGGGCCGGTTCAACGGCCTGTACGAGATGGACCAGGTGAGCCACCGGCTGTACTTCCCCACCCACCCGGACGGGGACCGCGTACCCGCCGTCGTCGCGGGCCCCACCTGCGACAGCGACGACGCCTACGGCGGCGGCCGGCACCCGGTGCGCGTCCCCCGCGCCGCGGCCTCCGGCGACCCGGTCTGGATCCTCTCCGCCGGCGCCTACGCCACCAGTTACACCACCCGGGGCTTCAACGGCATCCGCCCGCTGCCGTGCGTCTGCACACCCGGTCCGGAAGGACAACACTGACATGACAGACCTGATACGCGGCATCACCGAGGCCGACTGGCCCCAGGTCGCGGCCCTGGAGGCCGGGGCGTACGCGGACACCCCGCTCACCGAGGGCGAGGCCGGCCTGCGCTCCCGCGCCGCGGCGGGCACCTGCTTCGTGCTGGACCTCGACGGCCGCCTCGCGGGCTACGTACTGGCCCTGCCCTACCCGATGTTCCGCTACCCGGACCTGACCCGGCCGGAGCGCGTCGCCCACCGGTCGCCCAACCTCCACCTGCACGACCTCGTGATCGGCGCGCCCCTGCGGCGCAGGGGACTGGGCAGCCGCCTGGTGCGCCACCTGACCCACGCGGCGGGCGCCCGCGGCTACCGCACGATGTCGCTGATCGCTCTCGCCGGCAAGGAGCCCTTCTGGCGGGCCAACGGCTACCGGCCGCACCCCGGGGCCCGGCTTCCCGCCGGCTACGGCGGCGACGCGGTGTACATGTCCGCGCGGGTGACCTCCGAGCACCGGAGGGCCGGCTGATGGGGGACGCCGGCTTCCGCCGCGCCAAGTGGTCCATCGCCGCGCTGTTCTGCTTCCTCGGCCTGCAGTACGCCACCTGGGCCGCCCGGCTGCCCGCGCTCAAGGCACGGCTGGACCTGGGTGCCGGCGAGGTGGGTCTGCTGCTGATGGCCTGCGGCGCGGGCGCGGCGGCCTCCTTCCCGCTGGTCGCCCACCTGATGCGCAGGTTCGGCTCCCGGCGCCTGTCCCTCGCCTCCGCCCTGTGCCTCACCGCGCTGCTCGCCGCCCTCTCGGTGGTGCCGGACTACCCGCTGGCCCTGCTGGTCGTCGGCGCCGACGGTGTCGCCGTGGGCTGCCTGAACGTCGCGATGAACGCGCAGGGCGCGGCCCTGGAAGCGGCCCACGGCCGCACCGCCATGTCCCAGCTGCACGCCACGTTCAGCGCGGGCCTGCTCGCCGCCGCGCTCCTCGCCTCCGGCGTCACCGCCGTCACCCCGTCCGTACCGGCCCACTTCGCGGTGGCGGCGGCGCTCCTGCTCCTGCTGCTCGCCGCCGCGCGCCGGGGCCTGCTGCCGCACACGGACCCCGGCCCCGGGACCCCGAAGAAGCGGTCACGCCTGGCCGCGCCCTCCGGGAAGACCCTGCTCATGGGCTGCGCCATGGCGTTCGGCACGATCACCGAGGGTGCCATGAACGACTGGTCCACGCTCTATCTGAAGGACGTCGTCAGGGCCTCGCCCGCCGTCGCCCCGATGGGCATCGCCGTCGTCTCGGCCATGATGCTGCTGGCCCGGGTGCGCGCGGACCACTGGCGCGACCGCTGGGGCGACGCCCGCGTGGTGCGCACCGGCAGCGCGGTGGCCGGTCTCGGCCTGGCCCTCGCCCTGCCGGCCGGCGGGGTGGCGCCCACCCTGCTCGGCTTCGCCTGTGTCGGCCTGGGCGCCGCCGCGGTGACCCCGTGCGTGTACGTGGCCGCCGCCGAACGCGGCCCGGACGCGCTGTCCCTGGTCGCCGCGATGGGAACGACGGGCCTGCTGGCCGGCCCCGCCCTGATCGGCTTCGTCGCGGGAGCCGCGGGCCTGACCCTCGGCATGGCCACGGTCGCGGCGTCGGCCCTGATCGTCACCCTGTCGGCCACCTGGATCCCGTGGCGGGAGCGGGCGGGTGTGCCCGCGGGCTAGACCGGCGCCCCGGCGCGGGCCCCCGGGGCGCCTTCGCGTCATCCGTCGAGGAGCTGCCGCTTCTGCCGCTCGAACTCGGAGTCGCTGAGGACGCCCCGGTCGCGGAGAGCGGCCAGCTTGGCCAGTTCGTCGGCGACCGAGGCCGGGGGAGCCGGGGCGGGCGTGGGCACCGGCGCGGGCGGCACGGCGGACGGGGCGTGCCCAGGCACGGCGGACGCGGCCGGAGCCGGCCTGACCGCCCAGCGCGCGGCGAACACCGCGAGGCCGATACCGGCGATGACCAGGCCGAAGGTCTTGTCCTCCTCGGCGACGCGCTTGGCCTGCTCGGCCTCGAACCTCTCGTCCTTGGCGGACTGGGAGGCCTCGTAACCGAGGGCGTCGGCCCAGTCGGCGGCGGAGGCGTCGACGGCGGCCTGGTCGGCCGCGTCACTGTGACTGTCGGCGTCGGCGTAGATGATCAGCCCGATGACGGCGATGAGCAGACCGACGAGGGTCAGGGCGAGTCGGGCGCGTCTCTTGGCGGTGGTCACGTGCGGTCTCTCCGGAGGTACGAGTACTGGTGACCACCAGACCTCCGGCGCGATCAAGAGGTTGTACGGGAAGCCCCGCCCGGCGGGCGCCGCTCAGGCGAGCGAGAGGAAGAGCTTCTCCAGCCGCGTCCGCATCTGCTCGGGGTCCTCGCCGTTCTTGCGGCCCGCCTCCATGTCCGTGATGCATTTCTGCAGGCCGGTGGCGATGATCGCGAAACCGGCCCGGTCCAGCGCCCGGGACGCGGCGGCCAGTTGCGTGACGACCTCCTCGCAGTCCCGGCCCTCCTCGATCATGCGGATCACGCCCGAGATCTGGCCCTGCGCGCGGCGCAGACGGTTCAGGACGGACTTGAGTTCCGCACCCGCGAGATCCAGTTCCACGATCACTCCTCGAGAAATACCCCTAGGGGTACTGTACGTCCCGGTTCGGGACACCGTCGACCACCGGTGAACACAACAGCGGCGGCCGCCTCCGTCATCCCGGTGTGTCTCCGGAGCCCGGGGCCGGGCCCCGGAGCTCGAGGCTGAACCAGGTCGTCTTGCCCTCGTCGGTCGGGCGTACGCCCCAGTCGTCGGCGAGCGCGCGGACCAGCAGCAGACCGCGGCCGGACTCGTCGTCCTCCGTCGCGAGCCGGGGCTGGGGCAGATGCAGGCCGCGGTCGCTGATCTCCACGGTCAGGGCGGTGTCCGTGCGGCACACATGCACCCCGATCGGGCCCTGGGCGTGCTGCACGGCGTTGGTGAGGATCTCGGAGAGCAGCAGGAGCGCGTCGTCCGCCGCGCCCGTGCAGTCCCAGGCCACGAGTGCCTTGCCCAGGAAGTCGCGGCCCGTCCGGACGGACTCGGCCTCGGCGGGCAGATCCGTCGCGACCGTGGCCAGCGGAGCCGCGGGCAGCTGGGTCAGCAGCAGCGTGACGTCGTCGTGCCCGTCCGCGTCGGGGAGCAGCGTGGACAGGACGTGGTCCGCGGCGGCCTCCAGGTCGGGCGGCGTGTCCGGCAGTCCGTCCAGCGTGGCGACCAGCTCGCTGAGCTGGTCCTCGATGTCGGCACCCGGCGTCTCGATCAGCCCGTCCGTGTAGAGCACGAGGGTGGCGCCGGGCGCGACGGTGGTGCAGCGCTGCTCGTAGATCACACCGCCGACCCCGAGGGGGGCGTTCACGGGTGCCGGGAGCACCTGGGCGTTCCGGCCGGGCGCGGTGACGAGGACCGGCAGGTGACCGGCGGAGCACATCGTCACCTCCCCGGTGTCGGCGGCGATCACCAGGTAGCAGCAGGTGACCAGCTGGTCCGGGACGTCGAGGTCGGCGACGACGCTCTCCAGGGTCTGCATGAGCTGCCGCGGCTGCACTCCGGTCTTGGCCAACGCGTGTGCGGCCGAGCGCAGTTGGCCCATGACGGCGGCGGCTTCGAGGCCGCGGCCCATGACGTCGCCGATCAGCACCCCCACCCGGCCGGCGCCCAGCGGGATCAGGTCGAACCAGTCGCCGCCCACGCCCGCGCCCTGGGTCGCCGGAAGGTAGCGGCTGGCGGTGGCGAGGCCGGGGATCGCGGGCGGCGTGCCCATGAGGCTGCGCTGCAGCGTGAGCGCGATGTGCCGCTGCTGCTCGTACAGCTCCGTCAACTCGGCCTCGGCGCGCTTGCGGTCGCTGATGTCCCGGACGATCGCGCACGCCCCGACGACCCTGCCGTTGCGGCCCCGGGTCGGCCACAGGGTGACGTCCACGTCCAGCAGGTCCCCGGAGCGGGTGACCCGCAGCGTCTCGAAGTGCTCGACCTTCTCGCCCCGGCGCAGCCGCTTCAGGAGCGCCGTGATCTCGTCCCCGCGTTCGGGCGGTGCCAGCAGGGCCACGTGCCGCCCCAGCACCTCGTCCGCCGTGAACCCGTACAGCCGCTGGGCCGCGGCGTTCCAGTACGTGATGTGACCGTCGAGGGTCTTGGCGAGGATGGCGTCCTGCGAGGACTCGACCAGCGCGGCGAGCTCGGTGATGCGTTCCTCGGCGGCCTTGCGTTCGCTGACGTCGCGTACGGCGGCGGAGACGAGGAGGCCGTCGGCGGTCTCGAGCGGGCTGAGGCTGATCTCGACGGGGAACTCGGTGCCGTCCTTGCGCAGTCCGTAGAGGTCGAGTCCGGCGCCCATGGGGCGGACCTGCTGGTTGTGGGTGTAGGCGTCGCGGTGTTCGGTGTGGTGGGCGCGGAAGCGTCCGGGGACGAGGAGTTCGACGGGGTGGCCGAGGAGTTCCTCGCGGCGGTAGCCGAAGAGGGCCTCGGTCTGGGCGTTGACGAGGCGGATCATGCCCTTGTCGTCCACGATGACCATCGCGTCCGGCGCCGCCTCCAGCAGCCCCCGGAACCTTTCCTCGGCGGCCTTGCGTTCGCTGACGTCGCGTACGGCGGCGGAGACGAGGAGGCCGTCGGCGGTCTCGAGCGGGCTGAGGCTGATCTCGACGGGGAACTCGGTGCCGTCCTTGCGCAGTCCGTAGAGGTCGAGTCCGGCGCCCATGGGGCGGACCTGCTGGTTGTGGGTGTAGGCGTCGCGGTGTTCGGTGTGGTGGGCGCGGAAGCGTCCGGGGACGAGGAGTTCGACGGGGTGGCCGAGGAGTTCCTCGCGGCGGTAGCCGAAGAGGGCCTCGGTCTGGGCGTTGACGAGGCGGATCATGCCCTTGTCGTCCACGATGACCATCGCGTCCGGCGCCGCCTCCAGCAGCCCCCGGAACTTCTCCTCGGCGGCCCCCGGTCCCGCCGCCCCGTCCGGCGCGCCGCCGCACCGGCACGTCCACTGCGGCACCGGACCGGCGGAGTCCGGTGGTCGTGCCGCGGCCGGCTCACTGATCGTCATCATCGCCCCCCAGGCATTGAGACGGGCCATTCCAGTGCAGTCCGCGCGGCCACGCGCCGACATGTCGCTTAGTGACACCACACCGCCCGAACCTGTCGCCCCTGATCAACAAGCTGATCACTCCGCGTCCACGTCCGTTCGCCACCGGCCCGGCGGCACGGCACCGGCGGGGACGTGCCGACGCCTCAGCCGGATTTATTAATTCCGGATACGCGGCGCGCGACGTCATAACGATTCCTGATGGCTGAGAGTATGCCTTTGTATTGGACAGGTGGCTGAAATTGTGTTGATATTGCCCGGAAAATGCGGTGGGTGGCCATGGTGCCGGCCCCATGAACTTTGGAGACTCGCATGGGAACCGTAGAGAACACCGAAGAAATGTACAATCTTTTCAACAAAGCGGCGAAGGCCTATGACCAGAGCGGCGTGGAGTTCTTCCGCCCCATAGGGCGCCGTCTCGTCGAGTTCTCCGGAATACCCGCCGGGGCGTCCGTGCTCGACGTCGGGGCCGGCCGCGGGGCCGCGCTCTTCCCGGCCGCCGCCGCCGTCGGCGCGAGCGGCGAGGTGATCGGCATCGACATCTCCGAGGAGATGGTCAAGTACGCGCAGGCGGACGCGGCCGAGTTCGGCCTGACCCAGGTCGGCCTGCGGGTCATGAACGGACAGCGGCCCGAGTTCGAGGCGGCCCGGTTCGACGCCGTGATCGGCAGCTGCAGCCTCTTCATCTGGGTCAAGGGCCCCGACGACGTGCGCCCCTACTTCGAGCTGCTGCGCCCGGGCGGCCGGTTCGCGACGGCCGCGCCCTCGTTCTTCTCGACCGCGCGCGGCAAGTGGGCGCTCTTCCCGGAGATCGTCAACGAGCTGCTGATGCCCTACATGCTGCAGTCGCTGAAGCAGAGCGGCGCCTACGACTCGCAGTTCGCCAACGCCGGCGCGAACTGGCTCATCACGGCCGAGTCGATCGAGAAGACGCTCGCGGACGCCGGATTCGTCGACATCGAGGTGGTGGAGGAGGAACTGCCCGTCGTCGTGAAGTCGGGCGAGCAGTGGGTCGAATTCACTTACACCACTGGAATGCGCGGAATGTGGGAGCGAATCGAGGAGAACGAGCGCCGGCAGGTGATCGCCGAGGTTTCCCGGCGACTGGACACGCTGCGGGACGAGAGTGGCGTCATCACCGTTCCGGTGCCGATCGTCTACATGCGGGCGAGCGCCCCGAAGGCCTGATGCCGGCCTTTTGGTAATTCGCGATATCGAGCGCGACGACCGCGGTCCGTATGGGGGAGAAGTGGCAGCAGGGGTCGAAGGCGATTGGCCGTTCACCGCGAGGGAGGCGGAACTCGCGGAAATCCGGGAATGGGCGGCCGCCGGGACCGGTGCGCTGCTGGTCGGTGATCAGGGGGTGGGGAAGACCACCCTGCTGAACGCCGCGCTGGAGCGGGCCGAGCGCGGTGGGGCGCGGGTGGTGCGCGGGGACGCCGTGCGCGACCAGCTGCACGGCGACGCGCGGCCGCGGGCCGCGCGCCGCCGGGTCATCGTGGCCATGGACGACGTGCACAGGGTCGATCCGGTGACGCTGGCGCTGGTGTGCCGGCTGGTGGACAGCGGCCGGGCGCTGCTGCTGGCCACCGCCCAGCCCGGCGCCGCCCTGCCCAGGGCCCTGCGCCGCCTGCTCATCGACAAGCGCCTGAGGCGGCTCGCCGTCGACGCCCTCGACCGCTCGGGCACCGTGCGCATGCTCGGTGCCCGGCTCGGCGGCCCGGTGGCCGTCGACACGGCGGAGCGCTTCTGGGAACTGACCCGCGGAAACGCCCTCGTCCTGCGCGAGCTCGCCGACCAGGCCCTGGCCGTCGGAACCCTGCGCCGGGTCCGGGGCCGCTGGCACTGGCCCGGCCTGCCGGGTGTGCCCGACAGCCGGCTGACCGACCTGTGCGACCTGCTCCTGGGCGACCTGGACGCGGACGAGCGCGAACTGGTGAACCTGCTCGCGCTCGGCGGGCCGCTGGAGGCCGGGCTGCCCGTCGTCGAGGCGCTGGGAGAGGCGGCGGAGTCGCTGAACCGCCGTGGCGTCCTCGTCGCCGAGCACGCCCGGTTCCGGCTCTCCCTGAGACTCGCGCACCCTGTCTGCGCGGTCGTCGTCGCGGCGACCCTGCCCGAGCTGACGGCCCGTCGGCTCCGGCAGGAGATCGCCGACGCGATCAGGGGCACCGGTGCCCGCCGGCACCACGACGCCGCCCGTCTCGCCCGGCTCGGCCTGGGCAGCGGCACGCTGCCCGAGCCCGCGAGGCTGCGCGAGGCCGCCGTCGACGCCCTTCGCGGCGAGGACCACCCGCTCGCCGAGCGGCTGAGCCGCGCGGCGCTGACCGCCGGGGCCGACGCGGGCACGGCGCTCGTACTCGGCGAGGCCCTGGCGGGCCAGGCCCGTCACGTGGAGGCCGAGGCCTGCTTCGCGCGGGCCCCCCGGTCCGCCGCGCTGCCGCGCCCGCGAGCCCTCAACATGGCTCTCGGCCTGGGGCGGCTCGCCGAGGCGGAGGCGGTCGCCGAGACGGACCGGGCGGCGCGGGCCACCGTGCGGCTGCTCAAGGACCGGATCGGCGAGGCACGGCGGCTGGCCGCGACGGCGGTGGGGGCCGAAGCGCTGCTCGCCCTGCTCTGCCACGAGTCGGGCGACGACGACGGCGCCCTGGCCGCGCTGGCGGCCGCCCGGCCGGCCCTGGCGGGCCGGAGCGGGTCGGCACGCATGGAGCACCTCTATGTCGGCGGATGCGTCACCGTCGCGGCCAGGGGCCCGGCCGAGGCCGGGGCGGTGCTGGAGGAGCTGCGTGAGCTGGCCGTGAGCGGCGGCCCGCGCGCCGGTACCTACGCCCGTCTCCTCGGGGCGCGCGTGCTGCGCGCCGAGGGCCGCCCGGCCGAGGCGGTCGAGCTGCTCCGGCAGGCGGCCGCGTACCGCGGGACCGCCGACTGGCTCAGCACCCGCTCCCTGCGCCTGGCCCGGCTCGCCGGGGCGGTGGCCGAGTCGGGGGACGCCCCCGAGGCCGCGTCACTGCTCGCGGAGGCCCGCGAAGCACAGCGGGAGGAGTGCGCGTACCCGCTGATGGCGGATGCCGTGGAGCTGGAGGCGGCGCTGGTGACGGCATACCTCGGCGACCGCGCGGCGGCGGCCGGCCAGGCGTGCGACGTCGCCGAGCGGGCGCTGGCCGCCGGCCGGCGGGCCCAGGCGCTGGCCGCCCTGCACCTCGCGGCCAGGGCGGGCGAGGCGTCCCGGGCCGCCGCGATCTGGACCACCGCGGGCCTCGGCGCGCCGACGGCCGGCCAGGTGGTGCTCAGGCACCTGTTCGCGCTCGCGGAGCCGGACGGGAACGCACTCGACGAGATCGCCCGGCGGTTCGGGGGCCTGGGGCTGCTGCCGCTGGCCGCGGAGGCCGCGGCGCAGGCGGCCCACGTCCGTCAGGCGTCCGGCGACCGCCGCGGCGCCCGGGCGGCACAGGCCGCCGGCGCCGGGCTCGCCGCCCGTGGCGGCGCCGAGCCGCCGGCGTGGGCCGTGCCCGCGGACCGCCGGGAAGCGGGTGCCGGGACCGAACTGACCGCCCGGGAGCGAGAGGTGGTGACCCTCGCGGTGTGCCAGCTCTCCAACCAGGAGATCGCCGACCGGCTCGTGCTCTCCGTACGCACGGTGGAGAACCACCTCTACCGTGCGTACGGCAAGCTCGGCGTCACCGCCAGGACGCAGCTCGCTCCCGTGCTGGGCATGGGGCAGCCCGCACCGGTCACCCGTCGGTCCTGGCCAGTTCCCGCGTGATCCGCTCGTTCCACGCGGCGAACGTCGGGGTGCCGGTCAGGTCCCCGAAGGCGACCGCGAGACCCGCGCGGCGCCACTTGGTGACCAGCCGCATCATCTGCAGTGATTCCAGGCCCAGTTGGATGAGGTTGGCGTCGTCCTCGATCTCGGACGGGCTGACGCCGATCAGCTCGGCCAGGGCCGCGCGCAGTTCCTCGCCCGTGAGGGCGGCCGGGGCCGTGACGTCCGTCCGGTTGCCGCTGTCGCTCATGGTGGTGGGATCTTCCTTTCCGGCCTGATGTGGTGGGTCATTCGGCGGCTTCGGCGACGATCTCCAGGATCGCCACACCGGCCTCGAAGCCGGGGCTCCCGGTGAAGAGCATCACCTTGTCGCCCGGTCCGACCTGACGGGTGCTCCACAGGTGCTCCAGACCGATGAAGACATCGGCGGCGCTGATGTGGCCGACCTTGCTGGTGTGCTCCCAGATCCCGCTGTCGACGGTGAAGCCGATCGGGTCGAGGAACTGGTCGCGCAGGGCGTCCATGGTGGCGCTCGGGTGGCACACCCGCTTGATGTCGGCGGCGGTGATGCCGGCGTCCTCCAGCGCCTCGTCGAGGGCCTTCTGCAGTACCTCGCCCGGGTGCTCCATGGGGGGAGTGTTGCCCTTGGCCCACTCCTCCATCCAGAACTTGACCCGGGCCTCGTAGTCCAGCGCCTTGCCGAGCGTCACCGCCGGCGGGAAGATCGGCTCGCTGCCGCGGTGCAGCGCCTCCATGCCGGGGGCGGAATACGTGCCGACGGACAGCAGCCGGGCGATACCGCCGGTGCGCGAGACGACCGCGGCCGCCGCGCCGTCACCGAAGATGGAAAGACGGGACGTGGTCCAGCGGTCGACCAGCGGAGTGGAGTAATTGTCCGCCGCGGTGAGCAGAACCGCCGACTTGCGCGTGTCGCAGGCGAGCCGGTGCGCGGAAATGGCGAGGGAGGAAAGCATTCCCTGGCAGCCCTGCTTGACTTCCAGCGCCGTTATCGGGGTGTTCAGAGTGTTGTTGAGAATGTAGTGGGCCGGGGACCAGCCGTCGGGGCCCTGGTGGTAGGCGGAGCTGTGAAACAGCGCGCCGAAATCGTCTTTCGCGTGTCCCGACCGCTGGATCGCCTCCTTGGCGGCCAGTACGGCCATTTCGGGGGCCGACAGTGAATCGGAGACGGCGACGGACTCGAGCTGCGAGGCCTCGCGGACGTCCGCGCCGTACCAGCCGGACTCCACGGCCTGCTCTGTCGTGACCAGGCCGGGCACGAACGTGCCCAGGCCCGACAGGTAGACGTCCTCAAACTTCATCGTGGTTCCCTTCCGATGCGCACCGATGCGGATGCTGCGCTGCCGAGGTGTGCTGCGCCGTCCCAAGACGACCACGGTCCGCGGCCCGGCGCCTGAGTAACCGCTACTCAGTTCCCCGGCGGACGACTGGACCCCTGCGCGGGCGGGCTCCGCGAGCCGGTGCGGAACAGGGAACCGGACGGCGATTTCGCGCCACTTCAGTTCAGGCCCGGCCATGCCGCCGGCCGGTGATTCCACCGAGAGCCGGCTTCGGCTTTATCCGCGCTTAACGGTTCGGCATGCAATCTGATGGAACGTCAGCTACCGCTGTGTAAGATGGCCACGGAGTCGAGGTTCCCTCACCGTCTTGCCGGGGAGGTATCTCGATCGGGCCCGACTCGGGTCCGACGGAGAAGGTTTCGCCCGGAATTCCAGGCCTTTCCGTCCGCTTCGGGCGGGAAGGCCAAGGCCTGCACTATTCCGGTTTGTGGTACGGGGGAGAGTATGTGCTTGGCATTTGGTCGACCAGGTGTGCGCGGTTTATCCGGGCTCGGCGAGAGTCCGGGAAGAACTTCGCGCGCGCACGCACCCGCGGGGGCCCGGCCCGCTGCCCGGACCGTCGGAAGGGGGGACCGTGGTCGCCCGTTCTGACCTGATGAGCCGTCACCGTGCCTCCCTGGCCTCCGCGGAAGCGCCGGGACCGCGGCCACAGCATCGCGGAGCGCCGGCCGTCTGGCGCGTCCTCGTCGTGGAGAACGACGACGAGGACGCCGAGCCCCTGATGAGGAGACTCGCGCGGCACGGGCACCACGTGGACCGGGTGTCCGGCGGCATCGCGGCCCTCGACAGCTACGGTGAGGCCGACCTGGTCCTGCTGGACCTGGAACTGCCCGACCTGGACGGGCTGGAAGTGTGCCGGCAGATCCGCGCCGCGGGAGACACGGCGGTCATCGCCGTGACCGCCCGGGGCACGGAACTCGACCGGGTCCTCGGACTGCAGGCGGGTGCCGACGACTACGTCGTCAAGCCCTACGGCTTCCAGGAGTTGCTGGCGCGCATGGAAGCGGTCATGCGCCGCGTCCGGATCTCGTCCACCGATCCGTCGCTGATCGTCAGGGGCCCCCTGTGCATCGACGCGGCCGCCCGCCGGGTGCGCCTGCACGGCCGGCTGATCGACGTCACCCGCAAGGAGTTCGACCTGCTGTACCTGCTGGCGGTCCAGCCCGACACCGTGGTCTCGCGAAAGACGATCATGCAGACCGTCTGGGGCGACGTCTGGTCCCGGCGCACCATCGACACGCACATCAGCAGCCTGAGGGGCAAACTCGGCAGCAGTGAGTGGATCCGCAACGTCCGCGGCGTCGGTTTCCAGCTCGGCTGCGCCTGAACCCCGTCACCTCCACCACCCGCGAAGCGGCCCCCGGGACACGGTCCCGGGGGCCGCTTCGCGTGCGCCGACGCCAGTACAACTCCTGTTGATAACAAGGGAGTTGACACTCCTCTGACGAAAACCGCAAGCCGTCTGAGGAACGTGCACTGACTCTGACGCCGAGTTGAGTGTCCTTTCCTTGAACGCGTCCAGGCCACCGGGCAGTATCAGTGGCGCGTCAGCGAGCCCCACCCGTGTCCTCCCGTACCGGTCGACCGCCCTGGCGCCTTCACCCTCTCCCGCAGGAAAACGACCGTCAGCGCACCCTTTGGAGTTCTTCCATGGCTGAATCCGCCCAGAGCAACGTCCGCACCGACGAAGCCGAACTGCGCCGCCTCAACCGCGCGACGGTGGAGAAGTACATGGCCGCCCTCGGTCCGGCCCGCCTCGAGCGCCACCTGCTCTTCACGGAGGACGGCGTCGGCGGTCTGTGGACCACGGACACCGGGGCCCCGATCGCCATCCGCGGCCGGGACCGGCTCGGCGAGCACGCGGTGTGGTCGCTGAAGACCTTCCCGGACTGGGAGTGGTACAACATCCAGATCTTCGAGACCCAGGACCCGAACCGCTTCTGGGTGGAGTGCGACGGCCGCGGCAAGATCCGCTTCGCGGACTACCCCGAGGGCTGGTACGAGAACCACTTCCTGCATTCGTTCGAGCTGGACAACGGCCGGATCAAGCTGCAGCGGGAGTTCATGAACCCGTTCGAGCAGCTGCGCTCCCTCGGTATTCCCGTCCCTGAGATCAAGCGCGCCGGCATACCCACCTGACCGGCCGTCGCTCCGCCGCAGAGGAGGATCCCATGGATGAAGTCGTGCGCGACATCCGCGTCCGAAAGGCACTGCAGCAGCCCGAATGGCCCGACCTGGCCCAGGCCGAGCGGGTGGGGGACATGCTGGCGGCCAGGCCGGCGCTCGTACGCGCCCGCGACCTGGAGGTGCTGCGCGCGGCGCTGGCCCGGGTCGCGGCCGGCGAGGCCGTGGTGATCCAGGCCGGCGACTGTGCGGAGGACCCCGCCGAATGCTCCGCCGCGGACGTCTCCCGCAAGGCGGCGCTCCTCGACCTGCTCGCCGGAACACTGCGCATGAACGCGCTCAAGCCCGTCATCCGGGTCGGCCGGATCGCGGGCCAGTTCGCCAAGCCCCGCTCCAGCACGGCGGAGCCGGTGGGCTCCGCCCTGCTGCCCGTGTTCCGGGGCCACATGGTCAACGGGCCGGAACCGGACCCCGAGGCCAGGCGCGCCGACCCGCTGCGCATGCTCACCTGTCACATGGCGGCGGACGAGATCATGAAGCATCTGGGCTGGCAGCGGGAGGTGTCGCCGCACGACCCCCTCGGGCCGTCGGTGTGGGCCAGCCACGAGGCACTGCTGCTCGACTACGAACTCTCCATGGTGCGCACGGCCGAGGACGGCAGGCTGTTCCTCGGCTCCACGCACTGGCCCTGGATCGGGGAGCGCACCCGCCAGCTGGACGGAGCGCACGTGGCACTGCTCGCCAAGGTGAGCAACCCCGTTGCCTGCAAGGTGGGCCCCTCGATGGACCCCGCCGAGCTGGTGGCGCTGTGCGAACGCCTCGATCCCGCCCGCGACCCCGGACGGCTGACGCTCATCTCCCGGATGGGCGCCGAACGCGTCTCTCAGCGGCTTCCCCGGCTGGTCGAGGCGGTGCGCGAGGCCGGCCACCCGGTCGTCTGGCTGACCGATCCCATGCACGGCAACACCGTCACGGCGCCGGACGGCAACAAGACCCGCCACGTCGAGACGGTCGTGGACGAGGTCCGGCGGTTCCAGGAGGCCGTCACCGGCGCCGGGGGCGTGGGCGGCGGGCTCCACCTGGAGACCACCCCCACCGACGTGACCGAGTGCGTCTCGTGCCAGGCGGACCTCGGCCGTGTCGGCGACAAGTACACGACGTTCTGCGATCCGCGGCTCAACGCGCAGCAGGCCGTCTCCGTCGTGTCCACCTGGAACGTCTGACCACGCGTCGAACCCCGCTACCTCCGAGTCAAGCCGGACATCGAAAGGCAGTCATGGCCGGGATTCCTCCCATCGAGCCCTATGTGTTGCCGACGGCGGACACCCTGCCCGCCAATACCGCCCAGTGGACCGCCGACGCCGACCGCGCCGTGCTGCTCGTCCACGACATGCAGCACTTCTTCCTGGCACCCTTCCCGGACGGCGTCCGCGGCCCGCTGATCAGCAACGCGACGGCCCTGCGCGACCGCGCCGCCGCCCTCGGCGTCCCCGTGGCGTACACCGCCCAGCCCGGCAGCATGACCCAGGAGGAGCGCGGTCTGCTGGCCGACTTCTGGGGCGCCGGCATGCGGCGCGATCCCACGGACCGCGACGTCGCCGACGATCTGGCTCCGCGCGAGGGCGACTGGCGGCTGACGAAGTGGCGCTACAGCGCCTTCCACAACTCGTCGCTCCTGGAACGGATGCGGGAGGCCGGCCGCGACCAGCTGATCCTGTGCGGCGTCTACGCCCACATCGGCGTCCTGATGACGGCGGTCGAGGCCTTCACGAACGACATCCAGCCGTTCCTGGTCGCCGACGCCGTCGCCGACTTCGACGAGAGCCACCACCGGATGGCACTCGGGTACGCCGCCGGGCGCTGCGCGATGGTCGTCACGGCCAAGGAGGTCTTCGCATGACCGGCGCGACCGGCGACCTGCTCGATCACGTACTGTCCGGCCGCGCCGGCGCCTTCGCCCTGCTGCACCGGCCGGAGGCCGGCGGCCGCGGCGGTCTCGACGTGCTGGTCGGCGACGTCACCACACCGGCGACGCTCTCGGAGATCCCGCTCCCGGACGCCCCGGTCCGTCCCGCCGGCGCCCACCACGAGGTCCTCGCGGTCGTGCCGTACCGTCAGATCGCCGAGCGCGGCTTCGTGGCGGCCGACGACGGCTCGCCCCTCGTCGCGCTCAGCGTGACCGGGCAGGAACGGGTCCTGCTGGCGGACGCCCTGCGCCGCATCCCCCAGGTGCCGACCGAGCTCACGGACGCCCACTTCGACGTGGACGACGAGACCTACCAGCGACTCGTCCGCAGGGTCGTCGACGAGGTGATCGGCACGGGCGAGGGGGCCAACTTCGTCATCAAGCGGTCCTTCGTCGCCACCATCACCGACTACCGGCCCGACAGCGCCCTGTCGTTCTTCTCCCGGCTCCTCCAGCGAGAGGTCGGCGCCTACTGGACGTTCCTGATCCACACGGGGGAGCGCACCCTCGTCGGCGCCTCGCCCGAGCGCCACGTCAGCCTCGACGCCGGCACGGCCGTGATGAACCCGATCAGCGGCACCTACCGCTACCCGCCGTCCGGCCCCACCCTGCCGGGCGTCATGGACTTCCTCGCCGACCGCAAGGAGGCCGACGAGCTGTACATGGTCGTCGACGAGGAACTCAAGATGATGGCCCGGATCTGCGAGGCGGGAGGCCGGGTCAAGGGGCCGTACCTCAAGGAGATGGCCCGCCTCGCGCACACCGAGTACTTCATCGAGGGCCGCACCGGGCACGACGTGCGGGACATCCTGCGCGAGACCATGTTCGCCCCGACCGTGACCGGCTCCCCGCTGGAGAGCGCCTGCCGGATCATCGACGCGTACGAGCCCACGGGGCGCGGTTACTACAGCGGCGTCGCGGCGCTCGTGGGGCGGGACGAGAACGGCGACCGGGCCATGGACTCCGCGATCCTCATCCGCACCGCGGACATGGACGCGTCCGGCCGTGTCGAGATCGGTGTCGGTGCCACTCTGGTGCGGCACTCCGACCCCGCCCGCGAGGCCGCCGAGACCCGGGCCAAGGCGGCCGCCCTGGTGAGCGCGCTGGAAGCCGGCGGGACCGGGGGCTTCGCCGACCATCCCGAGGTGCGCGGCGCCCTGGAGCGGCGCAACGACTCCATCGCCGGTTTCTGGCTGGACGGCGGTGGGGACGGACTGCGGACGTACCCCGGGCTCGCCGGCCGGCGCGTCCTGGTCGTCGACGCGGAGGACACCTTCACGTCCATGATCGCCGGCCAGCTGCGCGCCCTCGGCCTGGACGTCGCGGTGCGCCGGTTCGACGAGGAGTACGCCTTCGAGGACCACGACCTCGTCGTGATGGGCCCCGGGCCCGGCAATCCCCGTGACACGGCCCACCCCCGGATCGGCCACCTCCACACCGCCGTGCGCACCTTGCTCGCCGAACGCCGGCCCTTCCTCGCGGTGTGCCTGAGCCACCAGGTGCTCGGTCTCGCGCTCGGCCTGGACGTGTCCCGGCTGCCCGTTCCCAACCAGGGACTGCAGCGGGAGATCGACTACTTCGGGGCTGTCGAGCGGGTGGGCTTCTACAACGCCTTCGCCGTGGTGAGCGACGACGACAAGCGCGCGGTCGAGGGCGTCGGCGTGGTCGAGGTCAGCCGGGACCCGGTGACCGGCGAGGTCCACGGGCTGCGCGGACCGCACTTCATGTCCATGCAGTTCCACGCCGAGTCCGTGCTCACCCAGAACGGCCCGCGCATCCTGGCCGCCGCCCTTCAGGACGTTTTCACCCCATGACGAAAGAACAGCGGGAGATCTCCATGCACCCCTACGTGGTCGTCGACGCCTTCGCCACCGAGGTACTGAAAGGCAACCCGGTCGCCGTCTACTTCGACGCGGACGACCTGACGGCAGCTCAGATGCAGGCGGTGGCACGGGAGATGAACCTCTCCGAGACCACCTTCGTCCTCGCCCCCGAGCAGGGCGGCGACGCACGCGTGCGGATCTTCACCCCGGTCAACGAACTGCCCTTCGCCGGGCACCCGCTCCTCGGCACCGCCATCGCGATCGGCAACCGCGGCCCGCTGGACCAGCTCAAGCTGGAGACGGCCAAGGGCGTCATCCCCTTCGAGCTGGTCCGTGAGGACGGCACGGTCACCTCCGCCTGGATGCAGCAGCCCATACCGGAATGGGAGCCCTTCGACCGCTGCGAGGAACTGCTGGCCGCGCTCGGGGTGCGGGACACCGCGCTGCCGGTGGAGATCTACCGCAACGGGCCCCGGCACGTCCTGGTCGGGCTGAGCAGCGTCGCGGAGCTGTCCGCGCTCCGCCCCGACCACCGCGCGCTGGGCGCGTTCGAGGACATGGCGGCCAACTGCTTCGCCGGTTCCGGCACGCGGTGGCGCAGCCGGATGTTCTCACCCGCGTACGGCGTCGTGGAGGACGCGGCCACGGGCTCCGCGGCCGGCCCCATCGCGATCCACCTGGCCCGGCACGGCCTGATCGAGTACGGGCAGCGGATCGTCATCACCCAGGGCGTGGAAATGGGCCGGCCCTCGCCCATGCACGCCCTCGCCGAGGGCGGTGGGGAGCAGATCACCCGCGTCGAGGTCGGCGGTGACGGGGTCATCGCGCTCGAGGGAGCGCTGCGCCTGTGACGCGTGCGCGCGCAGCTCGTCCCCCCGTGGCCGGCATACCGGAAGGACTCATGAACAGCACCAGGTCGGAAAGCATGAGCGGGACCGTCGAGGTCTCCTTCCCCGAGTACGCGCAGCCGCCCGCCGAGCCCATGGGCCTGCTCCGGACGTGGCTCGCCGACGCGGCGCACCACCGGATCCGCGAGCCGCGGGCCCTGGCACTGGCCACCGCGGACGCGGCCGGCCGGCCCTCGACCCGCATCGTGGTGATCAACGAGGTGACGGACGACGGACTCGTGTTCATCACGCACGAAGGAAGCCGCAAGGGCCGCGAACTGGCGGTCAACCCATGGGCGTCGGGTGTCCTGTACTGGCGCGAGACCAGCCAGCAGATCGTCGTCGACGGGACCGCGGTGAAGCTTTCCGACGCGCGGACCGACGCCCTGTGGCACGCCCGCCCCGTGTTCACCCACGCCATGACGACCGCCTCCCGGCAGAGCGAGCCGATCAGCGGACCCGACGAGGTCGAGGCGCTGCGCCGGCGAGCCCTGGAACTGGGGGAGAGCGGCGCGCCGCTGCCCCGCCCGGCGGGCTTCGCCGGCTACGAACTGCGTTTCGAGAGCGTGGAGTTCTGGGCCAACGGCACCGACCGGCTGCACGAGAGGCTGCGTTACGACCGCACCGGCGACGGCTGGCGCGTCGGGCGCCTGCAGCCCTGACCCGCCACCCACGCGCCGCACCACCCGTCCAAGCCGAACCCGTCGAACCCGTCGAACCCATCGAACCCGTCGAAGCGGAACGCGAGTACACCATGCAGTCAGCCGCCTCCCTCCTCCACTCCGGATTCCTGGCCTCGGTCCGGCGCGTCCCGGAGAACCCCGCCCTGTCCCTGCACGGACGGACGTGGACCTACCGGGAACTGGACGGTATCGCCCGCCTGTGGGCCGGGGCGCTCACGCGGCCGGGCGGGCGGCCGGGGCGCGTCGCCATCCTCGGTCACCGCAGCATCGTCACCTACGCGGGATTCCTGGCCGCGCTCTACGCGGGGGCGACCGTGGTCCCGTTGAACAAGAAGTATCCCGTCGCGCGCAACAGGGACATCCTGGAGCGCGCGGAGGCCGGCGCCGTGCTGGCCGACGCGGGCTCCCACGCGCATCTCGGCCCGCTCCTCGACGGCCTGGCCGACGCCCCCGCCGTGGTGCTGCCGGAGAGCGACGAGGCTCCCGGCACGCTCCCCGCGACGGTCCGCACCCTCACCCGCGGTGATCTGGCGGACCGCGTCCAGCCGGCCGAGCCCGTGGCCGTCGCTCCCGGGGACGGTGCCTATCTGCTGTTCACGTCCGGCACCACGGGCCTTCCCAAGGGCGTGCCGATCTCGCACGCCAACGCGGCCGCGTTCCTGTCCGCCAACACCGAGCGGTACCGGTTCACGGAGCACGACCGGTTCACCAACACCTTCGACCAGACCTTCGACCTGTCGGTCTTCGATCTGTTCATGGCCTGGGGAAGCGGCGGATGCCTGGTGCCGATGGACACCTACGACCTGATGACCCCGCTGGACTTCGTGCGCGACAACGACATCACCGTCTGGTTCTCGGTCCCGTCGGTGGCGGTGCTCCAGCACCGCCGCGGCGCACTGGAGCCGGGCCGCCTGCCGTCGCTGCGGTGGAGCCTGTTCTGCGGGGAGGCGCTGCCGGCGGCCACCGCGCAGGCCTGGCAGGAAGCGGCGCCCGGATCCGTGGTGGAGAACCTCTACGGGCCGACGGAGGCGACCATCGCCTGCCTGGTGCACCGCTGGGATCCGAAGACCTCCCCGGCCGGTGTGGTCAACGGGGTCGTCTCGATCGGTTCCCCCTACCCGGGCATGGCCGCCGCCGTACTGGCCGAGGACGGCAGCCCCGTTCCGGACGGTGAGACCGGCGAACTCTGCCTCACCGGTCACCAGGTCTTCGAGGGCTACCTGAACGCACCCGAGCAGACCAGGAGCGCCTTCCACGTCCTTTCGTCCGCGTTCGGCCCCGACCACCGCTGGTACCGCACCGGCGACCTGGTGCGCCGGCTGGAGAGCGGCGAGTACGGCTACGTGGGCCGGCTGGACACCCAGGTCAAGATCCTGGGCCACCGCATCGAGACGGGCGAGGTGGAGGCGCACCTGCTCCGCCAGGAGCGCGTCGACCAGGCCGTGGTCGTCCCCGTCCCGGGGGACGAGGAGGGCGTGACGGTGCTGGCCGGCATCCTCGCGGGCGACGGCATCGACGTCTACGACGTGGACGAGGAACTGCGCCGGACGCTGCCCCCGTACATGATCCCCCTCACCTACCACCTGCTGGACGCCTTTCCGCTGAACGACAACGGCAAGGTCGACCGCAAGGCGCTGCGCCGGCGGGTCGAGTCCGGGGAACTGGAGCCGGTCCTTCTGTGAGCGGGTCGTCGAGGCCCTCCGTCAACGTGTCCGATCAGAGAGGAACGCCGCAGATGAACCACGCTGCCGCGATCGCAGCCCTGCGAGACCGCGTGCGCGGTGAGGTGCTGCTGCCGGGTGACGACGGGTTCGCCGCCCGGTGCGCGGGCTTCCAGACCGCCTACCGGCACCGGCCCTCCGTACTCGTCCGCGCCGCCGAGGCCGACGACGTGGCGGCCGCCGTGACGTACGCCGCCGAGCGGGACCTTCCGGTGGCGGTCCAGGCGACCGGGCACGGCCTCTCGGTCGCCACGGACGGGGGCGTGCTCATCAGCACCGCGCGGCTCACGCGGGTCGAGGTCGACGCCGCGGCCCGCACGGCACGGATCGGGGCGGGCGCGCGCTTCGCCGCCGTCATCGACGCCGCGTCCCGCCACGGCCTGGCCCCGCTCAACGGCTCGGCGCCCGGTGTGGGGGTGACGGGGTACGTCCTGGGCGGTGGACTGGGGCTGCTGGGACGGGAGTTCGGGTACGCGGCGGACCGGGTCAGGTCCATCGACCTCGTCACCGCCGACGCCCGGTCGCGGCGGGTCACCGCGGACAGCGACCCCGGGTTGTTCTGGGCCCTGCGCGGCGCCGGCGCGAACTTCGGCGTGGTCACCGGCATGGAGATCGATCTCGTTCCGGTCAGCCGGCTGTACGGGGGGGAGCTGGTCTTCGACCTAGCCCGCACCCCGGGCCTGCTCGCCGACTACCTCCGCTGGACCGAGACGCTCCCCGAGGAGCTGACGTCCTCGGTCTCCCTGCTCGACTACCCCGACCTGCCGTTCTTCCCGGCCGTGCTGCGCGGCCGGTTCGCGGCCCACGTGCGCGTCGCGTACACCGGCGACTCCCGCGACGGTGAGCGGCTGCTCGCCCCGCTGCGGGCCCTCGGCCCCCGTCTGTCGGACACCGTCGCGGAGATGCCCTACACCGAGTGCGGCGCGATCTACAACGACCCGCCGCAGCCGCACGCCTACCAGGGCGACAACGTCCTGCTGCGCGCCTTCGGCCCGGACCAGGCGGCCGAGGTGACGGATCTGGTGGGACCGGGTGCCGCCGTGCCGTGTGTGCTCGACGTCCGCCATCTGGGCGGGGCGCTCGGCCGGCCCGCCCAGGTGCCCAACGCGGTGGGGCACCGCTCCGCCCGGTACCTGTTGCGCGTGCTGACGCCTCTGATGGGCGCGGGGCCGGACGAGGCGCGGGCCACCGCCGGCAAGGTGCTGGGGGCGCTCGCGGCGGAGTCCGTCGGCGGCCGGTTCCAGAGCCTCGTGTACGGAGGGTGCTCGGACGGGCCCCCGGCGGCGCCGGCCACGGATTTCTGGGAGCCGGCCGATCACCGCCGACTGGCCGCGTTGAAGAAGGAAATCGACCCCGCCAACATGTTCCGCCTCAACCGGAACATCGAGCCCGCGGGCTGAACGGAAAACACCGCGGCACAAGCCGTTCACGGTGTGCGGCGCCCCGAATTCCCGGGGCGCCGCTCAGACATGTCCTATGCCGCGGAATCCGTACGGCCGAGCCCGGCCAGGGCGGGACCGAGATTGCCCAGGGAATCCAGGGAATGCGAGCCCTCGATGGTCGCCTCCACGTCGAACCACGCCCGGAAGTCCACCGGATGCCCGATGAGTTCGGCAGGGCTGCGGGGCAGCTCGGCGGCCCGGGCGGCTTCCTCCGACTCCCACAGCAGAAGGGCGCCCCACCGGCCGGTCGACGGGTCCGAGAGCCATGTCTTCAGCAGCAGACCCGGTATGTCCGTCCAGTGCTTCGACTCCTCGCGAATGAAATCGCGCAGAGTTCCGGCGGTCTGCCGTGATTCGGTGAGGTCCCACCACGCAATCATTGCCTTCATTCCCTCAGTCTAGGGGCGCGGAACCCCACCCGTCGCGGGCTGCTCAGACAAAGACCGTGCCGCGATGGCGAATTGAGTAGTGATTACTCAGGCGGGGGCCGCGGGGCGGTGATCGAATGAGGGATATCGGCCACGGCCGGCGCGGGACCCGCACGACACGGACCGGCCGGCCCCCGCCATGCCGGCTGCTGACATTGGAGGAAGAGTGGCGCCAACCGATCTGTCGATCCTGGACCTGCCGCACGACGCGGATCCGGACCCCGACGAGCTGGTCCGGGCGGCGATGGAGTGGCACTTCAGCCCGGAGACCGGATCGCCGTTCTGGCTGAAGCGGGCGGAGTCCCTGGACTTCAACCCCCTGTCGGACGTCAAGAGCCATGCCGACCTGGCCCTCTTCCCCAATGTGGCGAACGAGCTGCGGGACGTGCCGGCGGCGGACCTGGTGCCGCGCGGCTACGGCGAACACGCGGACGTCGTGGGCGTCTTCGAGAGCGGCGGCACCACCGGCGCGCCCAAGCGGGTGGTCTGCACGGAGGACTGGCTGCGCAAGCTGGTCGGCTGGAGCAACGCCAACCTCGACGTGCACGGCTTCCCGCGCGGCGTCGACTGGCTGGGCATCACCCCGTCCGGACCCCACGTCGTCGGTGAGATCTTCCGGCGCTCGGCCCGTACCCACGGCCGCTACGCCTTCCAGATCGACCTCGACCCCCGCTGGGTCAAGCGCCTGATCTCGGACGGCAAGGGCGGCCAGGCGGACGCGTACGCCGAACACGTCATCGACCAGGCCGCGTTCATCCTGCGCACCCAGGACATCGGCGTGATGACGGTCACCCCGCCGCTGCTGGAGCGCATCGCCCAGCGCGAGGAACTCGTCGAGCTCGTCAACCGGAAGGTGAAGGCCATCCGCTGGGGCGGCACCCAGATGGACCCCGACACGGAGGCCCTCTACCGGACCGAGATCTTCCCCGGCACGACCCTCTACGGGCACTACGGCAGCACGATGATCCTGGGCATCGCCGGCCAGCGCCACGGCACCCCGCTGGGCGAGCCCTGCGTGTTCGACACGTTCTCGCCGTACATCACCTTCCAGGTCGTGGACCCCGCCACCCGCGAACCCGTCGCCTACGGGGAGCGCGGCCAGGTCGTCATGCACCACGTCAGCAAGGCCCTGCTGCTGCCCAACAACCTCGAGCGCGACACCGCGATCAGGGTGCCGGCGCCCGAGGGCCGGACGGGGGACTCGGCCGCGGGCATCGCCCCGGTCGCCCGCTTCGAGGACGAGACCGTCATCGAGGGGGTCTACTGATGTCCGCCGAGCCGGGGCGGCCGGACGCACCGGACGCCGGGGTGCCCGTACTGGACGCACTCGGCCCGGCCGGGCCGTACCGCGCCCACAGCCGCCAGGAGGTCACCGACGTGACCGGGGCGGTCATGGCCGAGCTGAGCCTCGTGCCCGCGCTCTACGTCAACCGGGCGATGAAGGCCCTGCACGCCGCGACGCCGCTGCCCGCAGCCGAGCGGGCGGGCGCCCTGGCCCGCGCCGCCGACCTGTTCCGCACGGCGACCCTGGGCGGGATGACGGTCCGCGAGTACGAGACGGCCGTCAGCCGCGTCTCCGGCCTGCCGATCGAGGTCGTCCGGGTCGCGACCGTCACCTGCGCCGACCGCGTCGCGAACTCCTACCGCAGCGTCCAGCTCGCCCGGCCCACCGGAGCCGTGCCCGACTGGCGCGACCCGCTGGTGCGCACCTCCGAGGCCGTGTGGACGCGGCGCGGCGAGGTCATGGCCGTCCACGTGCCCGGCAACCACCCCGGCACGCACGGGTTCTGGCCGGAGGCGCTGGCCCTCGGCTACCGGATCGCCGTCCGCCCCGCCGTCCGCGAGCCGTTCACCGCGCACCGCCTGGTCCTCGCCCTGCGGGAGGCCGGGTTCGGCGGTGACCACGTCGTCCTGCTGCCCTGCGGCCACGAGGCGGCCGACGCCATCGTGCGGAGCGCCGACCTCGCCTACGGCGGGGACGAGATCATCCGGCGGTACGCCGACGACCCCGGCGTGCTCTCCCTGCAGCCCGGCCGCTCGAAGATCCTGCTGACCGCCGACACCGACTGGCGCGATCACCTCGACATGATCGTCGACTCGGTCGCCCGGCACGCCGGCAGCGGCTGCGTCAACGCCACCGCCGTACTGGTCGAGGGCGACCCCGCCCCGCTCGCGGGCGCGATCGCCGAGCGGCTGGCCGCGCTGCCCAGCCTGCCGCCGCACGACGAGAAGGCCGTCCTGCCCGTGCAGAACACCAAGGCGGCGCGGGCGCTGGAGAAGTTCGTGCTCGACCGGGCCCAGGGCACCCGCGCCTGGCTCGGCGGCACCGGGTTCGTCGACGAACTCGGTGACGGCAGCGCCGTCCTGCGCCCGGCCGTCCACCAGGTCGACTCCGCCGGCGCTCCCCAGCTCTCCGCCGAAGTCCCCTTCCCCTGCGTGTGGGTGGCGCCGTGGAGCCGTGAGGACGGTGCCGAGGCACTGCGCGACACCCTGGTCCTCACCGCCGTCACCGAGGACGAGGACCTCGTGCAGGCGCTGATCGACGAACCGACGATCAGCAACGTGCACATCGGCAGCCACGCCACCCACTGGCACCGCCCCGGTCTGCCGCACGACGGCTACCTGGGCGAGTTCCTGATGCGAAGCAAGACCGTCGTCCGCGTCTGAGGCAGGGAGCCGAGAGCGCAGACGCACACCGTCCGCCCCGGACGGCCCGAGCAATGTCCAGTCAGCAGCCGCTGCGAACCCAGGGAGCGATGTGTCCCGCCGCCTTTTCACCTCGGAGTCGGTGACCGAAGGTCACCCCGACAAGATCGCTGACCAGATCAGCGACGCCATCCTCGACGAGCTCCTGCGCCAGGACCCCACCTCGCGCGTCGCCGTGGAGACCCTGATCACCACCGGTCTGGTCCATGTCGCCGGCGAGGTGACGACCAGGGCGTACGCCGACATCCCGGCGCTGATCCGCGCCAAGGTCCTGGAGATCGGCTACGACTCCTCGCAGAAGGGCTTCGACGGCGCGTCGTGCGGCGTGGAGGTCTCCATCGGCGCGCAGTCCCCGGACATCGCGCAGGGCGTCGACACGGCGTACGAGCAGCGGGTCGAGGGTGCCTCCCGGCGGGAGGACGGGGACGAGCTGGACCGGCAGGGCGCGGGCGACCAGGGACTGATGTTCGGCTACGCCACCGACGAGACGCCCGAACTGATGCCGCTCCCGATCCACCTCGCCCACCGGCTGTCGCGGCGGCTGACCGAGGTCCGCCGGAACGGGACCCTCGCGTACCTGCGTCCCGACGGCAAGACCCAGGTCACCGTGGAGTACGACGGCGACCGGGCGGTCCGCCTCGACACCGTCGTGGTCTCCACGCAGCACGCCCCGGACATCGACCTGGAGTCCCTGCTGACGCCCGACGTCCGCGAGCACGTGGTCGAGCACGTGCTGGCCCAACTGGCCGCCGACGGCATGAAACTGGAGACCGAGGGCTACCGCCTGCTGGTCAACCCGACGGGCCGGTTCGAGATCGGTGGCCCGATGGGCGACGCGGGCCTGACCGGCCGGAAGATCATCATCGACACGTACGGCGGCATGGCGCGGCACGGCGGCGGCGCCTTCTCCGGCAAGGACCCGTCGAAGGTGGACCGCTCGGCCGCGTACGCCATGCGGTACGTGGCCAAGAACGTGGTCGCGGCCGGCCTGGCCGCGCGCTGCGAGGTGCAGGTCGCGTACGCCATCGGCAAGGCCGAACCGGTGGGCCTGTTCGTGGAGACCTTCGGCACCCACACCGTGGACGTGAACCTGATCGAGGAGGCCATCGCGGCGGTCTTCGACCTGCGCCCGGCGGCCATCATCCGTGACCTCGACCTGCTCCGCCCGATCTACGCCCGGACCGCCGCCTACGGCCACTTCGGCCGTGAACTGGCGGACTTCACCTGGGAGCGCACCGACCGCGTCGACGCGCTGCGCCGGGCCGTGGGCCTCTGACGGGACACGGACGAGACTCGACGGGAGCACGCAGCGATGCGCATAGCGGTGTCAGGGTCGATAGCGACCGACCACCTCATGGCCTTCCCCGGCCGTTTCACCGACCAGCTGATCCCCGACCAGCTCGACCACGTCTCCTTGTCCTTCCTGGTCGACGACCTGGAAGTGCGCCGGGGCGGGGTCGCGGCCAACATCGCCTACGGCCTCGGCCGGCTGGGCCTGACCCCCCTGCTGGTCGGGTCCGTCGGTCTCGACTTCGGCGCGTACGAGGTCTGGCTCAAGGACCACGGCGTCGACACCGGCGCGGTACGCGTGTCGGAGACGGCGCAGACCGCACGGTTCGTCTGCCTCACGGACCAGGACAGCAACCAGATCGCCGCCTTCTACGCGGGTGCGATGAGCGAGGCCCGGGAGATCGACCTGCGGCCCCTGGCCGCACGGCGGCGGCCGGACCTCGTCCTGGTCTGCGCGAACGACCCGGCAGCAATGATCCGCCACACCCGGCAGGCCCGGGAACTGGGACTCCCCTTCGCCGCCGACCCCTCCCAGCAGCTCGCCCGGCTGACCGGTCCGGAGGCAGCCGAACTCGTGGACGGCGCCACCTGGCTGTTCACCAACGAGTACGAGGCCGCACTGCTCGTCGAGCGGACCGGCCGCACGCGCGAGGACCTCCTCGCGAGCGCCGGCACCTGGGTGACCACCCTCGGCGAGCGCGGCGTACGGATCGAGCGGCAGGGCGAGCCGGAGCTCCTCGTCCCGGCCGTCCCGTGCGAGCGGGTGACCGACCCGACCGGGGCCGGCGACGGATTCCGGGCCGGATTCCTCGCGGCCGTCGCCGCCGGCCTGCCGCTGGTCGCGGCCGGCCGGCTGGGCTGCGCCGTGGCCGCCTCGGTGCTGGACGCCGTCGGCCCCCAGGGCTACGAGGCCGACACCGGCCGGCTGGAGGAACGCGTACGGGCCACGTACGGGCCCGCGGCCGCCGCGCAACTGCGGCCGGTCCTCGGGTCGGGCACATGACGCTGCGCGAGACGCTCGCCTCCGGCACCCGGTCGTTCTCCTTCGAGTTCTTCCCGCCCAGGACGCAGGCCGGACACCGCAACGTGTGGGACGCCATCCGGCGCATCGAGGCGCTGGCGCCCACCTTCGTCTCGGTCACCTACGGAGCGGGCGGCTCCTCCCGGGACCGGACCGTCGAACTGACCAAGCGGATCGCGTCCGACACGACCCTGCGCCCGGTGGCGCACCTCACCGCCGTGGGGCACTCGGTCGCCGAACTGCGCCGCATCATCGGCCAGTACGCGGACGCCGGGGTGCGCGACGTCCTGGTACTGCGGGGAGATCCACCAGGGGACCCGCGCGGGCCCTGGACACCGCACCCGGACGGTTTCACCTACGCCCACGAACTGGTCACCCTGGTAAGGGAGTCCGGGGCGTTCGGCGTCGGCGTGGCGGCGTTCCCGGAACGCCATCCGCGCTCCGCCGACTGGGACAGCGAGATCCGGCACTTCGTGGCCAAGTGCCGGGCGGGCGCCCACTACGCCATCACGCAGATGTTCTTCGACGTCGACGACTACCTGCGGCTGCGCGACCGGGTGGCCGCCGCGGGCTGCGACCTGCCGATCATCCCGGAGATCATGCCGGCGACCGACGCGCGGCAGATCCGCCGCTTCGCCGAACTCAGCGACGCCGCCTTCCCGGCGCGGCTCGCCGACCGGCTCGAAGCCGCACGCGACCGGCCCGCCGAGGGCCACCGCATCGGTGTGGAGTACGCCGTCGCCATGTCCGAGCGGCTGCTGGCGGAAGGAGCGCCGGGGCTGCACTACATCACGCTGAACCGGTCCACGGCGACGCTGGACATCCACCGCGCCGTCATGGCCACCCAGGGCGTCACCGCCTGAACCCCGGCGGCACGACCCGGCCCGGAATTCCGAAAACGGAATGCCGGCCCGGGTCGTGCCGCTGTGTCATACCCACGTCCATAAACGACAGTTCTGCCGGTCAGGGAAGGTTTTTATTGGACACCTTCCGGCGGGCGGCAGATGATCCTAGGGAACCGCCGAGTGGCGATCCGAAGGGGAGGAGTGGAGTGCACGCATCCCATGCGAATCCACGGGAAGTGAAATTCGCAGCCGTTGTCGCCGAGATCTGGTGTGAGGTTCTGGAAGTCCCCGCGGTGGGCGACGAGGACAACTTCTTCGATCTCGGCGGGCACTCCCTGCTGCTCCAGATGGTCCGCGAGCGAGTCATCCAGCGCACCGGTGAGGACATCGAGCTCATCGAGTTCTTCACGCACCCGACCGTACGGTCGCTCGCGCGCCGCCTCGCGGGCGAGGGGGCCACGGCGGCCGATGCCCGGCGCCGCCCGGCCGGCCGGCCGAACCGGCTGGGAAACCGGCGGGCCCGGCTCGGCGAAAACGCCTCGGACACCCGCGGAGAATTCGGTGAGTGATTTCGAAACCCAAGAAGGAGACGACGGTTTCATCGCCGTCGTCGGAATGGCGGGCCGTTTTCCCGGCGCCGCCGACGTAGACGAATTCTGGGCCAACCTCTCGGCGGGCATGGACTCCGTCACCCGCGACACCCCTCAGATCTTCCCGGGCGGTGCCCCCGACGGCGGCGACCTCACCTATGTGCCGTCCCGCGGCCGGCTCGACGGCGCCGAGTGGTTCGACGCCGACTACTTCGGCTACTCCGCGAGGGAGGCGTTCCTGATCGACCCGCAGCACCGGGTCTTCCTGGAATGCGCGGCAGCGGCCCTGGAGGACGCCGGCGCGGACCCCGACCGCTTCCCCGGCGCGATCGGCGTCTACGGCGGCTGCACCGAAACCCGGTACGCGGACGCGCTCCGGGCCCAGCGGGCGCGGCTCACCGAAGTCACCGAGGACGACATCGCGCTGGGCACCGCCCCCGACTTCCTGGTCTCCCGCACGGCCGAGCGCCTCGGCCTGCGCGGCCCCGCGGTCGCCGTGCAGTCGGCCTGCGCGACCGCCCTGGTGGCCGTCCACACGGCCGGCCGGGCCCTGCTCGCCGGGGACTGCGACATGGCCCTGGCGGGCGGCGTCGCCGTGCACGTGCCGCCCAAGACGATCACGTGGACCGGACCGGACGGCACGCTGGCGCCCGACGGCGTCTGCCGCGCCTTCGACGCCAAGGGCGAGGGCACCGTCGCCGGCAACGGAGTCGGCGTCGTCGTCCTCAGGCGGCTGTCCGACGCGCTCGCCGACGGCGACCACATCCGCGCGGTCGTCCGGGGGTCCGCCGTGACCAACGACGGTTCCGGCCGCATCGGTTTCACCGCCCCCACCGTGGCCGGGCAGGCCGCCGCGGTGCGCGAGGCGCAGCTCACCGCCGGCACCGACGCGCGCACCATCACCTACGTCGAGACCCACGGCACCGCCACCCCGCTCGGCGACCCGATCGAGGTCACGGCCCTCACGCAGGCCTTCCGGGCCGACACCGACGAGCGGGGCTTCTGCTCCATCGGCTCGGTGAAGACCAACATCGGGCACGCCGACGCGGCGGCCGGTGCCGCGGGCTTCATCAAGACCGTCCTGGCACTCGGGCACCGGCGGATCCCGCCGAGTCTGCACTTCACCGAGCCGAACCCGGCGATCGACTTCGAGACCGGCCCGTTCAGGGTCGCGACCGAACTCACCGACTGGGAGCCGGGCGACGCCCTCGTCCGGCGCGCCGGCGTCAGCTCCTTCGCCGTCGGCGGCGTCAACGCCCACCTGGTGCTGGAGGAGGCCCCGCGGCGGACGCCGGCCGAGTCCGAGCGGCGCGCCCGCCTGCTGGTGCACTCCGCGCGCACCCCCGCCGCGCTGCGCGCCCGGATGGCCCGGTTCGACGAGCGGCTCGCCGGCGCATCGGCCCCGGCACACGCCGATGCCGCCTGGACGCTCCAGACGGGCCGGCGCGAGCACGAGTACCGCGCGTTCACCGTCGCCGGCGACGGCCCGGCCCGCGAACCGGTCCGCTCGGCCGAACCCCCGCGGGTCAGGCCCGTGGTGTTCGCCTTCCCCGGCCGGATCGGCCCGGCGGAGGCCTGGCGGCTGCACACCGGCGAGCCCGCGTTCCGGGCGGCCTTCGACGCCGTCCTGGACAGCGCCGACGACCGGATCGTCCCCACGGTGCGCGCCGTCGCCAGAGGGCTGGCCTGGCCCGACGACCCGGTGGTGCGCGACACCTACGTCCTCGCCTTCGAGTACGCCCTGGCGGCGCTCTGGCAGCGCTGGGGCATCCGGCCCGGCGCGGTCCTCGGCACCGGCACCGGCTCCCTGACCGCGGCCGTCGTGGCGGGCGTCCTCACGGTCGCCGACGCGGTACGGCTCATCGCGGACCCGGACCGGGCCCGCGGCGGCGAGGACGGACTCCGCACGCCGGTGACGGACCTGGACCCGCGGCCGCACCGGATCCCCGTGGTCCTCGGCGACGGCACCTGGAACGACACCGGTACCCCGATCCCGGCCGAACGCTGGGCGGATGAACTGCGCGCCGCCACCGGACCGGACGCGGCGCTGGACACGGTCCTGGCCGACCCCGAGCGCATCCTCCTTCAGGTCGGCGCCGGCTCGGGCCTGGTCACGCTCGCCCGGCAGCAGCCCCGCCACACCGACGGCCACCTCCTGCTGGCCGCGCTGGCCGGGCTCGACGACGGCGGTGACGCGCTGGCGGTCCTCTACGACGCACTCGGACGGCTGTGGCTGTCCGGCGCCAGGGTCTCCTGGACGGGCGTGCACGACGGGGAGCGCAGGGCCAAGGTGGCGCTGCCCACCTACCCCTTCGAACGGCTCCCGTACCTGGTGCGCCACCCCGCGCAGGAGGCGCAGACGGCCACCGGCGGCACCCCCGCGAGCGGTGCCGCGGCCGACGCGCCCATGGCCGACGAGCCCACCGCGGTCAGCGGCGACCCGGCGCGGGAGAGCGGGCCGGACTCCGGCGACCGCCCCGCCGACGACACCCCCCTCGGCGTGGTGCTGCGGCTGTTCGGCGAGGCGCTCGGACTGCCCGACATCGAACCGGACGAAAGCTTCTTCGAGCTCGGCGGCGACTCCCTCATCGCCATGAAGCTCTTCGCCCAGCTCAAGGAGATCTACCCGGTCGAGATCAAGATGCGTTCGCTTTTCGACGCCGCGACCGCGGCCGATCTGGCCGCGCTGATCGAGCAGCGGCTGGCCGACCCGCACCTGGACACGGAAGAGGAGTCCGCATGAGCGCCACCGGAGCGGCGACCGGCACCGGCCACGCGCCCGAGGCCGGCACGACGGCCGAGCTGCGGGCACGGTGGCTCTCCGGCCGCCGGCCCAAGACGGAGACCACGCTCGACCTGTACTGCTTCGCCCACGCGGGCGGCTCGGCTGGGGAGTTCGTACGCTGGGGCGGCGCCCTGCCCGGCATCCGCCTGTGGGCGGTGAAGCTGCCCGGCCGCGTGCCGCGGCAGGACGAGGCCCCGTACCTGAGGATCAGCGACCTGGTCACCGACCTCGTCGAGCAGGTCGACTTCGGACAGCGTGACTTCGCCTTCTTCGGGCACAGCCTGGGCGCGCTGATCGCCTTCGAGACCACCCGGGCCCTGCGCCGGGCCGGTCTGCGCGTGCCCCGGGCCCTGCTCCTGTCCTCCATGCAGCCGCCGCCCATCAGCACACGGCGCAACGTCCACGAGCTCCCCGACGACGAGCTGCTGGCCGAGATCGAGCGCCGCTGGGGCGCGCTGCCCCTGGTCGTCCACGAGGCGCCGGACCTCAAGCGGCTCGCGCTGCGCTACCTGCGCGCCGACGCCGAACTCGCCGACTCCCACGAGTACGTCGCCGAGGAACCGCTGGACATCCCGATCACCACGTTCGCGGGCGACGAGGAGGACCCCGGCCAGCTCGACTGGTCCGCCCACACCCGGAGCACCTTCACCAAGCACCTCCTGCCCGGCGGCCATTTCTACTTCCGCGACCCGCGGACGCAGGCCGAACTCCTGCGCCTCATAGGCGACGCGCTCGCCACGGAGATCTGAAGGACAGCCATGCGTTACACCACCTTCGGCCGCAACACCGGCCTGCGCGTCTCCGAGTACGCGCTCGGTACCGCCAACTTCGGCACCCTGTGGGGCGGCGGCGCCAGCCGCGAGGAGTCCCGCAAGATCTTCGACCGCTTCGCCGAAGCCGGCGGCACCTTCATCGACTCGGCCGACAACTACCAGATCGGCGAGTCCGAGAAGCTCCTGGGCGAGTTCCTCGGCGCCGACCGCGACCACTTCGTGGTCGGCACCAAGTTCACGCTGGGCGCCGGGCGCGCCCGGATCTCCAACACGGGCAACAGCGCCAAGAACATCCGCGGTTCGGTCGAGGCGAGCCTGCGGCGGCTCGGCACCGACTACATCGACGTCTACTGGGCGCACCTGCCCGACTCGGTCACCCCGGTCGAGGAGATCCTCACGGCCCTCGACCGCCTCGTCCGGGACGGCAAGATCCTCCACGCCGGGCTCTCCAACTTCCCTGCCTGGCGGATCTCCCGCGCCGTCACCCTCGCCGAACTGCGCGCGACGGCCCGCCTCGTGGGCATCCAGTTCGAGTACAGCCTCGCCGAGCGCGGCGCCGACCGCGAGCTGATCCCCATGGCCGAGGCCCTGGGCCTGGGCACCGCCCTCTGGGCCCCGCTCGGCGGAGGGCTGCTCACCGGCAAGTACCGGCAGAGCCGCCGCGGCCGCCTCAGCGACTGGGAGGGCCAGGCCATCCGGGTCGAGGACTCCGAGCAGCGCACCGGGATCATCGACGCCGTGCTCGCCGTCGCGGAGGAGACCGGCGCCCCCGCCGGGCAGGTCGCCATGGCCTGGCTGCGCGCCCGGGCGGAACGCTCGGCCACCACGATGGTGCCGGTCATCGGCCCGCGCACCGCCGACCAGCTCGAGGACTACCTCACTGCGCTGGAACTCACCCTCGACGACGCGCAGTTCGAGCGCCTGGAGCAGGCGTCCGCCATCCGTCCGGGACAGCCCTACGAGCTGATCGCCGGCCACCGGGACGCCGCGCTGGGCCGTCAGTCCGGCCGGTTCGTCCGGCCGGTCACCCCCGTGGCCTGACCGGCCCGCGCGAGCACGGACCCCACACGAGAAAGGGAAGGGCGGACCGCATGACGGATCTCGCACCGGACGAGCCCGGCTTCGACCCCGAGGGCCATGTCGCCGTCATCGGCATGGCGGCGCGCTTCGGACAGGCCACGGACCTCGACGCGTTCCGCGAGCACGGGGCCCACGGCGCCACGGACGCGACCGCCGGGCCGCTGGCCGACGCCTACGCGTTCGACCACAGGTTCTTCGGCGTCTCGCCGCGCGAGTCGGTGATGCTCGACCCGCAGCAGCGGATCCTCCTGGAGTGCGCCCAGCACGCCCTGGAGGACGCCGCCCACGACCCGGCCCGCGACGAGACGGTCGTCGGCATCTACGCGGGCGGCGCGACCACGGGGCACGCGGCGCGGCTGCGCGGCCGGGGCGCCGGGTCGCCCCACTTCGACGACCGGCAGGTCCGGGCCGCCACCGGGGCCGACTTCCTGGCCTCGCGGGTCGCCTACAAGCTGGGGCTGACCGGTCCCGCCGTCTCGGTGCAGGCCGCCGGGGCGACCACGCTGGTCGCGGTGCACACCGCCGTCCAGGCGCTGCTGGGTGGCGAATGCGACCTCGCCCTGGCCGGGTCGGTCACCGTGCACGACCCCGGCAACGCCGCCACCGGCGGCTGCGCGGTCGCCGTGCTGAAGCCGCTCCGGGCGGCCCTGGACGCAGGGGACCGGATCCACGCCGTCGTCCGCGGCACCGCCGTCGGCTCCGCGGGCGCCGGCGAGTCCCCGGAGGCGGGCCGGGCCCGTATCGCCCGGGACGCCCTGGCGGTGAGCGGGCTCGCCGCGGCACCTGACGCCGTGGAGGACGCGCCCGCCGGGACGAGCGTCACCGACACGGCACCGGCCGCGGCCCTCGCCCGTCCCGCACGCGCATGTGGTGACCACCACCACCCACAAGACGCTCGGCGGCCCCCGCAGAACG
>NZ_JBEYRK010000042.1:0-71211 GCF_040704065.1 Streptomyces sp. NPDC047869
GGGCAGACGCCCTCCAGGGAGCTGCCTCCGTCGAGGACGTGCTGGATCCAGGTCCGGCTGGTGCGAGCGTGCCGGCCGGGAACGGCCGGGCCCCACGTCGTGCGTCAGCACATCCCGCTCGGGTGGCGGGGATGGATCGGGCGTATCGGGCGCCTCGAGGGGTATGTGTGCCATGCACCGGCCCCGTGGAAGCCGCAGTGGAACCCTGCGCCTCCTTCCTCTGCGGGGCCGGTGCCCCTACCGCTCCTCTTCGCTCGTGCGGAGTGGTCCGGTCGCACGAGCGCCACGGAAGGGGCGCATGGCCGGCGGACGCCGTCGCTCGCCCGCCTCGGACCCGGCATCAGCCGACGTGCTTGGTCCGGCTCACCCACTGCGGCAGCGTGAGCCGTCCGACGGTGGGAGCCGGCTTGCGACGAGCGAGCCGCAGGTGACCGTGTCCCGATCGGCCGTCGGCGTATCCGTGCTCGTCGCGGTGGTTTCCACTGGTCAGGGAATGCCGCAGGAGGGACAGCTGCGGTGCCACGGCAGCGAGGCAGTCGTTCTCCTGGCGGTCCGCCACCGCTGTCCGGTCGCCATCGCCGATCCGGCTGGGAGCTTCAATCATGGTGAGACCTCCGTTCGCCCTCTCACCTTCGCTCAGCGACAACCCCTCGCGCGTCGTCCCACCGCAGCGATTCCTGCCTACCACGGCTGCGGTACCCGGGACGCCCGTCTACAGCCGGGACAGGCATGCCCGTACACGCAGCGGTGCGAGCACGCGCTGGTCAGGGCACCGCGGTGGCCAGGCCGCACTGGTAGGCGATGACCACGAGCTGGGCCCGGTCGCGGGCGGCGAGCTTGGTCATGGCCCGGTTGACGTGGGTCTTCGCGGTCAGCGGGCTGACGAACAACCGCTCGGCGATCTCGTCGTTCGACAGTCCCAGGGCCACCAGAGCCAGGACATCGCGCTCTCGTGGCGTCAGGCACTCCAGCCGCTCGTGCACCTCTCCCGTGCAAGGGTCCGGCTGGGCGAGGAAACGCCTGATCAGCGCGCCTGTGGCCGCGGGTGACAGCAGCGCGTCGCCGGCGGCGACCGTGCGGACGGCCTCGACCAGTTCCTCAGGACGCGCGCCCTTGCCCAGGAAGCCGCTCGCACCCGCGCGCAGTGCTTCGGCCACGTGCTCGTCGTCCTCGAAGGTGGTCAGGATGAGCACCTTCACCGCTGCGAGATCCTCGGACTCGCTGATCAGCCGGGTGGCGTCGAGGCCGTCCATCTCCGGCATGCGGATGTCCATCAGGACCACGTCAGGGTGCCGGGTCCGCGCCAGCTCCACCGCCTCGTGACCGTTGGACGCCTCGCCCACCGTCTCCATGTCACCGGTGGACTCGAACAGCATCTTGAAGGTGCCCCGCAGCAGGGCCTGGTCATCGGCAAGCAGTACGCGAATCGTCATGCCCGTCTCTCCTCGGTGTCTCGCCGACCAGCCGGCCGGGGCGCAGCGGAAGGTCGGCCGTCACGCTGAAGCCGCCCTCCGGGCGCGGCCCGGCGCGCAGCAAGCCCCCGACCGTGGCCACCCGCTCCCGCATCCCTATCAGCCCGTGCCCGGTACCGGCGGGCGCGGGCTGGTGCCGCGCGGTTCCCCCGTCGTCCTCCACGGTGATCGTCAGCCGCTCGGGGTGGTGGTGCAGGATCAGCCGGGCGTGGTCCGCGCCGGCGTGCTTGCGCACGTTGGTCAGGGCTTCCTGGACGATCCGGTACGCGGTCAGGTCGACTGCTGGTGCCAGCGGGACGGCGGTGCCGTGGCGGGTGAGTCCTACGGTCAGCCCGGCACGGGCGAAGGACGCCAGGAGCACCGGTATGTCGGCCAGCCCCGGCGCAGGGGTGCGCGGTGCGACCGGGTCGCCCGACTGCCTCAGCAGTCCCACGGTCACCCTCAGCTCGTCGAGGGCCGACCGACTGGTGTCCCGGATGTCCTCCAAGGCGGTCAGTATCTGTTCCGGTCGGCGCTTCGCGAGATGGGCGGCCACGCCCGCCTGGGCGTTGATCAGCGCGATGTGATGCGCGACGATGTCGTGCAACTCGCGTGCGATGCGCACCCGTTCGGCCGCCACCCGCTGCTGCGCCTCCTGCTCACGGGTGCGTTCCGCGTGCACCGCCCGTTCCTCCACGGCCGCCACATAGGCGCGGCGGGAGCGCAGACCGTCGCCGACAGCGGCCGGCAGCGCTGTCCAGGCCAGCAGTGCCACGTTGTCGGGGTTCAGCCAGGAGCGAGGGGCACACAGAATGGCGGCGCCCACCAGAGTGGCGGCCGAGGCGGACGCGGCCATCCAGGTGGTACGCCGGTCGGTCAGCAGGGCCACGGTGTAGACGGACAGCAGAACCGGGCTGAGGACCAGCGGGCTCTCCCGGAATCCGAGGACCAGGAAGCCCACCCCGCAGCCGAGTGCGACGGCCAGTACGCCGATCGGGTGGCGGCGCCGCCGGACGAGTGCGGAGCAGCCGACTCCCGCCAGCACCACGCCGGTCCAGCGTAACGAGAACCGGTGCTCGTGCGGTTCGATCGAGGCGGCCACCACGGACAGCAGGAACAGGACGGCCAGGCCCAGCGCCTCCACCACGCCTCTCCGGGCCGGCGCTTGCCGACTTTCGTCGCTGATCACCACCATGCCCCCACCGTAGGGTCGGCAGCGGGATCGGGCATCGCGTGGCGGCCCCGGCGACGACGTGTCAGGCGCGGCGGCGTGCGTTCGACGAGAGTGTACGTTCGTACATTCCGAAGTTATGCTGCCGCGCATGCCGACGGACTACTTCGCGCAGGACCCGCGCACGAACCTGGAGCGCATGGAAGCGGGCGATCTCTACATCGCCGACGATCCCGAGATCGCTCAGCGCCAGCAGCGGGCCGTGCGCCTGGCCACCCGTTACCAAGCGGCCTACGCGGAGGACGCCGACGCCGCGCAGACGCTGCTGCGGGAACTGCTCGGAGCCCTGGGCGAGCAGGCCCATCTGCGTCCGCCGGTCCACGTCGACTACGGCAGCAACATCACCGTCGGGGCGCGCACCTTCGTCAACTACAACCTCACGGCGCTGGACGTCGCGGCCATCACGATCGGCGACGACTGCCAGATCGGGCCCAACGTCCAGTTGCTGACTCCGACCCATCCGCTGGAGCCGCAGCCGCGGCGCGACAAGCTCGAAGCCGCCCGTCCGATCACCATCGGCGACAACGTGTGGATCGGTGGCGGCGCCATCGTGCTGCCCGGAGTCACCATCGGAGAGAACTCCGTCATCGGTGCCGGTGCCGTCGTCACCAAGGACGTGCCCGCGAACGTCGTCGCCGTCGGCAATCCCGCCCGCGTCGTGCGGAGTCTGTGAGCCTGCCGTCATGGCCACCGGACACACCGACCCCCAGCGCCGCGCACGCATCCTCGACGCCACCCTCGACCTCATCGCCGAGGAAGGCATCGTCCGAGTCTCCCACCGGAAGATCGCGGCACGCGCCGGCGTCCCCCTGGGATCGATGACCTACTACTTCAGTGGCATGGACGAGGTGCTGCGTGAAGCCTTCAGGCGCTTCACCGAGCACATCGTCATGGTGTTCGACGACCACCTGGCCGCTCCGGCCGATCCGGTCCGGGCCCGGGAGGCGGTGGCCGACCTCGTGCACGTGCTGTCCGAAGGGGACAGGCGCGACCTGGTGCTCACCCAGGAGCTGTACACGCTCGCGGCTCGCCGGCCCGACTACCGGGATCTCACGCATGAGTGGATGCGCCGCAGCCGTGTCCATCTGGAGAAGCACTTCGACGCCGACACCGCTCGGCAGCTCGACGCGCTCATCGAGGGGCTGACGCTGCACCGAGCGCTCTCGCGTCAACCCCACGACCGTGCCCTGACGCTCGAGGCGATCAACCGCATCACCGCGGCCGGGGAGCGTTCCCGATGACCGCCCGTGCAGCACGCAGCTGACCGGTGCTGCACGAGCTCCCCGGCCGTCCGCCGGAAGGCGTGCGGATGTGTCGTCGCGGCGCCGATTCACCGTATCCGAGGACGGCCCGGTGCTCGCACTCCGCCTCGTGCAGCCTGCCCAGCACCCGCGGCACCGCCGCGTAGTTCCCTCGGCTCGTGAGCGTGTCGGGGTCGTCCTCCCCGAGCGAGGCGATCCGGGCGTTGCGCACCCCCTCGTACGCGCTCAGTGCGATGGCGTACCTGCCGTGCGCGCGGGCGATGGTGCCGATGCGCATGGAATCCGCGGCGTCCGCGAAACGCAGCGCCGCCACGAGCACCGTGTCGGTGAGGAGAGGCGGCCGTGCGGATCGTCTCGTCCACGAGATAGTCGTAGACGTCGAAGGAGTCGGTGCCCACCGGGGTGAGCAGGGCGATGGTCGTGCGGACCTCGTTCGCCCACTCCCAGGCCTGCGCCGGGGCCTCACCCGGGACGGGAGTGCCGCCTCGCGCAGCGTGCCACAGGTGCAGGAGCTCCGGGCCGGCCGACAGGTACTCCGCGATGCCGAACCGGTCGGTGTGGTCGAGCGCGGCGGTGATGCGGGGATCCCAGGTGCGGGTCGCCGCACAGGTGTTCCCGTAACTCGTCGTCGATGTCATGGGGCACGTAGGGAGGCTGGCCGGCGGACGTCCGGCCGGTTGTGCGGCGCGCCGCGTGCACACCGAGCCACGTCGGCTCGCCGACATCCCGGACGAGCGGCAGTTCGTCTTGGGTGGTCGGACACCCGTCGCGCACGAAGGCTGCGTTCTCCAGATCCTTCTGGAACCGTTGCAGCAGACTGTCCTTGAAGAATCCGGCGAACACGCCGATCGCGGCCGCCGGCCCGGCGGCACTCGCCGCGACGGCCGGGGGCTTGAGCTGGGCGGCGGCGAATACATCGGGAAGCGACACCGCGACGGCTGCGCCCGTGGCCAGCAAAACGGGCCTGATGTTCTTGGCCATATTCCCCGCACCGGAACCGGCGATCGATGTCCTGCGTACGACGCAATCCGTACGACTAAATCATCGTCAGGCCCTCCTGCCCAGGCACGCAAGAGAAACGATTCTTGTCGTTCCGGCACTTCTGTCGCGCTGTCCTCACGAGCAATCAGTTGTCCGCCGAGGCGCGGAGGAATGCTGAAAGGTGTCTCACGAGGATGAAAGTGCAGCACCGATGATGAGCCGTCACTGTGGTGGGTGCTCCGCCTCACGATGCGGATCCGCGCCCGCGCGCGACCTACCGCAGGGTGTCGTGCCGACTTGCCCGAGTCAGAAAGCCGGAACACTCCAGAAAGGCCCCTCGTGCACCGAGTTCCCACCTGCATCCTGAGCAACGCCGCTCCACCCGCAGTCAGTAACGGCCACGCCGTCGACCGCTTCGTCGAAATCGGCTCTTTCACCAAGGTCATCACCGGAACCGCTCTGACCCGCATGGCCGAGGGCGGGCTGCTCGCGCTCGAAGACCCCCTCGAGCGGTGGCTTCCGGCGATTCCCGGAACGGGGATCACACTGCTCCACCTTGCCCAGCACACGTCCGGCCTGCCGCGTCTGCCGCCTCGCCTCCCGCGCCGGGACCCGTACGCGACGTTCGACCGTCGTACCGCACACCAGTTGCTGAACCGGCTCGACACCGTCGTCACCCGCCCACCAGGTCGGCATGAGGAGTACTCCAACCTCGGTTACGCCTTCCTCGGTGAAGCCCTGACCACTGCGGCCGGCACCACCTATGAGGAGTTGGTGACCGAGTACGTCCTGCGCCCGCTGGCCATATCAGAGGTGACCGCGAGCCCGGACCCGGGCCGCCGCCTATTGGCCCGAGGCCGCTTGGGAAGAGTTCGCAAACCCTGGACCATGGACGGCGCGATCCTGCCCGCAGGCGGCCTGTGGGCCACCCCTCGCGCGGCCGCCGAACTGGTCGTACGACTTCTGGTGGAACGCAGGTTGGGGGAGCCCGCGCCATCCTGGCAAACGGCGGGCCCGCTGCGCTGGCACAACGGTGCGACGCGCGACGCCTCCCTGTTCGCGGGAGCGATGGACGACGGTCGCTGGGTCGTGATCCACCGCCTCGGTGGAACACCCGAGGAAACGGACCAGGCCGGCATCGAGGTATTGAGGCGAAGCTGAGGGCGGCCCCGATGGCGGGACCGCCCTCACGCGCGCCGTAACCGGTCCGGTGCGGCCATGCTGCGGTGGGCCCGTCGGTGGACGGGCCCACCGGGTCCGGGGTGACCGTGACCTGTGGAACCGCTGCCGGTCACCGCTCAGGTCGCGGCACCCGGACCTCGAGCCGAACAGCCCCAGTGGGATGAGGGGCGCTTGCGGGGAGGAAGGTGTCGTCGGAGCCGCGGGACGGGGTTACTGGCGGATCCGCAGGCGGTCTCGCCACGAGGTGCGGTCGGTTTGGGCGTCGACCAATTCCGGGGCCTGTTGAGTGGGGGCGGGCTCCGGGAAATATGCGCTGTCCTTGGGACGGTTCCGGTCCGTGGCGGGGCGGGGGCGGGGGGCGGGCTCGAGGTGGGGAATGTGCTTGGAGCAGTGGACGTAGGCTTCCTCGACGGTGAGGTGCACCCACAGGTGGGGTTGGCGGCCGGGCGCGGGGTCGGTCGGCAGATGGGGGTACCACGTGCGGAGCTCGTGGTCCGTGTACAGCCTGACCGTGCCGTTCACGTGCAGCCCTATGTGGTCATGGGTGAAGTCCATGAACAGCATGCCGAGGTGGGGGTTCTCGGTCATGTTGCCCGCACTGGCCAGGACACCGTTGCCCCGGTATTCGGGGTAGGTCAGAGAGCGCTCGTCGGGGGAGACGCAGAACCCCGGCGGTCCGGAGCGGAAACTGGCGTCGCAGGCTCCCCCGGAGTCCGCGGTCGACAGGAACACCATGTTCTGCCGCGCTATGAACTCCCGCATCGCGGGGGTCAGATAGGGGTGCACCTGGCGGTCGTAGAAGGCGGCCGCCCGGTCGGTGGTGCCGAGCTGCCGCTGCAGCAGTCGTTCTCCGGAAGAGCCGGGCGTTTCGGGGCCGTTCACAGCTGGTCCGTCTCCTCGTCGGGCGGGGGCGGCCCCAACGGGGCGGTCAGCACGGGGGTGTCCCAGGGGTCGTAGTGGATGTGACGAGGCGGGACACCGTGGCGCCGCAGGGCCTGCACGGCTTCGCCCAGCATTTGCGGGGGGCCGCACAGGTACGCCTCATGCCGGTACCACGGGCCGAATTCCGCCAGTACCTCGGGCAGCGTGCCCTCCAGTCCCACGATGCGCTCGTGGGAGACCGCTGCCCGGACGCGCAGCCAGTGGTAGCGCTGGGACATGCGCAGCATGTCATCGAGTCCGTACAGTTCGTCCGCCGTTCTGGCGCCTATGAACAGACTGACTTGCCGTGCGTCACCGATGCCGTCCCGGGCTGCTTCCTCGATCAGGGCGCGAATCGGAGCGAGGCCGGTGCCGCCGGCCACGAAGAGCAGGTCCCGTTGGGGGGTTGTACGCAGGACCATGTCGCCCTCCGGCGGACCGAGCCTGACAGGGTCTCCCGGACGAGCTTGGTGAACGAGCGCGTTGCTGACCTTTCCTCCCGGTACGGCACGTACGTGGAAGGTCAGCTCGGAATCGGGCCGTGGGGCGTGCGCGGGGGAGTACTGGCGCCACAGTCTCGGTGCCCACGGCGTTTCGATGCTCACGTACTGGCCCGCCACGAACGGGTACGGCAGCTGTGGCCGGACGGTGATCTCGGCGATTCCGTGTCCGCGGTGCACGTGCCCGACGATGTGCGCGTCCCACACGGCCGGGCGGTCGCGGGCGTCCTCCTCGGCGGCCCGGGCCATCACGTCCGCGGCAGCGGTGTAGGCACGCTGCCATGCCACCGCCAGCGCCGGGCTCCATGCCGGGCCTGCGAAGTGGGAGAGGGCCTGCAGCAGGCATTCGCCGACGGCCGGGTAGTGGGCGCTCTGTGTGCCGAACTTGCGGTGGCCGCGTCCCAGGCGGGAGCAGAACGCTACGAGGTTGTCGGTGTCGTCGACCAGTTCCACGATGCGCAGCAGGGCGCGCACCAGACGTTCCCGCTGGACGTCGAGATCCGCCGGAAACAGATTCCTGACCTGGGGGTAACGCGCGAACAAGATGCTGTAGAAGTGCGCGGCCAGCTCAGCGACATGAGGAGAGACGACAGCGAGGCTGGCCCGCACCAGCGCGACGTCCTCAGCACTGACAGGGGGCTGGGCGGCTGTGATGGGACCGGGTGCGGCGGGGAATGCCGGGCGGGTTGTGGCAGTGCTCCATCCGTCCGCCGGCCCGGGCGGTCTGACGGGGTGCGAGGTACGTTGCATGAATTCGAACCTGCCCGTCACCGTCCGTCCCAGACGTGTTCCGCTGCCGAAGCGGCGTGAACCCGGAGACAGGGCACTTGTTCCGAGGCCGGAACTCCTCCACTCCCGTCGCTCGCTCGTTTCCGCACGCTGAGCGGGACATCCGGCCTGGGCGGGTTGCGGCGCTCGCTTCGAGCACGTGCCGGCGCCTGGCGATGTCGACCCGACGCCGGCCTCGCCGGGGACGTCTGTCCGAGGGCAGGGGCAAGGGCAGGGACCGGGGCAGGGACGGGGGCGACGGCCGGGGACTGTGCCACGGGTGCCGCGGGATGGCTTTCGGTACGGAGTTCACCACCATGGGGCATGGGTGCGAGATGGGTGACGCCAGTGCGTCGGCGAGCGCTGTGTATGGAACTCACGTGCCTTCTCTCTCCACGTCGGCACCCGCAACAGGAGCGGGGCGACGTCGTCGGACGCTGGACCGTAACCGCCGAGAGCCCCACGTATGCGTGAGCAGGTGCCTACGCAGGCAGCCCGGCTGCCTGGGACGGGCAATCGCCAGGCGCCCGTCACCCTAGCGTTCGAAGGAGCCGACGCATGACCCAGGAGGGTGCGGCAGAAACCAGGCACGGGGCTACCGGACGGTAGGGCATCGCTCGCCACGCTCCGCACAGACACGGGGGCATGCGGGCGCGAGCCCGCATGCCCCGCCCGATCACGGGCCAACTGCACCGGAAGCAAGCAGCCCTCGCCACGAGGGTGCCGGCGTCAACTGAGCGTCGCCTCCGAGGTCAGCCCGCGATCTCAAAGAAGCGGACGTCTGTCAGGCACTGGGCGATGACGAGGACTCGGACTCGGGAGCCGGGCTGCCGCCGGGCGCGCCTCCGCCTTCGTTGGTCGCGGTGGGGTCCACGGCCATCGTGATGGAGCCGAGGACACCATGCTCGACCGCCCGGCGGTCGTAGACGAGCCGGAGCAGGCCGCCTTGTGTGCCGGTCCCCGGGTAGAGCATGTCCTCATCGAGGGTGACCCGTGCCACGGTGTTCGCCGCGTAGGGGGCGATGCCCGCGGTGGCCTTCACCGCGTTCTCCGTGAAGTAGAACTGTCCGGTGTGGCAGGTACGCCCGCCGGTGTAGCCGGTGGAGGTCCGGCTGCCGCCGGTGTGCACCTTGGTGTGGATGTGGACGGCACGGCCGGTGTACCAGCCGGGGAAGACGGTCCGGAAGGTGACGAAGCCCTGGTGATCCGTCATCTGGATGCCGCGCAGCCAGGTGAGGTCGTCCGTGGGGGTGGCATGGCCTCCGCCACCACCGCCCGGGGGCGGTCCCGTCGGCGTGCCGGAGGGCGGGGGGCTCGGCGGCCGGCGGGGAGGAGTCCCGCCGCCTCCGTTGCCGTTCCCGGTGTAGCCGGAGTAGACGCCGGATGCGTCGCAGTGCCAGATTTCGATGGCCGAGTTGCGGATGGGCCTGCAGGTGGCGGCGTCCACGGCGCGGAGGCGGAGGAGAAGCGGTATGCCGGTGCGGTCCTCGACGACGTTCTTCCGGAAGAGCTCGTAGTCGATGTAGTAGGGGCCTTCGATCTGCTCGGTGGTCAGTCGCATGCACGCACCGGCGGCCAGGGCGTTGGCCTCCGCCGCGTCGAGTGTGCTGAGGTCGGTGGCGGTGTCGCCGGTGGAGGCGTTGGCGGCGGTGGCGATCCCGGCAAGGGCGACGGCTCCGGCTCCGCCGAGGGCAAGCATGCGGCGGCGTGACAAGACCTGTGAGACGACGGCGTTGTCGGGCTCATCGAGAGGTGGATTGGTCATGGCCGCGACAGTAGGAAGGCCGGCTGTGAGAGCGATGTGAATCAGCGACCTGATCCGGTCAACCTCCGAACGGTCCTCGCCGCGGCCTGTCGGCGGGCGAAGATTCCCAGTTCGGCTGAGCGGCAGGCCGCGCGTGCAGGCCGACAACGGGGGAGGACCTCGATGACCGGAACATCTTCGACTGCGTGCGTCGGATGGCTGCCCCAGGGAACCTGTGCTCCAGACGGAAGAAGGAATGTCCGGAACGGTCGTCCCGGCGGTGCGGGCCGCTGACGCGATGGTGTGCCGGGGTGCCGTCCGATCCGTACCGATGAAAGGGGCGAAGTGGTGAGTACCTCCGAGGAGAAGGACACCGCGCAGGTCGACGAGGAGACGAAGGAGCGGTCCGCTGAGCAGCGGAACATCACAGCGCCCACCCCGCCGGACGTGCGCGCCAAGGGCGAGGACGACGACACCGCCCCGCCGGCCGCCGAGCGTGAAGCCCCCTGAGGCGCGGCCGCCGAGGAACCGCCGGCGGGTGTGCCGCCCACGATCTCGCAGGGTGCGGATCCCCGGGTGCTCGGAGCGCGACGGCCTAGTCCATCCGGCCGAGCAGGTCCCGCGCGCGCCGCACGTCCCGCAGCCGCTGTTCGTACGTCGCGCCGACGGCGAGCAGCAGCGCTCCGGCGAGGGCGGGAGGCACCCAGCGGGGGAGGAGGCCGGTGATCTGTATCAGGTAGGGGGCCAGCTCGTGCAGCGTGTCCAGCACGAGCACCCCGCCGCCGAGCAGCAGCGGTGCCCGCAGCCGGTGCCGGGCGCCCAGCAGGGTGACGAGCAGCGCCGCCGCGCCCAGCAGCAACGGGCGGGTGGCGTGGACGTCGGTCCAGGCGGCCGCGAGGCTCGGGATGAGCGCGGTGGCCAGACCGGGGCCGTACGCCGTCCACGACGACGCCCGCGGGTCACGCCGCCGTCGTAGCGCGCCCACCGCGAGCGCCGGGACGGACAACGGCACCATGTACGCCTCCGGTGCCGTGACGCCCCAGGCCGCCAGGCGCACCCAGGCGGCCAGTGCGAACAGCGCGGTGGCCGCGTAGGCGGCGGGGCGGCGGTCGACGCGCAGGGCCGTCCCGGCAACGATCATCCCGGACAGGGACAGCGCCAAGGAGAGCATCGCCGGATCGCCGACCGTCAGCGCGAGCGCCAGGAGACCGGCGGCCGCGCCCGTCACCTCGGCCGTGACGGTCGTCCGCGCGTCGGCGGTTCGTGCGGCGCACAGCGCCGCCACCGCCGGGACCACGAGTACGAGGAGCGCGGTGTGCTGCGGTGCCCAGTCCGCCGCGGCGCCCACGGCGCACGCCCAGGCGGCGCCGTACCCGAGCGCGGCCGGGACGGTGACCGTGGTGAGGCGCTGCTTGAGCGAGGCGGCCGCGAAGAGCGCCGTCAGAGCGGTGAGCACACCCACGGTCGCGGATCGCGTCGGCAGCGAGAGGAACGCCAGCGAGAGGGACGTGAGGAGGGCGAGCACCAACGCCGGGAGCGGGCCGGTGCCTTCAGTCGAGCGGGGCCGCGCCGCCACCGCGAGCAGGGCCGCCGTCGCCAGCACCTCCACCACGAGCGCCGCCGGGTAAAGCAGGTCCGTCACCGCCGGGAGGAGCATGAGCGCGGACCACCCGAGCACGAGCACGCCCGTCAGCGCCTTGGGCCGCCATGCCGCGGTGCGGACCGCGAGTGCGAGGACGGTGGCGACGGCTGTCAGGACCAGCGGCGCCGACTGCAACTGGGGCAGCCACGGCGCCCCCACCGTCACGGCCGCACGGGCACCGGCCGGTGTCCCCGACCACACCCGTGCCGCCCAGCCGGCCGGCCCCAGCAGCGTCAGCGCGAGCAGGGGGAGCGCCCACAGCACCGCCAGGCCCTGCACCGCGGCGGAGGCGAGGGCGAGACCGCGCCGCACCGGCTCGAGGAGCCGCTTGACCCGCTCCGCCGCCAGCAGCGCGATACCGAAGGCGAGATGGGCTGGAACGGCCCAGGTGGACGGCAGCGCCGGGTGGACGATGCCGCCGAGCGCGGTGACGGCGAGCAGACCGGCCGCGAGGGACAGCCCGACCGCGTGCCCCGCGGCACGATCCCGCCATGCCGCCGTCAGCGCGACACCGGCCGCGAACAGCAGCAGCGCGGCCGCCTGGGTCGCGGCGCCCGGACCGCCGGCCGTCCACGACAGCCAGGCCGCGCTCAGCGCGCCCCACACCCCCATGCCGTACGCGCCGGCCGTGGCGGTGATCCGCACCGGCCCGGCCGGAGCGCGCAGCGCCACCGCCGTGTCGCCCATGGCCGTCACGAGCAGCGCGCCGGTGATCCCGTACTGCCCCGCGCCGGCTGCCACCGCCCACAGGAGCAGCGGCAGTTGGGCGATGGTCACCGCGGCCGGAAGAGGCAGCCGCAGCGACCTCAGGCGCGGCAGGAACCCGTATCCCGTCCATACGGCGGCCAGCACCGCCGACGCTCCGGCCGTGTACGCCGTGCCGTCCATGTCGGTGAGGGCGACCGCGTACAGCGCGTAGGCGTCGAGCACCGTGAGCGCCAGCGCGAGCCCCGCCACCGCCTCGGCCGTCGAGCGCAGATCACGACCCAGCAGCGGCAGCGGAGCGGCCAGGGTGGCCACCGTGACCGCGCCCAGCACCAGCGCACGTCCGGCGATCCCCAGATGTCCCCAGCTGACCAGCGTGAACGCGATGGCGGCGATGGTCAGCAGCAGGCCGCCCAGGAGCAGCAGCACATTCTGCACACGCGGTGCGGTGGCCTCGGGGGTATGCGGCGAGGGTGCTTCCGCGGGCGGCACCGGACCGGGTTGCGGGAACGACGAAAGCCGGCCGACCAACCAGGCGCGGCGCGCCAGCAACTGGACGCGACGGGCGTCCAGTTGCCACAACTCGGTGTCGATGAGCCGCAATTCCTCGGCCGGTGGCGGAACATGTGTCATGGTTCGGAGTGTGGCCCCTGCCACCTCGTACAACATGAGCGCGCCTACTCAGAAGGTACTCAGGTCCGGCGGAGGAGCCCTGTGGAGCGGCGCACTCGGCTCACGGACTGGACGCATCGCGCTACCGCTTGCCCGGCCCCCGGCCTCAGCCCTGCCCGCCGGCCGTCGCCTTGGTGCGGGTGCGCCCCAGGCGGAGGGCGGAGACGAGGAAGAAGACGCCGCCGAGGAAGGCGTAGCCGGCCAGGTTGCTCAGGGAGGCGCCGTCCTTGCCCGCCTGTGCGATGAACGAGGCGCCGGCGAGGGTGGAGAGGGAGCCGCTGGCGATCATCGCCCACTGGCCGCCGAGTTGGCGTCGGGTGGCGCCGACGATGAGCTGGACGATGCCCGCCGTGACGGCCCAGGCACCCCAGACCCGCAGTACGGCGGGGATGCCGGAGGTCGCGGCGATGGCGAGACCGATGCCGGTGAGGGCGCTGAGCGCGATGTTCACGTGAAGACCGCGCACCGGCCGCCCGTTCACCTGGGCGGACCTGATGTCGATGACCGCACACGCCACGTCGAACAGGGGATAGATCACCAGCAGTGCGGCAGTGAACGGGCCCAGGTTGTCGGCGGTCGAGAACAGCAGGGCGGCCCACACAGCGGCGACCACGAAGCGCGTGAGGTAAAGCCTGCGCAGGGCCGCGGGCGCGCTGATGGCGGGGGTGCCGGGAAGGGTGTCCATGGAGGTTCCTCTCACTGAAAGCGTGCATACTCGACGAAGGGGGGAGAACGTTCGGTCTCTTTCGCTATCCAAGAGGGCGAAGGCGCCGCCTGTCAAGACCGAACGTTCTCCCTCGCGGGTGGGGTAGTCTGGCGGCATGAGCGAGGGATCAGGGGGCGGGAGCACGTCGGCGGCGCGGGCACGGCTCCTCGGCACGGCGACCAAAATCTTCTACGCGGAGGGAATCCACTCCGTCGGCGTCGACCGGATCATCGCGGAGGCGCAGGTCACCCGCGCCACGCTGTACCGGCATTTCGCCGGCAAGGAAGAGCTCGTCCTCGCCTACCTCGACCAGGCCGACCGGGGAATCCGGGCCGGGGTCGAGGCCGCTCAGGCAGGCGAGCGGTCGGCAGCGGACAAGGTCCGGGCGGTCGGCCGGTTCATCACCGAAGGCATCCAGGGCCCCGGGTTCCGCGGCTGCGCCTTCCTCAACGCGGTAGCCGAATACCCCGACCCCACGCACCCCGTCCACCGAGCCGTGCTGGCCCATCGCCGGTGGTTCCTGGACACCGTGACCGAGTTGCTGGCGCAGGTGGGCGAAGCTCCCGCCGACGAAGCCGGACGGCACCTCGTCATGCTCCGGGACGGCGCCATGGCCGCCGGCTGCCTCTTCGACCCGAAACTGATCTCCGAGACCTTCCGGTCGGGCGTCGAAGGCATTCTGAGGGCGCGCGGCGCCTGAGCGCGCTTATTCGATTGCGGTTCCTTCCGCGTGTCCGGTGATATTCGCCCATGAGTAGATTCGCCGAGGTCATCGTGTTGGCCGGCGATGCAGAAGAGATCATGGAACCGCTGACCCAGCCGGACGACAGCCGCGAGTGGGCTGGGCACTTCACCGATCTCGGGCACGGCATGTTCGCCGCAAGGTGCAGGTCGGCGAGTACGTGGTCCCGCCCTTCAACATCGCCTGCGGCTTCTGCAGGCAGTGCGAGCAGGGTCTGACCAACTACTGCCTGACCATGCAGCCGGAACCGGCCCTCGCGGGAGCCGCCTACGGATTCGCCGACATGGGCCCCTACCAGGGCGGCCAGGCGGAGCTGCTGCGCGTGCCACGGCAGCCAGACCGCGAGGTGGCGTCGGGATGCAGTCGGGAACAACGTGTCCTAGCCGGCGGACGAGCCTTGCGGCAGGCGGCAGGCGGCAGGCGGCAGGCGGCTTCGGCGACGTCGCGGTGGTGTCGGGGTGAGATCAACATTTCCGGTCTGGAAGGAAGTTCCAGGCGGTAGTGAGACCACGGCCGCCGAAGCTCCGAATAGTTTGCGCGCTCAGAAAGCGGGCTACTCGGCCAGGGTTCGATCGAAGATCGACCCTTTGTTCGGTGAGCACTCGAACGCTCGACTGACGGCACCCGCCAGTGCCTGAGGTCCGGTCCTGGAAGCTGGTCCCCGGTTCCGAGGTCTTGGCCTGAGACACGGCACGCCAATGCGACTACCTCCCCTCCTCAGCGAAGGAAAGTAAAGCTCATGACTGTCCCCGAAGAAGCCAGACCCAAGACAGCGAAAACCGACCAAATCATCGATCAGCAAGATGAACAGGACACCACCGAATCGACAGGCGGTAGCGCGACCGGGCGCGACCTGGCTGAGGCTCTCGATGAAGCCGATGTACGTCCCGAGGACATGCACGAGTAGCCCTGCGTCAAGCCCGCGGGCAGGGCGCAGGGGCCGAGGAACGATACGAGTTCGCCCACATCCGGCGTAGTACCCGGGCCGTTCGGCTCGCGTCCATGGCCAGCGGCGTCAAGGCCACAGAGGCCATGGCTCCCACCGACCTCACCCGGGCGTTGAGGCGCGAGCCGCGAATCTTGCTCTGGGGCCGGTAGCCGCCGTGATGGACCGTACTAAGAAGATGCCGTGTGCAAAGCCATGGGCACAGATTGACAGTCCCGGCAGCGGGGACCATCGCCCCGCTGCCGGCATCTGTCGGCGGCCCACCACACCGAGCCGACCGACTTCGCTTCCCAGAGCTGCCGATTCATCTGTGGCGGGGTCGGCCTGTCCGTCTTCGGTGATTGAGGGTGCCGAAGGCGCCGGGCTCTCGGCCGATCAGCTCGGCCAGCGTCGAGTCGGCGGCGGCGAACTCGCCACTGCGCGCCGCCTAGTGCTGTGACCGCATAAGTTCGCCGGGTTGGCGGTCGTGGCGGTTGGATGTGTGGTGACGTCCGATCCGACCGCTGGAGGCGCGGTACCAGTGATCGCGCAGCTGGTGCAGGCCGACGAGGACAATATGATCCACCGGTTCAACGAGATCGGCCTGGCCTGTCTGGACCCTCAGTGGGCGGGAGGCCGTCCCCGCCTGCTCAGTCTTGACGACGAGGACTTTCATCCAGACGGCCACCACCCGACTGGCCAAGCTCGGTCAGCCCTTCACCCGCTGGTCACTGGGCAAGCTGGCTGCCTACCTGCGGAAAGTCCACGGCCGGATCATCCGTATCGGCCGCGAGGCATTACGCTGCCTGCTCGCCCGCCGTGGCATCACTTTCCAGCGCACCAAGACCTGGAAGGAATCCCCGGACCCAGAACGCGACGCCAAGCTGGACCGGATCGAGGAGGTGCTGGACCGCTTCCCGGACCGGGTCTTCGCTTTCGACGAGTTCGGCCCGCTCGCGATCCCGCCCACCGCAGGCGCGGTCTGGGCCAGGCAGGGGCATCCCGACCGGGTGTCCGCCACCTTCCACCGCACCCACGGGGTGCGCTACTTCCACGGCTGTTACTCGGTCGGCGACGACACCCTGTGGGGTGTCAACCGGCGCAGGATGGGTGTCGGGAACACGCTGGCCGCGCTGAAGTCGATCCGCGCCACCCGGCCCGACGGCGCGCCCATCTACGTAATCCTGGACAACTTGTCTGCCCACAAGCGCACCGACATCCGCCGCTGGGCGAAGAAGAACAAGGTCGAGCTGTGCTTCACCCCGACCTACGCCTCCTGGGCGAACCCGATCGAGGCGCACTTCGGACCGCTGAGGCAGTTCACCATCGCCAACTCCCACCACCCCAACCAAACCGTGCAGATGCGCGCTCTGCACGCCTACCTGGGCTGGCGCAACGCCAACGCCCGCCACCGCGACGTCCTGGCCGCCCAACGCAAGGAACGCGCTCGCATCCGAAGCGAGAAAGGCATCCGCTGGGGCGGACGCCCATTCAGGGCCGCGGCCTGACGCCACGCCCTCCATGTCAACTGAGGATCTCGGCCGCCTTGGTCATCGGCCCTCCTGCGTCACCGGTGTTGATCGTTCCCGCCGGTTCGAACAACAGGATCGCGGTCTCCTCGTCCGCCACGGGGCAGTGTTCGAGCCCGAGGGGAACCACGAACAACTCGCCAGGTTCCAGCACCACATCGCCATCCCTGAGCTGGATGGTGAGCCGCCCGCTGATGACCAGGAACAGTTCATCGGTGTCCTCGTGGGTGTGCCATACGAATTCCCCCTTCAGTTTGGCCAGCTTGACCTCGTAGTCGTTGAGCACCGCCACTTTCTTCTGCGACCACAGCTCGCTGAACTGCGACAGCTTGTCGGCGAGGTTCACAGGAACAACAGACTTGGGCATCCAGCATCCTTCCTCAGGGCCGGTCAACCAGGAGCGACTCCTCAGCCCCTCCGGCGGCGTCACGATCCTGCCGCGCCCGGACTCCGCCGGTCTTGTACGTTCCTGACATGACCGGAGACCAACCCCGCACGTCCATCAGCGCCTGAAGGCCGTCAGTCCCAGGGATCGCCGAGGTCTTCCACGCACACTTCACCGACCACGCGTACCCGGCCCATACTCACGACACGTGGGACCTGATGATCCTTGACGACGGCTCGGTCGACTTCGCCCTCGACCGCCGCCGCCATGGGGCGACGGGTACGGCCAGCGTTCTCCTGCTGCCTCCCGGCGTCGCCCACGACGGTCGGACCGTCACGGCGTCAGGCTTCCGCAAGCGCAACCTCTACCTCGACGACTCCGTACTCCCGCAGCGTTTGGCCGGCCGTGCGGTAGACGCTCCGGTCATCAACGACGGGCTGCTGCGCCATCGGATCCACCAACTGCACGCCGCTCTCGTCCACGCCGGACACGGGTTCGAAGCCGAGTCCCGCCTCTCATTCATCCGTGAACGGCTCCACTTCCGCCTTGAGGCGCTCCAGCCTCGCACACCGGGGCGTGAGGCAAGCCGGCTCGCCGCCGAGCTGCGGGAACTACTGGACTCACGGATACACCCTGGCATATCCCTGCGCGAGGCCGCCGCCATCTTGCATGCCCACCCCACACACCTGATCCGCTGCTTCAAGCAGACACACGGCCTGCCGCCACACAGCTACCTCACCGGCAAGCGCATTGATCAGGCACGTCGACTTCTACTCGACGGCCACCGGCCCGCCGAGGTCGCTGCAACCGTGGGATTCCACGACCAAGCCCACCTGAACCGACACTTCACACGCCACGTGGGCACCACACCCGCACGTTACAAGCGGACTCGCACCGGTTCTGCCGCAACTTCTTCCTGACGCTGCCACGGATGCTCACATCCAATCGCCTCCGTGGGCCCCACCTCGACCATCAACCCGGCGAACCTATGCGGTCAGAGCACTAACAAGTTGGACGAGGGGACTGCGGGTCGGGAGTGCATGCTGCTTCCTGGGCGGCCACAACCTCATCGCCGTGCTCGAAGGCCCATGCACCGACGGCGTCGATGGGCGCCAGCAAGGTCCGGCCCAGAACGGTGAGTTGGTACTCGACCCGTGATGGGCGGTCGTCATCTGCCTGCCGGTCGACCAGTCCGTTGAACTGCAGCCGGCGCAGAGTCTCGGTGAGAACCTTGGAGCTGATGCCCCCGATCCGCTCTCGTAGTTCGACCGGGCGCCTGGGGCCGTCACGCAGTGCCCAGAGCACCACGGCGTTCCAGGTGTTGGAGAGCAGGTCGAAGGCGAGGCGGGCGCGGCAGTCGGCGAGGAAGGCGTCGGTCGTCACGTACCAAATGGTGCCCGAACGGCCATCTAGCGTCGGTGCGAACGGTCGAAGCAGGCACGGAGAGGGACCGCGTGATGAGGATCGGTGTACTGGGCACGGGCAACATGGCCGACGCGCTCGCCACCCACTGGGTGCGGGCCGGGCACGAGGTGACTATCGGGGGACGGGACCCACACAAGGCTGAGCGGCTGGCGACGCGCATGGGAGGCAGCGCGAAGCCTGCCAGTCTGCGCGCGGCGGCCGCCTCCGGTCAGGTCGTGTTGGCCGCGCTGCCCTTCGGGGCGGGAGTAGACGTGGTGCGGGACCTGCACGCGGCCCTGGAGGGCAAGGTGGTGCTGGACTGCTCCAACCCGGTCGGGCCGGGCTTCCGGCTGCTGACGGAAGGCGGTCCCTCCGCCGCGCAGCAACTGGCTGCGGCGGCCCCGGGAGCCCATGTGGTCAAGGCTTTCAACCTCTGCCACGAGGAGGTGTGGCGCATGCGGCCGCCCGTCTTCGATGGGCGACCATTGGCTGTTCCGGTCTGCGGGGACGACGAGACGGCACTCGTGCGTGTGCGTGAGTTGGCACGGGACGTGGGCTGTGAACCCGTGGCTGGCGGCGGTCTCGAACGTGCGGGACTCCTGGAAGCGACCGCCGCGCTGTTCATCGCGCTGTGGGTCGGCGAGGGAGCGGATGCCCAGGCAATCGCCCCTCCGCTGGCATACGCGGCCGGACCGAGCCACTAGGAAGCGGAGGGTGGCATGGCGGCCTTCCGTTAGAGGTTCTTACACCGCGTCCGGCGAGCAGGGGTCGCGTGCCTTGCTCGCCGCCACACCACGGTAGGGGCACCGGCCCGGGGAGCGGTGACTACACAACCCGCTCTCCCGGGCCGCCTGGCCACGCCCCGAACGCAGAACCCACCCCATGGAGCAGCCGCACGCCAGACGCGGCACCCAGACCCGCGCTGAGCAGCTGTGATGGGTCAGTCCCGCCGCGACAGCGGACCCCAGGGTCTGACACACCGTCCCACGGGCACACAGCCGGGGCCCTTGGGCCCCGCCGCTGCCTGCGTAACGCTTCCGGTCAGTCGTCCAGACGGCGCAGCCGCATCGCTTCGTCGGCCGGTACAGGCTCGATCCTGGGCAGCCGTGCAGTGGGAGGTCGAGGCGTTCGACCCGACCGAGCTTCAGCGCCTGGTCGTTCAGGAACGGTCACCGAGGCCGGCGGCGACGGCGGCAAGCCGGCCCAAGGCATGAGCCACGCCGAGCCCGTCCATGTAGTCGCGAACGTGCACGATCTGGCCGCTGCGGACGCGCATCACCAGAAGACCGGGAAACCTGAAGGACTGGCCGGTCGTGGCCACTGTGCCGGTCACGACCTGCTCGACAGTGATCACCTCCGGATCGGTGCTCTCATGCACGACGACTTCACCGATCTCCTGGGGCCGGGCTGGACTGGCACCCCAGGCCGCCCGATAGCCCGCGCGGACCTCCTCGCGCCCCTGGTAACGCGCGGGCATGCCGGGGAACAGGAACGGGAACTCATGGACGGCATCGGGCGCGTAAAGATTGGCCAGGTCGTCTGCGGACCTGTCGAGCATCGCCCGCTGATAACGGGCCAGGACTGCACGAGGGGTCGGTTCGGCCGTGTCCGGCATGATGATGGGACTCCGTTCGGTCAACGCTTGGACGAGCTCATTCAAGCGATGAGGCTGGGTGGGGGGGCGTGCGAGCGTGGGCGGGAGCCGGCATCTTGTGGGGGTTCCGAGTTGGAGAGCCTTGACCGCACTCTGAGTGCAGATCGACGACGAGATCCCGGGAACGCGGTGGATGGGACGACCACTCCAGGTGAGGGCGTCCCATCCACATCCACGTCCACATCCAGATGGTCCATGGCCGTCACCCCTTGGCGGCAGCCTCCCGGATCAGCGGCTCGAATTCCCGCCGCACGTAGGCGTCGAACGGCTCCGTCAGCGCGCCATCGATCACCCGCTGCACCCGGTGCTTCGCCGCGAACTCCTTGAGTGTGACGCGGGAGTCCGGCTCCACGCCTCCTCCAATGATCAGAACGCCGAACTCCTCGCTCTCCAACAGCTTCTGGGCCTCCTCATCGGTGCTCACTCCCTCCGCGTCAAAGCCGTCCGCACGCAGCGTGGCCAGTACCTCCGTCACCCTGGCGGGCGACCTTCCCAGCACCAGCGTCCTCATGGCCGTTCCTCTCCGGTACGTCGACATCGGCACCCCCGAACCTAGAAGCTCAACCAGACTTGAGGTCAACCCGTGACTGATCTGTACGTTGTGCTGCGGGGCGTGGTGAACCCTTCGTGTGGTTCACCCGCCCAGGGGCGCTGAGTGTGGCCCTGACTGATCTGCTGCTCGTAGCTGGAGACGATTGGCCGCTCGGCGCCCCACGACGACTCGACTGCCGCTCAGGAATTGCGAATGATCGCCGAGCAGGGGGCATCGACGCAGGAAAGACCCACCATCACTGCGTCGCGATCGACGAGAGCGGCCGCCGGCTGCTGTCGCGGCGGCGTGATCTCCAACCCTCCCGTACCGTCAACCGACTGCGGGCGCAACTATCCTGACTCTTTCGCAACGCCGACCAACTGACGGAGACGGCCTCCCAGGCCACCCAGCGTCAGCACACCAGCCTGCCCAGCGAGAGGCTGACCGCGCGGATAACCCGGATCGATCAGACCCACCAGTTAGCGCACTGTCGGTCCTACAGCGCTACCGCCTCGCCGGAAGGGCTGCTCGACCCCGGGCGTGCTCTCCCACGTGCGGGCGCCATACTGGGACCCGATCTTTCGGAGTGCAGCCACCTCGGTGTGCAGGCACCTCAGTGTGCAGCCCTTCCACTTGCCAGTCGTTGAGTTGGGGCAACGAACGACGACGTCCGTCCACGGTGTCGACGAATGCCTCAGCCCTCCCTGATTGCGGAGCTCTGCGGACGCCGAGATCGTCGATCCTGTTCCAGGGGATGCGGCGACAGCGGATGGTGCCGTGGATGACAACCCCGTTCACATCAACTCGGGTGAAACTCCTTCGAAGACGCAGCAGACCCCAGGGCAACGCGCGCTCTCCTGGCGCTGGCGAACACGTTTTACCACTGGGGCGGCATCATCGTGCCCCCCGGCTACACCGACCCTGTTCAGTTCCGCTCGGGCAACCCCTACGGCACCTCCCACGCAGCCGGCGACGGCCCGCCCGGAGAACTGGCCCTGCAGGCGGCCCGGTACCAGGCCCGCCGCGTCGTCGTCGACACCGCAACCCATCTCAAGGCCGGCCGCACCGCCTGATCCGGGCAGGAACGCAGACGGGGCAGAGCGCGACGCGGACGAGGAACAGGCCCCTGGGGCTTCGAAGCCTGTGCGAGGCTTGGGCCGAGGGATGGCCGCCGAGCCCTGACAGGCCCTCGGCGCGCGGCCGTCTGGGCGACAGCCGGCACCGGTTCGCGCTGGAGCCGAAGGTCCACGTCGCGGCGGCGCTCCGGCCCCGCGGCGGACGAAAAACGCCTTGGCTCGGCCGCCGCCGACTGCGGCGATGCTGCTTCCCAAGCGGAGGGCATTTGTTCGTCTTCGTGTGTGCGGGGTGCGGCGCCGAACTGACCGCCCCGCTGTCCCAGGTCACCCTGCCGGTTCACGCCCATCAGAAGTACGGGAACGGGATCCAGCTCCCCGTGCTCATGGAGTCGGGCACGTTCGCCGTCGATCCGGAGCCCTCGGGGCCGCCGTGGCGGAGGTGGGAGGAGATCGATCCGGACGGGGTGGCCACTCGCGGCATCTACGCCGCGGTCTACGCCCTGTCCTACAGCGCGCCCGGCGCGATCGTCATCGCGCCCGGAGACACCCGCGGTGCCGTGCCGATTCTGGAGAAGTGCGGCGGCTACTGCTGCGGCCTCGACGGAGCCGACGGGCCGAACTTGGCCTGCGAGGCGTGCGGCCTGCCCGTGGCGAGCAGGATCGACGACTGCTCGCTCTGGCAGGCGGTGTGGCTCGCCCTGGACGCCGTGTGCCGCCGCCCCGTCGACGATACCGATGCCACACCGCTTTCCTGGACGAAGCCGACGGCCGAGGGGAGGGGCATACCGCCGTTCGAGCCGATCACTGCACGAGGAGGACCACAACTCAGTCTGTGGAGGAGATCGTCTGTCAAGCCGAGCACGGAATCCGGCATCGTTCCATTCGGGGTATCACCAGCAGCCCGTCACTCGTTCGAGTGGCGGGCGCGGTTCGCTCGCCGGAAATGATCACACCGGCACGACCATGTTTATGACAGTCCGTCAGAGACACTGCCGCGGAAGGCGGAACATCCATGCCGGTCAACGGATCCCCGGAGAACCCGTTCGCTCTCAGCCCCGATAACGTCGCCATGCTGGACGCGATCCGCGCGGCGCTGCTCGACCCGTCGCCGCGCCGAATCGGCATGCTCGATCAGTGGGGACTTGCCGACACCTTCGAGGTGCAGGCTGAGATCGCCGAGTACCAGGAGTTTCCGATCTCCATGGCGGACGGGACCCGGATCGATGCCGGGCTGAGCATGCCGCGCAGCCTCGCTCCGGGACAGAACTGCCCTGCCATCGTCATGCCCGCCCCGCTGAACGACCTTGGCCGCCTGGCCTACTTCGGCACGATCCCGCGCTTGACGCTCGGCGGCTACGCCGTCCTGACCTACAGCCAGCGTGGCCTGGCTCGCTCTGAGGGCGAGATCCAGGTCGCCGGGCCCCAGGACGTGGCCGACGGTGTCGAGATCCTCAACTGGCTCAGCGGTCTGGAAGGCGTCGACGCGGACAGGATCGGGTGCTTCGGCGCCTCCTACGGCGCCGGGACCAGCTTGCTGCTGGCCGCGGAGGACCCCCGTGTCAAGGCCGTCGCCGGCGCCAGCGCCTGGGGCGACCTGTTCACCTCGCTCTTCGAGAACGGCACCCGGCACATCAAGGCATTCGAGGCGCTCGTGGCCCTGTTCCACGAGGAGCGCTGCTCGGCGGAGTTCCAGAAGATCATCAAGAAGATCCGCGACAACGTCATCGACGACGAGGTCAGGGAGTTCGCCCGGCTCCGCTCGCCGATGCAGCACCTGAAGACCTACAACGACCGCAAGCTGCCGGTCCTGATGACCACCTACTGGCACGAGACGATCTTCTCCGTTCCCGCCGTCGTCGACCTCTTCACCAGGCTGCAGGGCCCCAAATCGCTCCTGGTGCAGATCGGCGACCACGGCAACGGCGAACTGCCCGGCCTGTTCGGGGGGATCTCCAAGCCCACCGAGATGACCTACCGCTGGATGGACCACCACCTCGGCGGCCACGCCGGTGACGGCGCGACGCCGCAGTTCGGCATCCGCTCGGAGTACATGCACAACCTCCTGTCCGACCTCACCCACCCCGACTGGGCGAGCTATGCCCTGCCGAAGCAGCGCTTCCACCTCGGCGCTGTGCCTGGCGGGCAGCAGGATGCGCCGATGGCACAGGGCCGGCCGCAGCCGGGCTGGACCCGCTCCGTGCAGGCCGCCGGCCCGGACACAGGGGTCGTCGTCGCCCCCAAGCTCGTCCAGACCGGCCTGGCCGAGCGTGCCGGACTGCCTCACGTCTACAAAACCGCCGACATCAAGCGCGACGTCGCCGCGGTCTGGACGACCGCGCCGCTGGAGCAGCCCATGCGCGTCCAGGGCGACCTGGAGGCCAAGGTCACCGTGAAGCCGCAGACGAACAACGCCACCTTCGTCGCCTACCTGCTGGACTGCGACCCCGCCACCGGCCGGGCCGCCATCATCACCCACGCCCCCTACACCCTCACCGACCAGCAGACCGCCACGGTGACCTTCCGTCTCCAGCCCGCACACTACGTCCTCGCCAGGGGCCGCCAGCTGCAGCTCATCATCGACAGCTACGACCCGTTCTTCTCGGACGACAACACCATCCCAGCCGCCCTCGAGATCACCTCCCCCGAGGGCGACGAGTCCTACGTCGACATCCCCCTCGCCACCCTGCCGTAACACGCACCCGCCCTGCGGGGCACCCACACCCACCAGACAGGTCCGGTCCGGGACACAGCGGACCGGGCCTGTCTCACGCCCGGCCACCACCTCAGCCTTGTCCGACTCACCTCGCGGACCGTTTCCAGCGGAGCATCGGTGACAGCCAGTGGCCTCAAGTGGCACCCACCGTGACCCAGCACACCACCGACGGCTAGTGCTCGGCCAGCCAACGCAACTACGCAACTACTCACTCGCCACGGAAGCGCTCAGACGACGTCCATCACTGAGACACGCTCCCAGATACCGGACGGGCTGGACGTTGTCTGAGCGGTTGACCCCGAGATTTGTCAGCACGAGCAGGGCACGCAGGAGGCGCGTGGCGCGAGCGGGATCGGTACGGAGCTTGGTGAGCATCCGCCAGTTCTTGAGGTGGGCGAAGCCGTGTTCGACCGGTGCGCGTCCGACAGTGAGGACGCGGTTGGCGATCTTCTCACCGGGCGTGAGCTTGTGGGTGCGGCTGGCGTGGAAGCTGGTGACGATCACAGGGTCGAGTACATCGTTGTCCAGGCCCCGGAAGCCGAGGTCCGCCGGCGCCCCGAGGCTGGCGGCGCGTAGGTGGGCCAGGATGTGGTCGTGGCGGGCGGCGGTGTTGTCGTGGGTGCGGCCGGGCCGGGGGGCGGCGTTACAGGTGGAGGCCGGTCCCGCGGTGCGTACAGTCGCGCTGTTCCTGCATCTGGGGGCGCTGGTCGTCGGACTGGGCTCGGTGCTGACCATCGACTACTCCGGCATGCTGTGGCTGCTGGGGAGGCGGAGCCTGCGCCAGTCACTGGAGTTCGCCGGCCCGCTGCACGTGCCCGTGTGGACGGGGCTGGCCGGCTTGGTGCTGAGCGGAATCGCCCTCGATCCCGACCCACGGGCACCCCTCACACGGGTAAAGCTGGTGCTCGTCCTCCTGATCGCGCTCCACGGAGTGCACGCGCAAGCTCTGCACCGCACCCTGGGCGATCAGGTGAGCGCGTGGCCCCCGCGGCGGCTGCTGGTGCGTGGAGTGATCTCGGCCGTTCTCTCCCAACTCGGGTGGTGGGGGGGCCGTCACGATCGGATTTCTCAACAGCCAGTCATGACTGGCGGGGGAGTGCGCCTCGTTGGCGAGCAGGTCAGGCCGGAGCGGGGAGGGCGATTCCGAACGGCGCCGCCACCCGGGCCAGGCCGGCGGCGCCCATCACTACGCTGACGCAGCCGCCTGCCGACGCGGCCTGTGCGCCAGCGCGCGGCGGGGCATTCCTCCCCGCAGCCGTTTCAGTTCGTGGGGGTCACGCGGCGATGCCGCACACGAGGGACATCGAAGCGAGCAGGAGAACGCCCGAGGCAGAGGCGACCACGGCGCAGCAGGGTTCCGGTCGAGCCGGTCGTCGGGTGGCGGAGCACGGTGGACCTGCCGTCATACTGTGCGCATGGAGCGGATAGGGGGGTACCTCGTCGAGCGCAAGCTCGGTGAGGGCGGGATGGGAACCGTGTTCCTGGCCCGGACACGGGGTGGGCGCGCGGTCGCGCTGAAGGTGGCCAAGCCGGAGCTGGCGGCGGACCCGGTCTTCCGGGAGCGGTTCCGCAGCGAGGTCGAGGCGGCCCGCACGGTCGGTGGCTTCCACACCGCCTCCGTGGTCGACGCCGACGTCGACGGCGACCCGCCGTGGCTGGCGACCGCCTACATCCACGGGCCGACCCTCGCGGCCCGGCTCGCCGCCGAGGGCCCGATGGACGAGCCGCAGCTGCGGGCGCTGGCCGCCGCCCTCGCCGAGGCGCTGGAGTCCATCCACGCCCGCGGCCTGGTGCACCGCGACCTCAAGCCCGGCAACATCATCATGGCCGAGGACGGACCCCGGGTGCTGGACTTCGGGATCGCCCGGGCAGTGGAGTCCACCCGCTTCACCGCCACCGGCACCGCCTTCGGCACTCCCGGCTTCCTCGCCCCCGAGCAGGCCCTCGGCCACGACGTGACCGGCGCCGCCGACGTGTTCGCCCTCGGTGCCGTCCTGGTCGCCGCGGCCGGTGGCAGCGCCTGGGGCGAGGGCACACCCATGGGGCTGATGTACCGCTCCGTCCACGAGACGCCCGACCTGGCCGCCGTGCCCGCCGGGCTGACGGACCTGGTCTCGGCCTGCCTGGCCAAGGACCCCGCGGCCCGGCCGACGCCCTCCCGGCTGCTGGACATGGTCACGGGAGAGTCCTGGGAGCCGGGTCCGCCGGCGTACTCCCCGACCGTCGCCGTTCCCCCGGCGCCCTCCCCGTACGCCCCGCCCGCCCCGCAGCCCTTCGCGCCGGCCCCCCCGGTGTACCGGCAGCCGCCGCCGCTTCCCGCGACCCCGCCGGCGAGCCCGTACGGGTTCGGACCGCCCGTCCCGCTGGGCCCGCCCGAGGTGGTACTCACCGACCGGGACAGCCGTGTCGTCGTGAACGCGACCGGGATCATCCTCGAAGTCGGGGGCGCGGCGGCGGACTTCGAGTGGGCGGAGATCGCCGGGGTGGTGCGCACCCCGCGGGGCAACCGGCTGACGGTGACGGTCCGGCTGTGGGACGGCAGCGTGTTCGAGTGCGAGCTGAACGCCCGCCGGACGGCCCGGCTGACCGAGTGGCTCACCCGGCTTGACCCCGTGCTCGGCGCGTACCTGGCCGGGCGGTAGGGGACCGGACAGACCGGGCGAGTTCGGCAAGCCGATTCGCCAACAGCCGTGACGACGTCATGCCTTGTGCCCTCCTTGACTTCGCCGCCCTTGCGCGGGGCACGGACCTCCTACCGGGAAGCCGCCACAGGGCGGCGCCGGCAGGAGGAGGGCGCCATGGACCGCCGGATTCGGTTACGCGTCGGCCCGTCGGCCCGTCGGCCCGTCGGCCCGCGCGAGCAGGAGATCGACCGCCGGACCCCCTCGGGGCGCATCCTGCCGTACTGAGCTCCCGTCCTCACCGGTCGGCGTGCGCGTGCTGTGCCACTGCCGCGCGCAGCGCGGTCCGCAACTCCTCGGGCGGGGGCGGGCCATGGGGCGCCGCGCTCGCGGTGACCGCGGCCGCCACCTCGCGCAGCGGCAGCCGCGAGGCCCAGCACGCGCCGAGACGACGAACGGTCAGCGAGTACGAGGTGGCCGCACCGGCGGCGTGCCGGCCTCGGTGAACCACTCCAGCACGGCCAGTGAGCGCCTTCACACCTGGCTGAGCGCCTTCACACCTGGGAGAGTTCGGTTGGTACAGCGGAGCGCGCTCGGGCGGGACTTCCGGCGGTTGTGGGGCGCCTACGCGGTCAGCGCGGCGGGGAGTGCCGTCGGCATGGGGGCGTTGCCGCTGGTTGCTCTCCTGGTGCTGGATTCCTCGGCGTTCCAGGTCTCCCTGCTCGCCGCGATGTCCGCGGTGGCCAGCGCGGTGATCGCCCTGCCGCTCGGTGTGCGGATCGAGCACCAGTACAAGCGGCCGGTCATGATCGCCGCTGATCTGGCCCGCTGCGCGGTGCTGGCGAGCATTCCCATCACCATGGCTTTCGGCCGGCTGACCTTCGCCCAGCTGTGTGTCGTCGGCATTCTCCAGACGGCCGCGTCCGTCGCGTTCGACGCGGCCAGCGGCGCACATCTGAAGGCACTGGTCCTGCCCGAGCACCGCCTGCGTGCCAACAGCCTGTTCGAGACCACCAACTGGATCAGTGTCAGCGCCGGCCCGCCTGTCGGCGGGCTCCTGGTCGGGGCGCTGGGCGCGGCCGCCACGCTGGTGGTCGACGCCCTGTCCTTCCTCGGATCGGCCCGGGGCATCGGCCGCATCCGGCAGCCCGAACCCGCGCCACCTGAACGCGCCGCCACCTCCCACCTGGGCCGCGACATCGCCGCCGGCTGGCGCTACCTCCTACAACACCCGGTACTGCGCCCGCTGTTCTTCAACGCTCTGCTCTTCGGCGGGTCCGTCATGATGGCATCGCCGCTGATGGCCGTCCTCATGCTGGATGACCTCGGTCTGGCACCGTGGCAGTACGGACTTGCCCTGGGGCTGCCGTGCCTGGGCGGCGTGCTGGGCTCACGCCTGACCCCACTGCTCACCCGGCGATTCGGACAGCGCCGGATTCTGCTGCTGTCCGGTGTCGCACGCACGCTGTGGACGATCCTGCTGCCGCTGACGCCCTCCGGTGCCCTCGGCGTGTTCGTCATCGTGGCCGCCGACTTCGGCCTGCTCTTCTCAGCCGGGGTCTTCAACCCGTCGTTCACCACGTATCGCATGGAGGCCACACCGGACGCGTTCATGTCCCGCGTCGGCACCTCCTGGTCCGTCGGCGCGAAGACGTGCCAGGCCGCCTTCATGATCGCCGGCGGCCTCATCGCCGCCGCGACGGGAGTCCGCGGCGCCCTGCTCATCGCCGGTCTGCTGTGCATGGCCAGCGCGCTGCTCCTGCCATGGCGGAAGGCACGCGCCTCCGCCGAGGACGCTCCAGTACCTGTGGCGGACTCGGTGTCGTCCCAGGCCACAGATAGCCCCCTCACGTAGCGGCAGCGGTCCTGGCACGGCCTGCCTGGACTCGCCGGCGCCTGCGAGGGGGGCCAGGGAACACGGGGCTCCTGACCGCGATCACGCACGGCCACACAGACTCCGCAGGGGTTGCCCGATCTGGTGATGCCCGGGCCACTTGACCGGTGCGAACAGTGAAACCGTCACCGGGGAACAGTGATCTCCGGAAGAGGCCGCTGCCATTCACCCAGTTCAGCAACGAGAACCCGCCGGGCCAATCGCCGGGCGTGACTCCATCCGTCGTCGACGCACAACGCGTCTTTCGTCCACCGATCAGCGTTCTCAGGACCGCTCATCTTGCTGAGGATGGCGTCGATTTCCCGCAAGTCGGGCAGGACCCCGCGATCGAGATACCCCTCCTCCGCCAGGACCTCAGCCATGCCAAAGGCGTGATCGAAGTCCAGGGCGATCTCATCCGTCACCACCTTGTGCCGGGCCAGCCAGCCAATCTGGGTCTGGGGATCGGCTGCCAGCACGGTCAGCGACGCAATCAGCAAGCGCCGACGGAACGAGGGATCAGGACTCTTCATCGCACGATCGTTGCACGCGTCCACCTGTCGGATCCCCCAGACGAGCACCTTCATCTGTACTTCGCTGAGCACGTTCACGGGCACGCCGGGGCCTCCCAAGGGGCGGGCGCTGCTGGGTGACTCTGCCATCGAGGGAGCGGACGGGACGCGGCGGACGCCGTGCCCGTCTTCGAGCGCCAGATCACCTGGCGTCTGGTTCGCGTCGCCCCGGCTGATGGTCAGCCTGTTCGCACGGTGGCTCCGTAGCTGTCTGTCTGGCGCAGCACTCGCGCGTTCTGGCCGGGTGCCGGCCATGCCCCCGCACCCGGAGGTACTTCTGACCGGACCACTACACGGGCGAGGTGGATCCCGACTCCCCCGGAATCCTGGTCCGCACGGACCGGTCCGGTGGCTTGCCCCCGTAGGACCGACCGGGTGGCATTCACGTCCACGTCTGAAACTTGCCCCTCACGGTGACAGAAGTCAGCTCCGCGCCGAGGAGGGTGTGCTTTCGGACAGTACTGGCTGGTACGGGTGGTGCGGCGGGCGATCAGGGGCATGATCGCACCCATGTCCCGTGAGAGAGATCCCGGCTGTCTGGTGTGGGAGGTCCAGCTGTACGAGCCGTTCAGCCGTGTGTGGATCTGCAAGGGCTACGGCCGTGCGATCACCGACGCGGACCCGGCCGAGGTGGGCCGTGCGGTCCTGGCCTGCCAGCTCGCCCGGGGGCCGGTCCGCGGTGGGGAAACGTTCAGGGCCGTGGTCCGCACCGGCGGTGGCGGCCCTCTGACCGTCCTGGCGGATGAACTCACCGATCGGAACTGGACGGCGGATCCCTCGATCTGTCGGCTGCTGCCCGCCTACCTCCGCGACGCCCTCGCCTGACCCTCGGCAAGCGGGCCGGACGAGTGGGGGCCGGCCAAGACCGAAGGGCCAGGCCCTCCTCAGCGGTTCGCGACGACTTCCAAGGTGATCTCCAGGTGGCGGCCTGTCATGCCCTTGGCCTTTGTGACGCCGAAGGCGTATCTGTCTATCGTGGCCGTGCCGTTGACCGTGATCCGCTTGTCTTCGCCGGCGACGGTGTTGATCGTGACGAGAACTGGCCGCGTCACTCCGCAGGCACTCAACCGTCCGCGCAATGAGGCACCCTGGCCCGATCTCTCCAGGCTCTCGCTCCGGAAGGCGATCTCGGGGTGTCGCGCCACGTCCAGGTAGTCGGTGGACCTGACGTGATCGTCGCGCTGCCGATTGCCCGACTCGAAGCTGGCCGCGTCGATCGCGACTTCCACCGACGACTCCTCCGGCGTCCCGGCAACCCTGGAGCAACGCCGGGCATCTGCCGCCGCTGCTGGTCGGCGCGGACGGGAGCCGGTGCTATCTGGCTCCCGCCCGGCACGGGATCCCGGTGGGCATCGATGCGTCCGTCTCCCGGTTCAGCCACGAACACCCCCTCTCACCCGGCGGCACGCTGCTGCTGTTCACCGACGGGCTGGTCGAGCGCCGCGGCCAGGACATCGACACCGGGCTGGGCGACCTGGCCGAGCAGGCCGCCCGTCTGGCCACCGCACCGCTGGAGGAGCTGTGCGACCCCCTGATCAGCCGGAGCCGCCAGGTGTTCGACGACGATGTCGCCCTACTGGCTCTGCGTATACCGTTCCTGGTCGGTGAACAGGACTGAGGCGCGCGCCCATCCGAGGTTCCCTTCGCTCACGTCGCGTCGCCCCCGGCCGGTACGGGGACGGCGGAGGTCATCCGGTGCGGGGTACGCGCGTCCAGCCTCAGACGCAGCCGGCGCGGGTGGTAGACGGTGGCCAGCGGGACCGGGCGGATGTCCATGCCGGGCTCGCAGGTGACCCACCAGCGGCTGAGGATGGTGGCGAGCCCGAGGGTGGCCTCGGTGCGTGCGTAGAGGTCGCCGATGCACTTGCGGGCGCCGGTGCCGAAGGGCACGTAGGCGTGGCGGGAGGCCGGCGCGATGCGGTCCGGGAGCCAGCGGTCGGGGTCGAACTTCCCGGGGTTGTCGAAGGCGTCCTCGAACTGGGCGACCGCCGCGGGGCTGAAGACGACGGTGGAGCCGGTGGCCAGCCGGCGCCCCGCGAGTTCGGTCGGGGAGGTGGTGAGTCGGGTGAACAGCCAGGCCGGCGGGTGCAGTCGCAGCGTCTCGGTGATGATCCGGTCGGCCAGGGAGAGTTTCGGCAGGTCGTCCCACTGCGGGGCGCGGCCGTCGAGGACGGTGTCGATCTCGTCGTAGAGCGCGGCCTCGATATCCGGGTGCTGGGAGAGGAGGTAGAAGACCCAGGTGAGGGTCCCGGCGACGGTCTCGGTGCCCGCCGCCATGACGGTGATGACCTGGTCGTGGATCTCCTCGTCCCCGAGCCGGCCTCCGTCGTCGTCGCGGGAGGCGATCAGGGCGGCGAGCAGGTCGTCGCGCTCGGTGTCGGAGCTGCGGTAGTCGTCGATTAGCCGCTGGGTGGTCTCGTGCAGGAAGTCCAGGTTGCTCCTGTACCGGCGCTGGGAGGGCAAGGGCAGCCGGCGGACCGAGGCCGGCAGGAACATCTGCCGGAACAGGCCGTTGAGGACGACGTCGAAGGAACGTTCCACCTTGGCCGCCATCTCGGGGCTGACGGGTGTGGAGTACAGGGTGCGGCCGACCGTGCGCAGAGCCATGCCGTACATCTCCGGGAAGGCGTCGACGACCATGCCGTCCTCCCAGCGCGACGCCGTGTCCTCGATCTCGGCGTGCATGGCCTCGGCGTACCGCTTCAGCTGGCCGCGGGTGAACGCCGACTGCATCAGCCGGCGCTGACGGCGGTGGTCGGCGAACGGGCAGGTGACCAGGCCGTTGCCGGCGATGTCACGGGCGCGGTCGTAGAAGACGCCGCCCTTGTCGAAGATGCGGTCGTTGGTCAGGACGTGCCGCAGCAGTTCGGGGTGGGTCGGGACGTAGGCCGTGGTGGGGCCGATCCTGATCTCGACGAGGTCGCCGTGGGCCGACAGCGAGGTCATGAAGTTCACGGGGTGACGCATCATCTGCAGGGCGTGTCCCACGACGGGGAGCGCCCCGGGCGCCGATCCCGCCGAGAAGGTGGTCTGCTCGGTCATTCGATTCTCAACTTCCCGTCTCTGCTGATCCGTTGACAGCCGTTCCGGTCAGCCCACAGCCGTGCCGCCGCCCACGCCGGCCGGGCGCGGTGCGGGGTGCCGGTGGGCGGTGCCGCTAGCGGGCGGTGCTGCCGAGCTCCTCCAGATACCCCTGGGCACCGGCGGCGAGCGCGAACTCGGCGTCGTAGCGGCCCGAGGAGCGGTGCCAGTCGTAGGAACCGCGGATCACGGTGCGTACGGCGTCGTCGCGGTAGCGCTCCAGGGCCTCGCGCTCGGCACCGTCGAGCCGGTAGATGTCGCCGACCCGCGCCAGGCAGGACTCCAGCAGGAGGTACTGCTCCAGGCGGACGCGGACCTCGCCCTGGATGTGGGCGACGCTGCGGTCCTTGGACCAGCCGTGCTCCCTGCGCAGGATCATGACCATGTTGTTCTGCTCGCCGCGGGCCTCCTCCTTCTCCAGCGAGGCGATGTCGTTGAGCAGCAGATTGACGTCGACGGCGATCTGGAGCATCGCGGAGAGCACCGCGCTGTCGAAGACCCGGTGCGGCACCTCGAAGCGGCCCGCCCGCTCCGCGAGGTCGACCGTCGGCTGCACCCCGATGGTCTGCCGGCGCACGGCCAGGTACTGGGCCGCGCAGTTGTACGGCGTGTCCCAGAAGCGGCTCTCCGCCTCGTCGACGTAGCCGTCGAAGTAACTGCGCCAGTGCCGGGCGCTGCGCGCGCACCAGGCGGGTGTCATGCCCTCGCAGGTGCGCCGCCAGATGTCGGCGAAGCCGTGGGCGATGGGGGGCGCGGTGTCGGGAAGGGGGCCGTCCAGCGCCGCCGCGACCGCGTCGGTGAGCTGTTTGGTCTCCTCCGGGTTCTCGCCGCGCGGCCCGTCGAAGAGGTCGTCGAAGAGGAAGAACCACGACATCAGGTCGACGCCCAGGTCCAGGTCGGCGCCGGTGGCGTGGGGGTAGAAGCGGGACGCCAGGTCGGCGTAGCCGCCGCGCAGATGACGGTCGGCCGCCGCCTCGGACTTGATCAGCCCGAGCGAGCGCGGCCATATGAGCTGCTCGGCCTCGGCGCGGGCGTAATCCGGGCTCTGCCGGCCCGGCAGGGGTATGTGGAAGTCGACGTCCTGGGGCATGGGGGGAATCCTTAAGGAGTGGGTTACGGAGTAGCGGTGGGCACGGGGAGGCCCTGAGGGGAGTGCTGCGCTGGTCAGAAGGGGGGATACGGGTACGGCGGCCTGGCCCGGTCTCAGACCTCGCGGTCGACGACGAACCGCCCGAGCGCGAGGAGTTCGTCCCGCGCGCCGGTGTCCAGCTCGGCACCGCGCAGCGCGTCCTCGGCCAGCGCCATCCGCCGGGCGGCCTCGGCCAGCGCCCAGTCCCGGCCGCCGGCGTCCTGGATCAGGCCGGCCACCCGCCGCAGCTCCGCCTCGTCGGGTTCGCCGGGGGTGGTGAGCCAGGCGGCCAGCTCGTCGCTGAGCGGGCCGTCCTGGTTCAGTGCGCGGCTCACCGGCAGGGACTTCTTGCGGGAGCGCAGATCGGAGTGGACCGGCTTGCCGGTGACGGCCGGGTCGCCCCAGATGCCGAGAACGTCGTCGACGAGCTGGAAGGCGATGCCGATCTGGTCGCCGTAGAGCGCCAGCGTGTCCACCGTCGCCTCCGGTGCCCCGGCGAGGACGGCGCCGATCGCGGCGCTCGCCGACAGCAGCGCACCGGTCTTGCCGGCGGCCATGTCGACGCACTCCTCGACCGTGACGTGCGAGCGCTGTTCGAAGGCCAGGTCCTGGACCTGGCCGCGGATCAGATGCCGGGTGGTGCGCGCCAGCAGCCGGGCGGCGGGCGCCGCCGTCGGCAGCCCGCTGTCCAGCAGCACCTCCTGGGCGAGTGCGAGCATCGCGTCACCGGTCAGGATGGCGCTGGAGGGACCCCACAGCTTCCACACCGTGCGCCGGTGGCGGCGCTCCTCGTCGCCGTCCATCAGATCGTCGTGCACCAGGGAGAAGTTGTGCACGAGCTCCACGGCGACTGCGCCGGGCAGGGCGACCTCCGGCGGGGCGCCGACCGCCTCGGCCGACAGCAGCGCGAGCGCCGGCCGTACGGCCTTGCCGGCGTCGGCGCTGGTGGGCGCGCCGCCGGGGGTGGTCCAGCCGAAGTGGTAGGCCGCCTGGTGACGTGAACGGTGGTCGAGCCGGTCGACGGCGGCCCGCAGCGCCGGGGTGATCGTGACCCGGCTGTGGCTGAGGCAGGCGGGGGCGGTGCTCATGCGGCGACCTCCGCGCGCCAGGGGGCGGCCGGGTCGTCGAAGATGCTGACGACCTGCCGCATGATGCGCCGTTCGGCCGGGTCGAAAGCCTGCTTGGCGTGTACGGTGCCGAGCTGGTCCCACATGACGATGTCCCCGGGCTGCCAGGCGTGGGCGTAGGTGTACTGGGGCTTGCCGGCGTGTGCCAGCAGTTCGTCGAGCAGCTTGCGGCTGTCGTCGGGGGCGAGGTCCACGATCCGCTGGGTGTTCAGGGTGCTGATGTAGACCGACTGGCGGCCGGTGCGCGGATTGCGGGCGATGAGGGGGTGGATGGTGGAGGTGCCGTCCTCGGGCTGGATCGGTCCGGTGCTCTCACCGAGGGACACCTCGCCCTGGAGCTCCTCCTCGATGGTCTCCTCGTACCCGGTGCGCAGGGCGTGGCGGACCCGGTAGGAGTGCAGACGGCTGCGCTCCTCGGGCGACAGCGACTCGTACAGGGCGTACATGTCGGTGAAGAGGGTCTCCCCGCCGCCGGAGGACGGCACTTCCACGGCCTCCAGGAAGCCGATCTGGGAGACGCGGGGGCGGAAGGAGTAGTCGGTGTGCCAGCCCATCCATTCTGCGTCGCCGACGCCGATCTTGCGGCCGTCCTCCACCAGGTTGGAGACGATCAGGATCTCGTTGTGGCCGGGGTGGGCGCCGCTGGTCAGACCGGTCTTCGGGATGTACCCGAAGCGGCGGCCGAAGGCCAGGAACTCCTCGTAGGAGGGGGTCTCGTGGCCGCGGAAGACGAGGACGAGATGCGCGTCGAGCGCCGCCCAGATCGTCTCCGACTGGCTGTTGTCCATGTCGCCGGTGACATCGGCGCCGTGCACGACGGCGCCGAGAGCGGCGCCGGGTATCGGCGTTACGTCCATGGGCGTTGCCTCCTTTCGCTAAACGGTGGGGTGGTCAGCGCAGTTCGAGGCCGGCGAGGTCGCCCGCCTCGCGCCAGCGCCTGAGGATGTTCACGAACTCCACCGAGCCGCCGCCGTAGCTGGAGTTGAGCAGGGGCAGTCCGCTCGGGTCGCCCTCGTTGTTGTAGAGGCCGGGCGTGCAGTTCTCCAGGAAGTCCATGTCGTTGGCGGCGAGCCGCAGGATCTCCTCGACCCATTCCTTCTCGCCGGCCTCTGAGGCCTCCACGATCCGGTGGCCGCGCTCCTCGACGCAACGGACGATGTGCGCGAGGTGCCGGGTCTGCTCGCCCAGCATGTAGGCGATGTTGACGTGCCGGCCGGCCTGCACCTTGGACAGGATGAAGCAGTTGGGGAAACCATTCACCTGGAGTCCGTGCAGCGTGTGCGCCCCGTCCGCCCACTTCTCCGACAGCTTCACGCCGTCGCGGCCGACGATGTCGTAGCCGGCGCGATCGGTGTACGGGACGGCGAACTCGTGCTCGTAGCCGGTGGCGAAGACCAGGCAGTCGACCGGGTACTCCCGGCCGTTCGCGACCACCCCGGCCCGGGTGAGCCGCTGAACGCCCTGCCCCTGGGTGTCGACCAGGGTCACGTTGGGCCGGTTGAAGGTCTGGAGGTAGCCGTCGTGGAAGCAGGGCCGCTTGCAGTACACGCGGTAGTACGGCTTGAGGGCGGCGGCGGTCGCGGGGTCGGTGACGACGTTGTCGATGCGGGCGCGCAGCTCCTCCATCTTGAGGAAGTCCGCCCGTTCGGCCGCGAGGGCCCGCTTTTTCGGGTCGCCCCCGGTGTCGCCGGTGGGCAGGATCGCTGCGGCCAGTTCGGCCGTTGTCTGGGTCCAGCGGTCCTGGACCAGGTCCTCGTCCTGCGGGACGCCGGAGGTCAGCGCGTGGAAGTTCTCCATCCGGCGCTGCTGCCAGCCCGCTTCGAGGCCGTCCGCCCATCCGGACGGGGTGGGCCGGTTGCCGCGGACGTCGACCGCGGCCGGGGTGCGCTGGAAGATGACGAGCCGCTCGGCCCACTCGGCGAGGTGCGGGGCGAGCTGGATGGTCGTCGAACCGGTGCCGATGACGCCGACCGTCTTGTCCTTCAGCTTGGTCAGGCCGCCGGTGCTGTCGCCGCCGGTGTAGTCGAAGTCCCAGCGGCTGGTGTGGAAGGAGTGCCCGGCGAACGTCTCCAGGCCCGGCAGGGCGGGGAGTTTGGGGCGGTGCATCAGACCGATCGACATGGCCACGTACCGGGCCCGGATCAGATCTCCGCGGTCGGTGCTCACCAGCCACTTCCCGGCGGCCTCGTCCCAGCGCAGTTCGGTGACGGTGGTCTGGAAGAGGGCGTCGCGGTAGAGGTCGTACTTGTGGGCGATCCGTTGGAGGTGGGCGAAGATCTCGGGCCCGGTGGAGTACTTCTCGGAGGGTATCGTGCCGATCTCTTCGAGCAGCGGCATGTAGATGTAGCTCTCCACGTCGCACCGGACGCCGGGGAAGCGGTTCCAGTACCAGGTGCCGCCGACGTCGCCGGCCTCGTCGATCAGCCGGATGCGCTCGAGGCCCGTCTCCTTGCGCAGATGGGCGCCGGTCAGCAGGCCGCCGATGCCGGCGCCGACGACGGCTATGTCCACCTCGTCGCTGAGCGGCTCGCGCTCCTGCCGCTCGGTGTAGGGGTCGCGCGCGTAGCGGCTGAAGTCACCGCGCGCGAACTGGTAGGTGCGGCCGACGGTGCGCTTGTCGCGTTCCTGCCGGTACTTCTCCCGCACCGCTTCCAGGTCGATGCTCAGTGTTCCATCGCTACGGTCGTCGCTTTCGGCGCGGGCCACAGCTCCTCCTCGGGGGAAGGGGGCGGAAGGGAAACATGACGCCATACGTCGTCGAACTGATCGCGCAGCCGCAGCGGGGCGTCGGAGTTGCTGAAGAGGTAGAAGCGGTCGGAGCCGAGCGCCTCCCACACGAGGGAGGCGACGTCCTCGGCGCTCACCGAGGTGTCACCGCCCGCGCCGCGCGGGGCCGTCAGGCCTTGGACCATGGGAGTGTCGACCCGGCCGGGACACAGCACCGACACCCCGACCCCGGTGCCCCGCAGATCGGCGCGCAGACTGCGGGCGACGGCGAGGTCCGCGTGCTTGGAGGCGGCGTAGGCGGCGCTGCCCGCGCCGACGACGAAGGCGGACATCGACGCGGTGTGGATCAGATGGGCGGGCCGGCCGCGCTCCAGCAGCCGGGGCACGAAGGCGCGGGCCACCAGGACGTGCGCCCAGTGGTTCACCTCGAAGACCTGCCGCATCCGCTCCAGCGGCACCTCCCACAGGGGCTGTCCCACGGGCCCGAGGACCCCGGCGTTGTTGCACACCACGTCGACGTCGCCGAGCACGTCGAACGCCGTTTCCGCGAGCCGTTCGACGGCGTCCGGGTCGGTCAGGTCCGCGGTCACGGCGGTGACCCGACCGCCCTGTGCGGTGAGTTCGGCGGCCCGGCGGTGCAGTGCGTCGCCCTCGACGTCGGCCATGACCACGCCGGCTCCGGCCCGGGCGAAGCGGGCGCTGAGGGCGAGGCCGATGCCGCTGGCCGCGCCGGTCACCACGGCTGTCCTTGTCTGTGGCTGCACTTGGCTGTCTCCGCTTCTGCGCGCGGGCACGCCGAACGACGGCGCGCCCCTGCCGACGAGCAGGTCTGGATCGGATCGCGCCGTTCGAGGGGCGCGGGCTGTCACCGGAGGTCGGGGAGCTTCAGGCTGATCACCAGTACGGTCACCGCGAAGCACACCAGCAGGGCGACGACGAGCACGGCCGCCGACACCGTCGACAGCCAACCGGACAGGGACACATAGAGGGTTCCGCCGACGGTCGCGCCCAGCGCGGTCGCCATCTGCTGGCTGGTCACCAGCACTCCGCTGCCCATGCCGGCCTGCGCGGGAGGCACGTCGGCGAGGATCATCCGGAACAGCGTCGGGCCGGTCAGCGCCGAGCCCGCCCCGAAGAACCCGATCCCGACGAGCACGAGCGCCAGGGAGGGATGCGGCCAGCCCAGCCGGATCACCAGCGCCAGCAGCAGCAGGCCCGCGCACTGGACGAGGGCGCCCAGGGTGACGATCCGGCCGCCCAGGGCCGCCGCGATCCTCGGGGTGAACAGCGTCACCACGAAGAACGCCGCGGCGAACGGCACCAGCACCCCGCCGGAGGCGAGGCCGTCCAGGCCGAAGTGGCCCTGCGCGACAAGCGCGTAGACGAACAGGAAGGCGCCGAAGCCGGCCGAGAACGGCACCATCGCCGCCAGCCCCCTGCGCATCCCCGGATGGGAGAGCACCGACGGGGACAGCAGCGGTGAGCCGCCCCGCGCCTCCAGCCCGCGTTCGGTACGCACCAGCGCCAGCGCCGCCACCGCGGCGACCGCGAGCAGCGACCACAGCCACAGCGGCCAGCCCAGGTCGGGACCCGCCACGACCACGGCCAGGACACAGACCATGGTGACACCGAACAGCCCGGTGCCCACCGGATCGAAGGCCGGCCTGGCGTCGGCCCTGGTCGCGGGGACGCGCCGGACGGCCAGCAGCGCGGCCACTCCGATCGGCACATTGATCGCGAAGACCGACCGCCAGCCCATGCCGGCGACGTCCAGCGAGACCAGCAGCCCGCCCAGGATCTGCCCGACGACCATGCCGAGAGCCGCGGTGGCGCCGTACATGCCGATCGCACGGGCGCGCGCCTGCCCCTGGGTGACCGCCTGGATCGTCGCCAGCACCTGCGGTACGAGCATGGCGGCGGCGGCGCCCTGCAGCAGCCGGGCGGTGACGAGGAACTCGATGGTCGGGGCGAGTCCGCACAGCGCGGAGGTGACGGTGAACGCGGCGAGCCCGCCGGCGTACAGGCGCCGTCTGCCGAAGGCGTCGCCCAGCCGTCCGCCCAGCACCAGGCCGAGGGCGTACGTGAGGCCGTAGCCGGACACCACCAGCTCCAGCGCTGCGGGGCCGCCGTGGAGGTCGCCACTGATCGAGGACAGCGCCACATTGACGATGGAGGCGTCCACGATGGACAGGGCGTAGCCGGTGAGCACCACCACGAGGGCGATGCCACTGAGCCCCGCGGCGGCCGGTTCGATGCCGGCCCGTGGCTCCTGTGCCGCGTTGGGCCCCGTCAGAGGGGGGAGACCCTCGCGTTTCGTCATGTGCTGCCTACCCGGGCGTTTGTGGGGGACGGTTGAGGCGGGTGAGGGGGTGACGGCTTCACTCGGTGGTGGTGGGCGTGCCAGTGATCTTCGACATGATTCCCTTGGAGGCGTCCTTCGCGGACTCCGGCCAGGGGGTCAAAGCGTTGAACCCGCGGTGCGAGGAGGCGGGCTGGATGCGGGTGTCCATCGACATCCGCATGCCGGCCGGGTCCACCGAGACGTTCGGCATGGACTTGTGACACATGAAGGCGTGGAAGAGGAGCACGTCGCCCGGCTCCATGGGCGAGAACAGCAGCCGCTCGTCGGCGCCGAACTCCTGCGCCGGGATGCCGCGCACGGCGTGGCCGAAGCGGCGGAAGTTCTCGGTGACGACGTGCTCGCGCGGGCCCTTCTTGTGGCTGCCGTCGGCGACGGCGACGCCGCCTGTGCCGCGGGTCGTCGGGAGCAGCGGTATCCAGGCGGTGCGGAAGTCCTTGTTCGGGCCTATGTAGAAGCCGTCCTGGTGCAGCGGCGTCAGGAAGTGCGGCTCCAAGGTGTCCGGGGCGGAGGGGTAGTAGCGGATCGTCGTCGACTTGAAGACGAAGACGGGCTCGCCGAAGACCTTCTCCCAGACCTTGAGGGACGAGGGGTGGTTCCACAGGTCGTCGTACTTGACGTAGTCGTGCATCGCCACCTCGTCGACCGCCTCGTAGGAGTCGATGGCGAGGGTGTCGAGCGTGGTGCCCGGAGCGGCGTGGCCGAGTGCGATCAGACCCTGGAGCATCTGCTCGGCGGCGGTCGCCACGAGTTCACGGTCGAAGGCGCCGCGCAGATAGAGGTAGCCGTGCTCGTCGTAGAACCGGTCGAGGGCCTCACGGTCGTCGAGAAGAGGCGTGCAGTCGACGTAGTCGCTGAAAGTGTCCGGCATGGTTCCTTGTCCTCGTGACGTCTGTGCATGGGGGAAGGAGCGTCAAACCTCCGGGCGGACCGACAACTTGGAACTCGCGGCAGGCTTGCCTGTGACCAAGAACGGTGGACGGCTGTGCTTTCGCTCGTGCGACGCCACTCAGAAGGTGACGGGAATTTCGTCGAACCCGCCGGTGATCCGGTGTTCCTGCCAGCGCACCGACTCCTCGGGTACCGCGAGCCGCAGGTTCGGCAGTCTGCGGAACAGCCGCTCGAACACCGCGGTCAGCTCGATCCGGGCCAGCGTGCGCCCGATGCAGTGCCGGGCGCCGTACCCGAACGCCAGGTGCGACTTGGGCTTGACCCGGGCCAGGTCGAACAGGTCGCCGTCGGGGAACGCCCGGCCGTCGTAGTTGGCCGCCCCGATGGCCAGCATCACCGCGTCTCCGGTCCGGATCACCGTGTCGCCGACGGTGATGTCGCCGTGCGCGTAGCGGGGTATGAGCGCGTTGGATCCCTTGCCGCCGACACCCAGGCGCAGGATCTCCTCGACCGCGGCCGGCGCGAGTCCGGGATTCTCGGCCAGCAGGGCACGCTGGGCCGGATTGCGCAGCAGCAGCAGGGTGCCCAGGTCGATGCGCACAATGGTGGTCTCGTAGCCGAACAGCAGGACGGCGTTGCCCAGTTGAGCGATGTCCGCGTCGGACAGTGTGTCGCCCGCCGCGGCTATCAGCTCGGACAGGATGTCGTCGCCCGGCTCGATCCGCTTGCGCGCCACGAGTTCCATCATGTAGTCGACAACCTGCTGAAAGGTGTTGGCCGAGTGCTGGTTGTCGCTCTGGTCGAATGTGCCTCTCGCCCACTGCCCGAACCGTTCCCGGTCGGCCAACGGCACGCCGAGCAGATCGCAGACCACCATGGTCGGCAACGGGAACGACAGCGCGCGGTGCAGGTCGACCGGCGGAGCACTGGCGGCCAACTGGTCGAGCAGCTCGTCCACATGGTGTTCGATCCGGGTCTTCATCAGGCGCATACGGCGCGTGGTGAAGCGGGGCACGAGCAGTGCGCGCATCTGCGCATGCCTTGCGGGCTCGGTTTCGTGGTCGTCCCCGGCCATCAGCGCGACCATGAAGGCCCTGGCCGCGCTCTTGGCCGACTGCTCCGGTTTGGGATCGCTGAGACGGAGCCGGCGGTCGGCGAGCAGCGTCCGTACCTCGTCGTAGCGGGTGACCAGCCAGGCGTCTTCACCGGCGGTCCCCACCCTGGTGATCGGCCCCTCCCGCTGCAGTGCGAGCATCTGGGGTGCGATGCCGATGATGTCCGGGTTGTCGAACGGTAACCTCGGAAGTGCCTTCATGTGGCCTGTCCTCGTGGCGTCGTGCGTGGGATTCGTCGGGCATCCGGGCACTCCGACGGCATCGGTGGCGTCGGGTGCGCTGCGCGCCTGTTCATGGGCGCGCCGAAGCGGCGGCCGCCGCTTCGGCGGACGACGGTTGCTGACGTGCGGGTGGTGCAGACGCCGGGCCGGCGAGGGACTACAGAGTCGACCCGATGAGAAGTGAGAGGTCGATGAGGCGGTTCGAGTAGCCCCACTCGTTGTCGTACCAGCCGACGACCTTGACCTGCGGGCCGGACACCCGGGTGAGGCCGGCGTCGAAGACACAGGAGGCCGGGTCGCCCACGATGTCGGTGCTGACCAGCGGGGCGTCCACGTAGGACAGCAGGCCCTTGTACGGGCCCGAGGCCGCAGCGGTGTACGCCTCCTTCACCTCGTCCACCGTGGTGCGGCGGCCGGTGGTGACCGTGAGGTCGGTGACCGAGCCGGTGGGGACGGGCACCCGCAGGGCGAAGGCGTCCAGCAGGCCGGCGAGTTCCGGCAGCACGAGGCCGATGGCCTTGGCGGCGCCGCTGGAGGTGGGCACGATGTTCAAGCCCGCGGCCCGGGCCCGGCGCAGGTCCTTGTGCGGGGCGTCCTGGAGGTTCTGGTCCTGCGTGTAGGCGTGGACCGTGGTCATCATGCCGGAGTCGATGCCGATGGCGTCGTGCAGCACCTTGGCCAGTACGCCGAGACAGTTGGTGGTGCAGGAGGCATTGGAGATGATGGTGTGGCGCTCGGGATCGTAGTCACCGTCGTTGACACCCATCACCACGGTGAAGTCCTCGCCGCTGGCCGGAGCGGCGATGATGACTTTCTTCGCTCCGCCGTCGACGTGGGAGCGCGCCCTCGCGGCGTCGGTGAAGATGCCGGTGGACTCGATCACGATGTCCACCCCCAGGTCGCCCCAGGGCAGGGCGCCGGGGTCGCGCTCGGCGAGGACCTTGATGGTCCGGTCGCCCACCCGGATCGCGCCCGGTTCGGCGGTGATCTCCTCGGGGAAGCGCCCCAGAATCGAGTCGTAAGCGAGCAGGTGGGCCATCGTGGGCACGTCGCCCAGGTCGTTGACGGCGACGATCTCCAGCTCCGAACTCCGCGAGGCCGCCGCACGGAAGACGTTGCGACCGATGCGCCCGAAGCCGTTGATGCCGATTCGCACAGTCATTGGTGTGTTCCTCACCTAGCGCTCTACAAGTCCGTTGACGCGCCATTGCGCCGAGGTGCAATGCATACCGTGCGCCTGGACGAGGCCCCGGCACGCAATCGATCAGGAGCTTATATAAGTCTGCGATACATTTCCAGGGTGACTCCTACTCAGCGTGCCGACAGCAACACCGACTTGGATGTCGGCGACCTCACCAGAGCGATCGAGAACTTCAATCGCTACTACATCCGGCTCCCCGCCGTGCAGAAGCTGTCGTTCACGACACTGTCCGTGCTGGACACACTGGCCGTCAGCGGGCCGAAGCGGCTGACCGAACTCGCCAAGACCGAGCAGATCAGCCAGCCAGGTCTCACTCAGCTGGTCACCCGGCTCGAGCGCGACGGTCTCGTGGAGCGTCGCCCCGACCCCACGGATGGCCGCGCCGTCCTCGTCCACATGACCGACAACGGCCGGAAGATCGGCCAGTCCCGGCAGGAGGACCGGGGCCGGCACCTGACCCCGCTGATCGCCCAGCTGACGCCCGCGGAACGACGGGCGATCGCCGCGGCCCTGCCCGCCCTGACCCGACTCGCGGAACTCGGGGCCCAAGCCGGCCGGTAGGGACGCGGCGGCCGCGCCGACCGAGCCCGCTGTACGAGAGGAGGCGCCGGCCCTGCGCCGGAAGCCCTCACGTAACCCACGCGTTTGGGATCATGCGAGCTGAACGCCGAAAATGGCGACTGAAGTTGACGCGGTGGGGAGGCAGAAGGGCGATGGGACAGGAGACGAACGAAAAGCCGGCAGGGGCCGTGGTCGTGGAGGCGGTGCGGCGTGTCTTCCATGACGGCCTGACCCGTGGGAAGTCCGCCTTCGTACCGCATCTGGACGCCTGGGCGGAGCCCACCGTCAGCGACCTGCGCGCTCGGTTCGTGGACCGCCCGGACGAGTCGTCGGACACGTTCCTCGTCAAGCTGCGCCGACAGCTCGACGGTGCGCCGGACGAGACGATCGTGCTGGCCGCCGAGCTGCTCTATGTGAACATGGCCCCGCTGCGGCCCGAGCAGATCGGAGTGGCGAAGAAGCGGGAGATCCTCGCGGAGATCCTTTCCTGGGCGAGCCGTGACGTGACCGTACCGGCGGACCTGGTGCCGGCCCTGGAGGGCTTCATCAACGGGGGCCAGGGCTTCTTGAACTACCGATGGGCCCAGTTCCAGATTCTCGTGCTGCTCGCACAGCGCCTGGCCGGCCTGCCGCGCCCGGAGCGGGAAGCACTGCTCGGCGACCCGTGGGCGTTCCGGGACGAGTGCCTGGCGGTGCAGCGGTCGGTGGGCCACAAGATGGGCCGCGCCCAGATCCACGTACTGCAGTACCTGCTCTTCCCCGAGACGTTTCTGCCCATCGCCAGCGCCACCCACAAACAGGACATCCTCCAGGCGTTCGCGGAGGACGTGGCAGAACCTTCCGGAGACGTCGACCGAGACCTGCTGACCCTGCGCAGGGTGCTCGAGACACAGGCGGGGGAGCGGGTCAATTTCTACTCCGAGCCCTGGGTGGGCCGGTGGCGGCGCGGAAGGATCGAGCACGCCCAACGCGGCTGGCTGGTACGCGGTTACAACGTGGACGGGCACAACTTCATCCCCGCCTGGCTGCGAGAGGGCTACTGCTCCCTGTCGTGGCGGGAGATGCCACGGATTCCCGCCGACGCCGGTAAGCCGGAGATCCAGCACACCGTCGCCGCCGCGATGCCGGAAGCCAGCGTGCAGCTGCGCGGGCAGGCGGTGTACCAACTCCATGTCTTCCTGACCCTGATGCAGCCCGGCGACCTCGTGGTCACCGTCTCCCCGGAGGAAGTGCACGTCGGCAGGGTCGAAGGGCCGGCGTTCCACGACGACAGCGACGGTTCGGACAACGCCCGCCGCCGCCCGGTCCGCTGGGCCACCGCGGACCGGCCGCTGCCACGCGCCGAGCTGCCCGAGGCGGTGCAGGCGCAGTTGACCCGACCGCCCACCGTGTACGACATCAGCAGCGTGGCCGCGGAACTGGCCGAACGCGCCGGGCTGGAGGACGTGGTCGACGAGCCGCTGCTGGAGGCGGACGTCACCAAGTCCCTGGAGCTGCCGCCGATCACCGAGGAACTCGCCCGGCAACTGCTCATGCCCCTGGCGTGGCTGAGGGAGACCGCCCAGCAACTACAGGAGCAGCGCCAGCTCATTTTTCACGGCCCGCCGGGCACGGGGAAGACCTATCTCGCACGCGCCCTGGCCAAACACCTCGCCGGCCCGGATCGAGTGGAGCTCGTCCAGTTCCACCCCTCCTACACCTACGAGGACTTCTTCGAAGGCTTCCGCCCCGTGAAGGCGGACAACGGCATGGTGGCGTTCGAGGTGCTGCCCGGGCCGTTGAAACTGCTCGCCGAACGTGCCCGGAAGGACCCGGCCAACCCGCACATCCTCATCATCGACGAGATCAACAGGGCCAACATGGCCAAGGTGTTCGGCGAGCTGTACTTCCTGCTGGAATACCGCGACGAGCCGGTCACCACCCAGTACAGCCCCCTGGAACCCTTCTATCTGCCGGGCAACGTCTTCGTCATCGGCACGATGAACAGCGCCGACCGCTCGATCGCGCTCATCGACGCCGCCATGCGCCGCCGCTTCGCCTTCCGCCGCCTGTCTCCCGACAAGCCGCCGATCGACAGGCTCCTGGACCACTGGCTGCGAGCCCGCGACCTGCCGGACACGCCCGCCCGGCTGCTGGACGCGCTCAACGCCCGCTTGGGCGACGCCGATCGCGCCATCGGCCCGTCCTACCTGATGAAGACGAGCGCCACCCGCCCGGAGGGGCTCGACCTCATCTGGCGCACCCAGATCCTGCCCCTGCGGGAGGACCAGCTGTACGGCACCGGCGTCGACGTGGCGGAGGAATACGGCCTAGCCGCCCTCCGGGACTCCCTCGGCACCGAAGGCACCACCACCGTCGACCTCGGCCGGCCGAGCACGGAGGAAGCGTGACCCACAGGGCCGGTCCCGTCCCCATCACGGTGAACGAGACCGGCCCCGGCACCCTGCTGCCGCTCACCGGCGACCAGGTCGCCGGACTGCTGCGCGTCCCCGGACTGGTCCGGCTGCACCCCGCCCCGGGCGGCCGGTGGCGCATGTCCGGGAACCAGAAGGCCGGCCTCGTCCGCCTTCCCACCCCGAGCGGCGGCGCGATCCAGCTCCATTTGCGGCCCAAACTTCCGGTGCGGAACCTGCTGTTCCTGCTCACCTACAGCCCCGACGATCCCTGGCGGACACAAACGGTCACCGCGGCCGAGGCGCAGAACCTGCTCCCCGCCCTGGCGGATCTGCTCGCCCGCACCACCCGCCGCACCCTGGAGTCCGGTGTCCTGCACGGCTACCGCACCATCGAGGAAGATCTGCCCCTGGTTCGCGGCCGGATCCGCACCGCCGACCAGATACGCCGCACCGGCCTGCCTCTCCCCGTCGCCGTCCGCTACGACGACCACACCCCCGACATCGCCGAGAACCGCATCCTGCTCGCGGCCCTCCACCGCGCCGCCCGCCTCACCGGCATCCCCCCACGCACCGCCACCGCCCTGCGTCACCTCGCCGACCACCTCAGCGGCGTCCACCTCCTGCCGGCCGGCGCGCCGCTGCCCTCCTGGACCCCCACCCGCCTCAACGCCCGCTACGCACCGCTCCTGCGTCTGGCGGAGCTACTGCTCACAGACCGCTCCGTGCAGCCGGAGGGCGCCCGCACCACCGACGTCGACGGCTTCGTGCTCGCCATGCCGGCCGTCTTCGAACGCTTCCTCACCCTCGCGCTCGGCGACGCCCTCGCCCGGCACGGCATCCGCATCGCCGCCCAGGAACAACACCACCGCCTGGATACGCAGGGCCGCGTCCGTATGCGGCCGGACCTGGTGCTGTACCGGGCGGGCCGCATCGTCACCGTCGTGGATGCCAAGTACGCCACCCTGGACACCACGACTGCGCCCACCGAGCACCTGTACCAGCTCCTGAGCTATTGCACGGCGCTCGGCCTCGGCCAGGGACATCTGGTCTACGCCGCCACCGCGGGGCGCCACGCCACCGATCACGTCATCCGCCGTGCCGGGATCACCGTCACCGCCCACGGCCTCGACCTCGGCCAGCCACCCGCCGAACTCCTTGCGACCATCGCGGACCTCGCCACCCGTATCCAGGGCCCATCGGCACTCGGGGCACCACTGACTCCGTGACATGGGGCGTCCACGTCGGCACCGGGCTGCCACGTCGCGGGCGGCTGCCGGATCACCCGTGCGCCGCCCACCGCCGTCCCTTGCCACACCTCTGTGCCGGCATCGGCGCCAACGCCAACCCCGACGTCGTACGCGCCCGCGACACCCTCCCCCACGCAGCCCTCAGCTGGTAGGACCGTCGGAATGGGTCGGCATCAACCGGTACGACCCGTCTGGCCCGAGTAATGGATCACGTCCGGAAGGATCGCGGAACTCACCGGAGCCGTCAGCCGGAACTCGACCAGCCGGGCTGGGCAGCCCTTGGCGACCAGCTGCGCGAGAGCGGTCAATCGGTGGTTGCCGTCGAGCACGACTTGGTCGGTTCAGGCCTGGAACTCGGTGAGATCGATGGCGTGAACGCGCAGTGGGTAGCCGTACACCGGGTGTGTCGTCTCCCGCTCGGGCACCATGCCGAGCTTGCGGATGACGTTCTCGGAGGCGTTGTCCCCCACCCGGTTGATGCTGACGACGCGGTCCAGGCCGCGGTCCTGGAGCGCGAACTCCAGCGTGGCGTGCGCGGCTTCGGACGCGTATCCCTGGCCCCAGAACTGTGAGCCGAGTCGCCAGCTGATGGCCACGGCGGGCATCACCTCGGGCAGGAACTCGGGCACGTACAGTCCCGTGAAGCCGATCAGCTCGCCCGAGGCCAGCAACTCGACGGCGAAGAGGCCGAAGCCCTCCTCGTCCCACTCCTCCTCCCACCGCTCGATGTCCTCGGCCGTGTGGTCCAGGTCGCGCACCGAGCCGTCGTCGATCCAGCGCATGACCCGTGGGTCCGCGTTGATGTCCGCCATCGGCGCGAGGTCGTCGTCGTGCCAGCTACGGAGGAGGAGACGGGGTGTGATGATCTCGGTCATTGGCCCATCCTGCCGAAGGTGCCCGCCTTATCGGTAATCCGAATACCGAAGTCGGCGAGTTGGTCGGCCTGGGTCAAGAGGCCACTGGGACAGAGAAAACGCAACTTCGACATGGCCCGCAGAGGCAGGTACGTTCCCATGGTCTTCGGCGATCGCCCACGGTCGCAAAGGAGTTGCTTCAAGCTGAGCCACTCGCGACGGGATGAGTTGGTCATCCCCGAGTCCTCGCCGCAATGGGTAAGCCACCGAATCGGGTCCACACCAGGTACCCCAGCCAGGGAGAGACGTATGCCCCATCTTGCGCTGTACACGTTCGGCGTCCTGAAGTCACCTCTCGCCGATCCCGCACCTGCGACGCGCGAGTTCTACGACGTTGGTGAGGCCGTCTACCGAAAGATCGGTCAGCAACCCGGGTACCTTGCTCGCGCTGAAGCGGCAGGCGGTGACCGGGGCATGCTCTTCGAGGCGGACTGGGGCGCATGGGGAGAGTTCGCCGTACCGACCTGGTACGGCAAGGGTCGAACGGCGGAAACCACCGCCCTGGCCGCGACCCTCTCACTCTGGACAGACCTGCGCCCCGCCTTCGACGCCATCTACACCGGTCTGCACCGTGAGGCGCTGAACAGGCGCTACGACTGGTTCGAGAGGACAGGACACCCGAATTACGTGCTCTGGTGGGTCTCCGACGGCGTGATACCCACCTGGCAGGACGGGGTTTCCAAGCTGGAACACCTCCGAGACCACGGCTCCGCGCCGCACGCCTTCACCTTCCACCACTCGTTCACCCCGGAGGGAACTCCGACCAGGAGCAAAGGCATCGGGCCGAAGAGCGACCAGGTTCGCTGACAAGGAAGCCTGAACGACTGGGTGTGCTGTTACCGTGCGCGGTGCACAGCGGACGCCGCATCTGGTCGAGGCCGGAGCGGCCGCAGCACGGCCATCCCTTCCTCGAGTCCGACCTTCATGGCGAAGTCGAACCGGTTCACCTCCAGGCACAACTCCACATCGGCGGGGTGAGCACCGCGGCGCCGCCCGCCGCGCAGGTCGTCCGCGGCTGGGGAGGTGCGGGCACGGAGCAGATACGGGTCGGGGTCGGGGCGATCACCGGCCAGGAGCCGGTCCAGGTACTCGGCGCAGGCCAGATCCTCCGCGGCACGACCGTCCTCGCCGGTGGCAACAAACGTCACCGAGTCGGCGGCCGCATCCGCCAGGGCACGAGCCGTTGCGCCGGCCACGGCGAAGCTGGCGCACAGCGCCAGCTTCGCCTCGACGACCGCCAGGGCACCAACGGTTCCCGCAGTGGTCTTCTGGATCACGGTTCGGCCGGACAAGTCGGTATCCCGGATCACGCCAGGGGAGTTGACCAGGTCGAACCCGCGAACCGGTGCCCCGTCCTTGAGCGCGAGCCAGCCGGGCTGACACGCCTTGATCGCCAATGCCTCGCCCACGTCCGCAGCGAGAACGATCTTGTCGGCCCCGCGATGGAAAGCCCAAGCGGCGGTGGTGAACGCCCGCATCACATCGATCACAACGGCCACGTCTTCGGTGCCGTCCACCTCGGGTATCCCGACTGTGCGCGAGTCCATGCCGGGATGGTCGCAGGCCAATAGGACGCCCTACAAGGCAAATTGACGGCCTTTCGGTGACTCGGGACCTGCTGGGCTCCGGCATCGCGGGCACGCGTAGAACCTACGCGTCCTGGGCCAACCCGATCGAGGCGCACTTCGGGCCGCTGCGGCAGTTCACGATCGCCAACTCCAACCACCTCAACCACACGGTCCAGACCCGGGCCCTGCACGTCTACCTGCGCTGGCGCAACGCCAACGCCCGTCACCCCGACGTGCTGGCCGCCCAGCGCAGGGAGCGGGCCCGTGTCCGCAGCGAGAAGGGCCTCCGCTGGGGCGGACGCTCACTTGCCGCGGCGGCCTGACTACCGACCTGTGAGCTCAACTACGAGCCGACAGGTTGGCGCAGACACGGTGGAATGCAGACAGCGGGTGCGGCGCGCGCGTGACCGTGCGGCCCACGACCACATGTGAGGCTCCCTCCGCGACGGCGGCCCGCGGTGTGCCGGGGCGGGCATGTTCGGCAGCAGACTCGCCGGCCAAGGCAACTCCGGGGGTGACGATCAGGGCCTCGCTTCCCAACGCCCTGCGCAGAGCTGAGACTTCCCGCGGTGAGGCGATCACGCCGTGGCATCCGGCCCGCTTGGCCAGGCTGGCCAACCGCAGCACTTGGCCCTCGGTGGGGCCGGAAACGCCGATGTCGACGAGGTCGGCGTCGGTCATGCTGGTGACGACGGTGAGGGCAAGGACACGAAGGTCGGGATAATCGCGGGCCGCATCCACCGCGGCGGCCATGATCCCGGTCCCGCCCATACTATGCACCGTCACCATGGAGACGCCGAGTGCGCCTGCCGCGCGGACTGCACCGGCGACGGAGTTCGGGATCTCGAAGAGCTTGAGGTCCAGGAACACCTCGTTGCCCTGGGCGACGAGGTGTTCCACGAACTGGGGTCCGACCGCGGTGAGGAGTTCCAGGCCGATCTTGTAGAAGCGGCACTCGTCACCGAGTTGATCGACGACAGCTTGAGCGGCTGGACGGTTGTCACAGTCCAGCGCGACGATGATCTGACGGGTCGGGTCCATGACGCCATTGTGATCTCGCAGCGTCGACCGCTTCACACCGCCCCATTCTCCATGGCCTGCACCACCCTGGAACAGGACCTCGGCGACACCGTGAACGTTTCCGGTCACAGCACTAGCCCACGGCGCCGCACAACACAGAGCGCAGCCGCCGCCAACAGATCAGCACGCATCCGAGGGTGAGGAACGCTTCGTGGACGTCGTCGCGGACCTAACAGGCCGCCGCCAGCACGGAGAACGTGCACGTCACACGACTGGCCCTCTGCTGTGGCGCGAACCGTCCCGCGCATCGAGCTTGGTGTGGGCGGGGAAACGACGCCCCGGCCGAGCTCATGGAACGGAGCCTCATGCCCGTCACCGTGAAAGACCACCGGGTACCCCCACAAGTCCACCGTCCCCGCGAACAAGGGCAAGGACGTCGAACTCTTCGTGCGGGAGCGCGACGGCACGCCCCCCGGCCACCTCGACGAGCGCACGGCCGTCCTGATGCTCCACGGCCGGAGCGTTCCGGTGCTCGCGGGCTTTGATCTCGATTTCAAGTCGTACAGCTGGGCCGATGCGCTGGCGAAGGCCGGTTACGACGTCTTCATGATGGACCTCCAGGGCTCGGGGCTGTCGCCGCGGCCGAAGATGGACGACCCTCGCAACGTCAACCCCGCCCAGCAGAACCTTCTGAAGCCGAGACCTCCAGGTTTCACGCCGGGCCCGCCGAACTATCCGTTCCAGCTGACCAACTCGAACAGCGATCGGGACGAGCTGAACACCGTAGTGGAGTGGATCATCCGTGAGCGCGGGGTGAAGAAGGTCGCCTTCATCGGTTGGTCCGCGGCCGTGTTCACGATGGGGCCGTATCGGTGCACGTCGGAGGCTTCTCCCAGGTGATGTAACAAATCTGGTTACATTTGAGGGTGAAAAAAGGCCGATCCATGTGGGTCGGCCGGGGTGGACTGCGGCTCGCTCGAGGGGTCAGGCGATTGTCTGTTTGAGCACGTCGGCGACGGTGACGGTGGCCAGTTCGGCTGTCATCGAGTCGTGCGCGCGGCCGTACGCCTCCTGCAGTACGGGTGGAATGCCCCGCCCGACGGGGCACTCCTGCCCAGCGGGATCTGCGTGAGCAGGTGCGGGCCAGCCACGCGGCAGCGGCCCGGAAGGTCGTCGAGGGCGCCGCAGACTAGCTCGGGCAGCGAGGTCGGCGCCTCGTTCGACGCAGGCTGTACGCGGCGGGGGAGCGCGACCAGCTTCCCGCCCGGGCCCTGGCCGCCTCCCGGGGATGCGGCAACCCCACCGCAGGGCCTGGACTTCGTCGCGAGTACCGCGGCTTGAGTCCGGCGAGTGGGTGGTGAGGGTGCGGACGACCATGCGGGGCGAGTCGTCGGGCGGCTGCACGGCCGGACGGGGTGGGTGGCTTCACTGCTGGCCCCTGAGGCGTGGTCGCTGGTGCCGGCCCCGGACTTTCTACATGTCGCGGAAGTCGCTGGGCGGCGATCGAACCCGCGCGAGAGTGCTGCTTTGGCGACACTGAGCAGGCATCAGTCCGGCCTGCCGGACCTGTCAGGTCATGGGTCGGGCTGAGGCCCCGGGACGCGTGTAGGCCTGCCGCGGGCCGAGAGGCCCGTGTCCGGCAGCGCAGACGACCACAGCCTCCGCGGACTCGCCGCACTCGCGGTGCAGGACCTCCAGGGGAGGGCCCTCCGGGTCTGCCGCGTACTGGTCCCCCCACTGCTTCAGAGCCATCATCGCCGGCCACAGGTCCCAGCCCTTTCGGGTGAGGCGGTACTCGTGCCGGGTGCGGCTGCCGGGCTCACGGTAAGGGGCGGTGTCCAGGACTCCGGCCCTAACCAACTTGCGCAACCGGTCGGCCAGTACCGCCTCGGACAGCCCCATGTGTCGACGGAAGTCGTCGAAGCGCCGGACGCCGTTCATAGCGTCGCGCAGGATCAGCAGCGACCACTTCTCGCCAAAAAGGTCGAGAGTTCGCTGGATCGTGCAGTTCTCGGTGCTCGTCTCCAGCCATGTCATGAAGCCATCCTAGGCTGGCTTCATCGTTGACAGCTAGACTCCAAACTGGCTAGCTTCGAGGGTCAAAGTCAGCCATTAGAGGGAGCCGTCATGGACAGGTCACGCACGTTCAGCTGGGATGACCCGAGCGTTTCAGCTGCCGCCGTCGGGCAGCAGAGCGGTCTCGATTTCCTCAACGAACTCCTGGCCGGGCGCCTCCCCGCTGCGCCGCTCGCTGCGACCTTGGGCTTCACGCTCGAGGAGGTCGAGTACGGCCGGGCAGTGTTCGCCCTGGCCTCGGGCGAGGAGCATTACAACCCCATCGGCAGCATGCACGGCGGCGTCTATGCCACCCTGCTCGACTCGGCAGCGGGATGCGCGGTGCAGTCGACGCTCCCGGCGGGGATGGGCTACACCTCGATCGACCTGAACGTGAAGTTTCTGCGCCCGAGCACCGTCGACACCGGCAAGGTCCGTGCCGTCGGTACCGTCCTCAACAGCGGCCGCCGCTTGGCTCTTGCCCAGGCCGAGCTCTTCGACTCCGCTGACCGGCTGCTGGCGCATGCCACCAGCAGCTGCCTGCTCTTCCCCGTGCCCCCGCAGTAAGCCCTGGAGGTAGCGCGCAGGGCGAGAACACGCGGCTGAATCTGCCCACTTGTGGGCAGGCCACCTGCAGGCTGGCTCATCGTGTGTTGGACGCTGACGGGGGCACGCTGTTGGGTGACGAATAAACAAGGCGCCCTTGGGCTCGACGATGCGAGCCCCGACGTGGGAGCGGCGGCGGAGCGTGCGCGTGTCCCGAAAGTTGTAGTGCGTACGAAAACCATGTCGGTGATCCTGTCACCAGTCACTGACAACCCCTGGCCGCCTCAACCAGCTTCGGTGGCAGCGGTGTTCAGCTGGTCAAGTCCAACGCATGCAGCCTCGGCCACATCGACAGCAAGCCCGCCTATGTGGCAACCAGCGTGCTTCGGCCCAGCCGTCACCCGATCAGTGGTCACTCTGAAAAAGCTCATCTTCTCGAAGAGAATCCGGAAACATGACGAACCGTGCCGCCCGCATGGAGACCACCGAGATCTCGGACGCCGAGCTGGACAACGTCTCCGGCGGTCTCGCCGCCGGAGGTGCCGGCTGCCTCTACCTGGACACCCCGCTCGGGACCGTCGGCGGCGACCTCCTGGCCGTCGCCTTCCCGCAGGGCGTCACGGCGGGCGCGAGCCTGCACGCCACCACTGTGTGACGACCACGCGCAACCCCCGCAGGGGCCCGGGCCGACCGGCCCGGGCCCCCGCGGCGTCGCCGTGCCCGGGCGGCCCGCCGCGGCTCTTTCACCCGGGCGGTCCGACTCGGAAGGGTTCACCGAGGGCAGGCACTGCACATGCCTGTGATCTTCTTCGACATCGGGGCGACCCTGGCGGACGTCCGTACGGGACCCGACGGCTCCCTGGCGCTCCGGCCCCTGCCGCGCGTCATGGCCGTGCTCGACGCCCTCCACGAGGTGCGCCAGGGCATCATCTCCAACCCCGGCCCGAGCGAGGACGACGTCCGGCGCGTCGCGGCCGCGCTGCACGCGGCGTTCCCCGGCCGGTTCAGCGACGGGGCGCTGGTGCACTGGGGCGTGAAGGACGGCCGCGGCATCTTCGACCGGGCGGTCGCGAGCACCGGCGAAACGGCGCCCGACGCGTGCGTCTTCGTCGGCGAGGACGCCCAGGAGCGCGCCTTCGCGCGCGAGGCGGGGATGCGGACGGCGGCCCACCCGGTGTTCGCCCTCGCCGCGACGCAGAACCGGGCCGTTCTCCGGGCGCGCGTCGCACTGCCGGACGGACGGGACCTGTCCGAGCTGACCACGGCCATGAACGAGACCGAGGCCGTCGTCGTGCAGACCGTCTCCGAGCGGCTCGCCCTCGCCATGGTGACCACCGAGGGCGCCCAGGCGCTGGAGCGGGCCGGCTTCACGGTGGAACCGCGCGGCCCGGTCGACGCCACGGAGACCTTCCCCTTGGCGCAGGGCCGTCCGGCGGCGCAGGAGCCGCTCGCGAACGCGCCGCGACCCGGCCGGTGACACCGTGCCCGATACGACCGCGAACGGCGAGGAGGACCCGGCGGGCGGCGGCGCGGGGGAGCAGGGCGGCGACGCCGAGCGCCGGGCCGCCGAGAGGTTCGTCACCGATCTGTTGGCGCGCGGTGAGGCGGTGTTCGAGGGGGAGGAGCCGACGGCCAGGACCACGCACGTCGTCAGGCGCGAGGACGACGGACGGCTGACCGCCCGTCGTCTGCGCTTCCACTGATCCGGTCGTCCGCCGGTCCGGCCGACCGCTCAGTCGAAGCCCCGCCGGACCAGGACGAGACCCTCACCGGTCGTGCTGGGCACGATCTCGTGCGTCTTGATCCGCGAGGGGCGGTCGTCGACGAACGCGGCGGCGGAGCGGTGCTCGGCGGGCACGTGGACGCGGCCGCGGCGGAACAGGTCCTCCAGGTACGACGTGGCCACCCGCTCGGGATCGGCGGGCCGCAGGGAGCCGCCGGCAGGGTCGGAACCGGCGATGCCGAACCGGCGTTCCCCTGCGGGAGCGGAGAGGGTCACGGGCTGCGTGATGCCGTACGGCGCACCGTGGACCGTGACGTCCGCGAGCCCGTCGTCGTCGGCACCGCCCGGCATCGACTCGTCGATCCCGGCGGCCCGGCGCGTCACCTCGGGCTCGGTGAGGGACGCGGCGGCCTCCAGGGAGAGGATGCCGTGCCGGATGAACGCCGAGCGCAGGGCCTGGCCGTACAGGCCGCCGTTGCGGCGCTGGTCCGCCGCGATCATGTGACCCGCGAGCTGCGCGTAGTACGCGGCCACCACGGGCGCGGCCACCGCTGCGTCCACCAGCAGCTGTCCGGCGATCTCGGCGGCTCTGGCCAGGCCCGCCTGGTCCTGCAGGTCCTGCTGCCGGAAGATCCCGGCGACGACCTTCAGGAACGCGCCGCTGAACACCCGGGAGAAGGAGTGCGGCTCGCTGGACAGTGTGTTCGCGGGTCCGCTCGGCGGCAGCTGTACCGGGTCGCGGTAGAAGAAGCTGTTCGCCAGGTTGCGCAGGCAGTCCTGGTCGACCGCGTTCGGGTGGCCCTTGCGGATCGCGGCGCCCAGCTGCTCAGCCATTCGCGACACGCGCGAGGACAGTTCGAGGTCGCCCTGCGTCTCGGCCAGCACCGCGACCCGCAGGGACTCCAGCCTGAGCGAGGTCAGCAGCGCGCTGATGTCGCCGAACGCCTCGTGCACGGCGGCCGTCTCCGCGCTCGCCGTGTTGAACAGCTGCGGGCGCAGCGCGTCGAGGATCGCGTGTCCCGTCTCGTGTGCGACGACCTCGGTGCTCTCGCAAGCGGCGACGATGACACCCGCCACCGTGTGGCGGAAGAACCACAGGCCCTTGCGGTCGTAGAAGGCGTTGAGGTCGTCGCCCGCGTCGAGGTGCGCGGTGAGGGCGCTGCCGACCGACGCGTGCCACCGCGTTCCGGCCGGGACCAGCGGGCCCCAGGTCTGGCCGGCCCTGCTGAGCCCGTCGGCCGCCACCCAGTAGCGGAAGGCCTCGGTGCCCGGCCCGGCGCCATTGGGTTGCGGCGCGGGATCGGCTATGGCCATCGGGAAGGGCCGGCCGTCGAGGTGCGGGACCGGATGCGGTACGGGCATGTGGACCTGGGGAGGAAATCCCGGGTCGTCCTCGTACACCAGAACCGTGGGCATCGTGGCGTGCTGCTGCACCGTCATGGCGCCTCCAGGGGATGGGGAAATGGTGGTTGATGGCATCCCCCCACAGGGCAGCTCCGACCGGGAGGCCCTCACTGTCAGTACGGGACCACGCCGGTCGGGTATCAAGGTGAGCGCGGCCGGACGGGTGACGGGGCGCGCCACGCCGACCGCCCGGTACGTGCGTCTCGGACTGTCACCATGCCTCCATGACCGCAGACCAGCCCCGCACGCCCGACCGCCCGCTCCTGCGCCGCCCCGGTGACGGTGAGCTGATCGACGTCGCCGGGGTCGCGCACTTCTTCCGGCTCACCGGCGAGCACACGGGCGGGCGGTTCGCCTTCGAGGAGTTCAGCCTGGCCCCTGCGGCCGATCACCGTCTTGATGCGGGCAAGGGTCCAGGTCTGATCTGGCCAGCCGTGGGCGACCGGGCCCCTGGCCGGCTCCTCCTCCAGCACGGCGAACAAGCATCGTTCAGCTTCGGGCGGGAGACCGGCCCGCGTGAGCGCAGCCCATCAGGGCCCCGTTCCTGCCATGACCGCCGCCATCTTTGAACGGACCGGACGCTGACCTGTAACTCCTTCGCGACCGCGGCATTGTCGTGCCCAGCGGCGAACAACTCGGCCGCCGTCATCCGGATGTGCTCACGAAACGCCTGCCGCTCAGGGGACAGACAGACCCCCACCCTGCGGATACATACCTCACGCGTTGGGCATACCGCGACGATCAAGACCTGTCAGCCAGCAACGACACCGCGCCTACAACCTCAAGTAGCAACGAATTAGGTCCTGACGTCCACGCCCGGCATCGGCGTCAGGACGGGAGCCACAGGTTCGAATCCTGCGCCGGGAGCGCTCGTCAGGAGATCAGGAAAATCAGCGATGACCGGGGGAGTGTACCGACATGACAGAGCGGGACACAGTCTCACTGGGTCCCGCTCTTGGTCGTTGACTCACGGTGAACGCAATAGACCTACGCTAAGCGCGGGCTTCTCGGAGAACTTGGCCCACGCGCGGAGCTCCGGGTCACCCTCGCTGCGCGTTCACATCGCCGCCGGTGTCCAAGAGGCAGACGGGGTAGCCATCGACGTCGCTCGGGATCTCGCCCACCTCATCGTTGGGGTTGACCAAGACGACGATGCAGGGCGAACCATCGGGTTGCGTGCCTGGCGCGACGCCCACTACCCCGGCGATCCCACCGCCCATCCACTCAGTGGCTTTTGCCACGGCGCCGACGAAGTCGTGCTCATTCACCGTTGTCGCCCGGCAGCCGCTTGCATCGGGGGGTTGGCCGCACGGCTGATCATCGTGTCTCGGTGATGGTGATGCCGAGCAGCTGCTCCACGAGCGGGACCGGGTTCATGATGGTTACATTCGGCGAGCCCGCGAAGAGCAGTCCGACGGCACCTTCCTCCAGGTCGCAGACCAGGCTTCCGGAGTCGCCGCCTGCGGACATGGGGGTGGTGAGGATCTGGTTGGCAAACCGGGCAACGCGCCCATCGCCGTAGTTGACGTCCACGGTGGCGTTGATGTTGAGCACGCGGCCGGTGGTGTAGTTGGTCGTCCGGCCGCACTTTTGTACCAAGGTGTCGATCTGCGGTGCCGAGTTGACACGCTTGACATCGCCCACCCAGTACAGGCGCCGGTCCAGGTTACGGAAGTCGGCTTCGGCGATGGCCGCGTCCACGTAGTTCAGCGGCGCGGCTCCGTCCTGCATGTACTTGATGGGCACGTAGCGGCTCAGCCATGCGATCGTGTCGTTCTCCGGGGTGCCGCCGTCGTACGGGCCGGGCTGCAGAACCGGGTCACCGATCCGGGCGTCGTTGGAGTTGGCCAGTACGTGGTTGTTGGACAGCACGTAGTACTTGGGCGGAACTCCGGGAAACGCCTGAGCGTCATAGACGCAGCTGCCAAGCGTGCCGGCGGTGATCTTGTAGTGGCCGATGCTCACCCCACCGAAGGCGGGACGGACCCGGGGCGTCAGAGCCTGGGGTCTGGCGATGGCCAGCCCCGGAGTCGCAGGAGCCGGTGCGAGAAACTCGCGCGTTCCGATCGCGGGGGGGCGCTGTTCCAGGAAGTCCTGTGCGACCTGCCGCCCGCGTCCGACCTCCATGACGCCGTCCATCATGTGCATGGAGACGTTGGGGGCCAGAGCGGGGCCGACGCCAGCGAAGATGGGACCGACCTCTACGACGTCGATGGGCGTGTCACCGCTGAGCGTCACCAGGTCATCCCGGCCCAGCATGTCCTCGCCGAGTTTAGTCTCGACCAGCGCCACCAGCGACTTCTGGTCGGTGCGCTGGCCGCCGACGTACTTGTAGCCGAGGGCGACCCCGACAACGTTGGGCTTGGAAAGCAGGGCTTCCTGTTCGCTCGCCTGAATCTCTACCAGGTCACGGAATTCGGGATGGATCAAGTCCTTGCGCTGCATGCGCGTCCCTTTCGTGGAACCGATTCGTTGAGGTGAAAGGCCCAGGTGGGCCCTCTCGATCGTCGCCCCATCTACTCGGTGTTGCTCAGTCGCAAATGAGTGAACTTCCCTGAGAGGCAGAGAGGTGGCGGTCTATCGAGTCGGGCGGCGGCGGACCCTCAACGACTGTTACTGACGTTGTTGGCGTGGTGTCGTCATGGTGAGACTGGTTTCGGCGAGGCATCCGTTGATGAGGTTGCTGCGGTAGTGGATGTGGCGGAGACCGTGTCGGAGTGTGCTGGTGAGGTGGTCGGGGTCTGTGAATGCGGTGTTGGCTTGGCTGCTGCGTCGTAGCAGGCCAAAGCAGCGGTGGAGAAGCGGCGCTGGGAGCGTCCCCTCACCCGGATGAGGGTGTGTGTCCGCGCCGGGCCCAGGTCCGTGCGGTGGGCACCACCTCGACCTCTTCCACCACGACCACCCTGCCTTCCAGCGCGGCGCTCTGACTGAGTACGCCCGCGGCCCCGAGGCGCTGCACCCCGGCAGCCTCGGCGACGCCGCCGCCTGGTACGTGACGACCTCGGCGCCGTATCCGGTGGTGGCCGCCAGCTCGGATCGGGGGGCGTCCTCAGGTATCAGGATGACGGCGCTGGTGTCCAGTTCACGGGCGGCGGACCGACGCACACGCGCGAACGGCAGCGCTACGCCGCTGAGCGGTGCGTCGGCCTATGCCGCGGTTCCCGCGGTGGCGGATCAGTGAGCGGTCGGTGAACCCGGTGGCGGTGGTCCCGTGCTCGCCTCGCCGCGCTGCAACTGCCGCGTCTGCCGGATCAGCAGCGCGAGCACGCCCGTGAGCAGACCGGCGGCCACGCCGACCGCCGGTGCGCCGACCAGACGGGTCATTACCGCGCCCGTCATCGCGCCGGCCGCGAACGACCCGATGATCACGGCGTACCGGCCCGCGCGCCGGGCGGCCGCCGGTTCTCCGGCCGCCAGCCACCGGTGCGTGGCGGCAATGCCCTTCTGCAGATTCCCGCTCTCCGCCAGCGTCGTATAGGGGGCGTCGCGGAGTGTGGTGAAGGTCGAGAACTGCAACGCCGCCACGAACGACACCGTCACCGTCGTGACTTGTTCCGGCACGTCGTCGGGCAGTGCCGCGATCAGCGCCAGCAGGACGATCTGCAGTGTGACGACAAGTCGCAGCGGCCGGCGAATACGCCGCTCCACATGGGACAGACCGAGCACTTCCACCAGCAGCACGCCGATGCCGAAGGCCACGACCGGGATGAGCAGCAACACCGCCCTGTGCCAATGCCGGGCCGTGAGCTCGACGCAGAACATCAGCACATTGCCCGACTGCAGATTCGCGAACACGTGGTGCCGGACGAACGTGTACGCGTCCAAGAACCCGCCGACTACCGCCAGAAGCATCCCGACGATCAGCGTGTCGGGACGGCGATGGATCGTAGCCATGCAGCACAGCATGCATGACGCGACCTGCACGGCCTGCGGTCGACACCTGCACCGCGTCCAAAGCCGTACAGAGGGGCCGATCTGCCTGGCCGGAAGCCCGGGTCGATTTAGGCGGTGCCCCTTCTTGTTTGGGCCACCTCGGTGAGGGCCGGGGGTGTGAGGAGGTGCAGATAGTGCGGGTGTCGCGTCCCGCTGCCGGTGGTGATCGGGGCTGTCAGCATCTCCCCGACACGGGAACGGGCGCACGCCTTCTCCAGGGCGCGGCGCTGCGCCTCTTCACCGAGGGCTTGCAGGCCGCTGACCTGCGCGCACAGCGGCTCCCAGGTGATGGGTTTGCCGAGCGGGCGGAGTGTTCGAGGACGGCGCGCGCGGCGTCGGCGACCCGTTCGATGGTGCGGGGCCCGGCGGGCGGCGCCTCTTGGCGGCCCGCCCGCGTCGGCGGCGGCGACGGCGTCGGGGCCGTCGCCTTCCGCGGCGTGAGCGGCGCTGGTGGTGTGTGTCTCCTCCAGTACGCGATCCGCTCCCGCACACGGCCACTGATCCACGGCGCTGCCAGGCGCGCCCGGTCCTCGAGTCGGGTGAGCAGGCGCCGCTGCTCGCCGAGGGTGAAGTGGCCGCGGCGCCGGTCGAGGGTGTGCAGCAGGTCGGTGACGGCGTCGGCCGCCGTGCGGCCGGGGCTCGCCGAGCTCCGGGCCGGGGCACGGTTGTTCGGAGAGCGCGGGGGGAGCTGGCCGCGCTTGCGTCGGGAGGACGTCGGTGGCGCGCTGACGCCAACCCCGCGCTCGGAGCGTAGCAGCAGGTCGGCCGCCCGGCGCAGCAATGTGTTCTCCTCGGCGCCCACACCACCGCTCGCGGCGGCCCAGGCGTGGGTGAGGCACTGCCGCAGGGCGCTTGCCGGACGGCCCTGCTCGATCGCCTGCGCAAGTGCGTCGAACGCCTCCACTCGGTCGTCGCGCGCCCGGAACGCGGCCACCTGCCCGGCCGCCCGCTCGGGCCCGGCGGCCGAAGTCCGTCGCACGGTGGTGCCGCGCAGACGCCGCACCTCGTGGAGGTCCCGATTAAGCAGGCCCCGATTTCCTGGGGCTCGCGGCGAATCACGTCCACGGCTCGTTGCCACAGCTCAGGCTGATCGGGGCCTTCGGGCGGGGGCATCCGCTCGGGAGAGGTCTATGCCCGAGAGGCGCGCGGCCGCGCCTCTGCGGTCACCGGCAGTCGGTGGATGCGACGCAACAGGCGCGCCAGAAGCTCGGCACGCCGGTCGGCCCGCTCATCACCCAGGCGCGCGGTCCCCGGCAGCAGGGACATCAGCAAGGAGGGGTGATCGCAGTACTGCGCTGTTGCGTCCACGGCCACCAGCCTTTGCCTTCCGATCGGCAGGGCAGGAACTCCAGGTGGCCTGCACGAAGGCCCTTGCAGGGTCACATGGTTGATGTCAACCAAGCTTGAGCTTCTAGGTTCCTTCCAGAGCCGCAGGAGTCGACCAGCGGTTCCTTTGCAGGGAGGTTCGCCATGACCGAGCACACGACCCACATCGAGATCCCTGACCGCTACCGCTATGCCGTGATTCCGCACATCATGGTCGATGACGCCGCCGCGGCGATCGATTTCTATCGGCGGGCGTTCGGCGCCCGTGAGGACTTCAGGATCGACGCTCCGGGCGGTGGGATTCTGCACGCCGAGATCACCATCGGACGGTCGACGCTGATGCTGGGCGACGCCAGCGTGGGCGAGGCGGAGGCCGCCTCCTTCGCCGCGCCGACCTCGCTCGGCGGGGGTACGTCCGTCACGCTGCACGTCTTCGTGCCGGACGTCGACAGCCTGGCGCAGCGCGCGGAAGCCGCCGGCGCCGAGATTGTCCAGCCACCGAAGGACATGTTCCACGGTGACCGCACCGTCATCCTCAAGGATCCTTCCGGTCACATCTGGGTATTTCTGACCCACGTGGAAGACGTCTCGCAGGAGGAGCTCTCGCGCCGACTGGCGGCCGCCAGGTGACCAGACCCGGTGCGTGCGCTGTCGCTTGACGGCCGCGAAAAGTGCCCGGCCCGGGGGCGGGCCGCTGACTTCGGCGTGGGGTCCGTTGCGCGGGTCGCTGTCCCGCGGCCTCGACCTCGCCGTCCTCGGGCCACAGTCCCAGTCGGGCTCAGGCCCGCGTCCGGCGGCGCAGTTCGGCGGTATGAAGGGTGACCGGCTGGATTCGGCGGGGTGCACCTTGCCGCGCCATCTCGTCGTCCGGGGCTGACCGGGGAAGGCCGTCTGTGCTGTCGGCGACGTGGCGGCGAGTGTCCCTTGGCGGGCTGCCCGGCAGCGCGGCACGGATCAACCGGATGCTGTCAGTGCCGCACGGGCTGTGGTGAGGATCTCTTCGGAGAGCGGGGATCCATGGGCCTTATTCCTCTCTCCTGCGCGCGGTTCGGGCGCCGTGACGTTCTCGGCCCTCGTCGCGTGCCTGCTGGAAGGCATCGGAGATGGTCTCCGCGGCGCCGGAGAGGGTTCCCTTGGTCTTGCCCTGGGCGCCGGACTGCGTGAGCTCGCCCGTGAGCTCGGTCAGCCCGGCCGGCTTGCGAGGCCCTGCTTCAAGGTCGAGACGGTTGCACGCCTCGGCGAAGCGAAGGTAGGTGTCGACGCTGGCGACCACGACCCGTACGTCGATCTTGAGTATCTCGATACCGACGAGCGAGACCCGCGCGAACGCGTCGATCACCAGTCCGCGATCGAGGACGAGTTCCAGAACGTCATAGAGGCCGCTGGAGCCGCCCCCACCGCCCTGTGTGGTTACGGTCATCGCGACCAACCCCTTGTCATCGCTACTGTGCGGGGTTCCGTCGGCGGAGACGGTCGGCGGCGGCGCGTCGGCCTTGCTGTCCCTTGCTGCGACGAAGGCTTCCGGACGCGAGTAGCCCCGACCACCTGCAACCAAACAGCAGTCCGGGATATGCGGAGTCAGCCGACATATGCGGTCTTCGGCGCGAATCAACTGCGGTCCTCATGTTTGGTTGCGGCCAAAGGCGCGGGCGTGGGCGATCGCGTCCAGGATGACGGTGTGGTGATACCAGTCGAGTCTGGCTCCCGCCTGCTGGGCCGTCTCGTGGAGAGCGTGGGCGCAGGCGGGGTGGAGGCTGTGCTGCGGCAGGTGGTAGTGGGGGGAGACGATGCTTTGGAGGCGGCCGTCTTGCGCGGTGATCGCAATGCTCTGGCAGGAACGGGACCCGGAGGAGAGCATCTGCCCGGGAAGCGGCGGTGTAGGCGGGATCGGTGGTGACGTCGAGAACGGTGCACGGCACTGAGCCGTGCGGGCGGCCAGGGCGGTGCACCAGCTCTTCAGCGTGTACATCCCCGCTGCGGGGCCCGCTCCTCTTCGGCGACGAAGGCTCAGCAACTCTCATCCGGTGCAAGCTGACAACCTCGATCGCGGTCGGCCGGCGAGGGATCAGTCGATAAGCGCTTGGTCGAGGGTTTCGTGGCAGTCGATGAGGGTGTCGACGCCGACGAGTTGCAGGGCGCGCAGCACCACACCTGTCGGGCTTGCCAGGCGGAGCCAACCGCAGGCCTCCCTGAGCGCGCGATATGCGGCGATGGGGATGTCGATGCCAGTGGTGGGTACTGTCACGTTGACTGACCGGTTGATCATGGTGGAGGGGGACCGTCCGTGGACAGCGCGCCGCCGTACAAGGGGCACCGGTACCCGGTCGAGATCATCTCCCACTGCGTGTGGCTGTACTTCCGCTTCCCGCTCAGCTTCCGCGAGGTCGAGGAGCTGATGTTTCAGCGCGGCGTGATCGTCTCCTACGAGACCGTCCGCCGCTGGTGCGCGAAGTTCGGACAGGCCTACGCCAACGGACTGCGTTGCTGCCGGCCTCGGCCCGGGGATAAATGGCACAACCGCGGCCATGACCAAACTGGCGGCGCGCGATCGGGCCCAGCTCGTGGTCATCGCCTACCAGTGCGGCCTGGCCAGTCCGGCGGCAGAACCGGAGCGCCCCCCCACGCATGCACGTGATCGCCGACACGGTACGCCCGTGCCGCCCCGGCCGTAGGCGGGCGTGCCGCATACCGCGGACGTGGTAGCCGGGAATCGCTGCAGGGGGACGACGCGCGAGGGACCGTGCCTGGGTGAAGGTGGGAGGGCGAACGGAGGTCCCCCACCATGATCGAAGACCACGCTCTGTCCCCGAGGTACTACGAGACGGCCGACGGCGATCTGCCCCCCGCCCCCAAAGAGCAGGGAGCCGCGGTGGTCCTGCACGAGCACGACCGGCTCGCGGCCGTGGCACCGCACCTGTCCCTCCTCCGCTCCTCCCTGGCCTCCGACGCCGGCCGAGGCCACCGGGAGGGCCGGGACGGCCGAGCAGCCCACGGCCACGTGCCGGCCCGTCGGCGCGAGCCCTCTCCGGCGAGCGCAGCCGGTCGGCTCACACTGCCCCAGTGGGTCAGCAGGACCACCGGCATCAGATGACCGCCCCGCGGACATCGGCGGCCTGCCGACCGGCCGCACCCCGGCAGTTCAAGATCACCGACGGGCACTCGATTCCTGGCCGCCGAGGCGGCCAGGAATCATTCGTCGTGCAAGGCCGCGAGAGCCACCGGTACGGCGAGGCGCGGTCGGCGAGAGCAGACGCGCCCGGCGGTCCGGATATGAAATACCTGCGGTGTTACCCGTCAGTTCTTGCCCGTCAGCTCTCATGGGAGAGTCGCGGATCACCGCGAGAGCCGACTGAAAACGCTGGCCAATGATTATATCTTCGACAGTTGAAGCTTTTGTCGATTTCTCTCACGGTGGCAGGTGCCGGCCCACGGACGCCCCGGACGGCCGAGAGGGACCTCTGATGGCCAGGTAGCCATTGACCTGGGCAAACCGGTCGGCGGTGGTGCGACCTACGGGCCTCGGACGCACCCGATTCCCCTCCGGGCAGCGGGAAAACCCTCTCCGGTACCCTCAAACCTGCTTTCCATGACACGTGTTCCCCCGCTTTCGGCGGCATCCACCCGGGAAAAGGTGCAGAGTTCGCTTCCCGCGTGCTACGTCACCTCCTCCAAGCACTGTTGTGACGATCCGACAGGCGCCCCTAGGGTGACTTACCGAATTGGCCGTCTGCGGATCCGGAACCGCGGTGAGAAACGGTCCGATTCGAACAGGTGCCTGTGCCGACGTTTCCTTCACCCGACTGACACGGCGGCGGCTGACGTCGTCGTGAACGAAAGGATGTGTGGCCATGACGTACGAGCGTCCGACCCTCAGCAAGGCCGGCGGTTTCCGCAAGACGACGGGCCTGGCCGGCGGTACCGCCAAGGACCTCCTCGGCGGTCACCAGCTCATCTGACCACGAGCCGACCGGGCCCTGCCCTCCTCCCTCCGGAGTGAGTGACCCGGGCCCGTTCAAGGCGGCGGAGGGCGGTCACCGACTGCCCTCCGCCGCTCCGCCCGGCCCGTCCTTCCCGCCGCATCCGCGCCACGCCATCGACCGGAGGTACGTGAGTCCATGAACAGCCCCGCGCTGCCCGCCGTGGTGCCCGCCTGGTTCGTGGTGCTGCCCGATACCGACGAAGCGGCAGCCGTGGCGGCCAGAGCTCTGCCGCACGCCACCGAGAGCCACCCGCACGTCTCGGGCCGGCCGTGGCTGATGGGGCGCTGGGATCCTCGGGAGCTGACGGTCGGCGAGTGCGGCGGGGTGCGCCTGGCGGTGCTGGGTGAGCACGCCGTCACCGCCGAGGAAGCGGCCCGCGCGGCGGCCGCGGCCACCGATCCGGCCTCCCTCGACCGCTACGCCAGTTCCTGGCACGGCAGTTACCACCTCCTGGCAAGTCTGCACGGCCGGGTACGTGCGCAGGGCACCGTGACCGGTGTCCGCTCGCTGTTCCATGGCGGGGCGCACCGGGCCCACCTGGCGGCCGACCGGGCCGACGTCCTGGCCGACCTGATCGGGGCATCCCTCGACGAGGGCCGGCTCGCGCTCCAGATGCTCAGTCTGGGCGTGCTCCACCCGCTGTCGGCGCGACCCGTGTGGCGCGGAGTGGAAGCCCTGCCCGGCCACGACTACCTGGTTCTGGAACGCGACGGCCGGGCACACCGGAAGCGCTGGTGGTGGCTGCCGCGTCGCGACGTGCCGTTGGCCGGGGGCGCGGCGATGCTGCGGGACGAGCTGCGCCGGGCCGTCGAGGTCCGTGTCCGGGACCGGGACGTGGTCACAGCCGATCTGGGCGGCCTGGACTCCACCGCCGTGGTGTGCACCGCGGTGGCTGCCGGCGCCAAGGTCGTCGCCTACACCGCGGCGACCCACGACCCGCGCGGCGATGACGTCCACTGGGCCCGCCGCACGGTCGAGGAGTTGTCGTCGGCCGACGGCGGCGGGCGGATCGAGCACCACATCGTTCCCGCCGACGATTTCCCGCTCACCTTCGACGGCGTGGACGCGCTGACCGACGTACTGGACGCCCCGTCGCTGTACGCGGTGGACCGCAACCGGCGGATGAGCCTGCTCCACCTGGCCGCGGATCGGGGATCCACCGTCCACCTGAACGGTTTCGGCGGTGACGAGCTGCTGGCGGGCGCCTCCGCCCGCGTCCACGAGCTGCTGCTGCGCCGGCCGCGCACCGCCGTCCGCCACGCCCGCGGGTACCTGGCCAAGTACCGCTGGTCGCGGCGGCGAGCCGTACGCCAGCTGCTGGACCGGCGCCCGTACGGGGCGTGGCTGGAGCAGATCGCGACCGACCTGACCGACCCGCTGCCCTCGCTGGAGGAGCCGTTGTTCCAGTGGTGCTCGCCGGCCAGGATGCCGCCGTGGGCCACCGCGGACGCTGTCGACGCGGTGCGCGCACTCATCCAGCAGGAGGCCGCCGTGGCGAGGCCACTGGGCCCCGGGCACGGAGAGCACCGCGAACTGGCCACCATGCAGGCGGTGTCACGGTTCGCCAGGCACCTCAACCAGATGACACGTCAGCGCGGCCTCCTCTTCGCCTCCCCCTTCTACGACGACCGTGTGGTGGAAGCCGGCCTGGCGGTGCGCCCGGAGGAACGGGTGACTCCGTGGCGGTACAAGCCGCTCGTGGTGGAGGCCATGCGCGGCGTCGTCCCCGAGGCCAGCCGCACCCGGGCCACCAAGGCCAACGCCACGCTGGAGGAGGAGGTCGGACTACGGCGGCACCGGGAAGCCCTGCTGGCGCTGTGCGAGGACTCGCGGCTGGCCGGGCTGGGCCTGATCGATGCGGACGTGTGGCGCGCCTGGTGCTCCGGTCCGGTGTCGGCGGAGCTGGAGAACGTCCTCCTCCACCCGACCGTCGGCTGCGAGGTGTGGCTGCGTACCCGGGAGACCCTGCACCGCCCTGCGGACGGCTGACGCCGGCGCCGCCACGCGCCACCGTTCACGTGCCCCGGCGGCCCGGACGCGACCGCGTAGATACCGCTGCGGCACGCCCGTCAACCCCTGCCCCACCGGCAGACACCCCTCGCTACGGAGGTTGTCCGATGAAACTGGAACTGCGCGGCGGCATCCTGATGGCCGAGACCGAGTACGGCCTTGCCCTGCTGGACGAGAAGAGCGGCGAGTACTGGACCCTCAACCCCACCGCCGCCGTGGTCCTGGAGACGATGCTGGCGGGCCGCGACGCGGAAGACGCGGTGCACGCCCTCACCGAGCGGTACGACGTCAGCGACAGCCTCGCCCAGCAGGACGTGGACCGCATCCTCACGGAACTGCGGTCGGCCGGGCTCGTCAACGAGAACTGACGGGCGAAGCGGCCGGCGACCCGAGAAGCCGGAGCGCCCCCTCACCACGCCCACAGGTGCAGAGAGGAAAGCCCCATGTCGACACCCGAAGCGGTCCCCTACCGGCCTCGTTCCGTACCCCTGCCCACCCGGTTGGCGGCCCGCCTCGCCGTGGGGTGCGCCCACCTGCTGGCGACCTTGCCGCCCGCCCGGATACGCAGCCTGCTGCGCCAGGTGCGCCGTGGCGCACGGCCGGCCTCGGTGGCGCAGACCGCGGCCGCCCTGGACACCGTCCTGGCCGTGAGCCTGACCGCCGGTGGCCGCAAGGGGTGCCTGCCCAGGTCGCTGGCGACCGTCCTGCTGTGCCGGATGCGCGGCCAGTGGCCCACCTGGTGCGTGGGGGTGCGCAAGCAGCCGCCGTTCGCCGCGCACGCCTGGGTGGAGGCGGATTCCCAGCCGGTCGGCGAGGACTGCCCCGCCGACTACTTCCAGCGCTTCTTCGCGGTCGACTGACCCATGGCCGGACTGCCGCCCACCACCGCATGCCCCGGCACCGCGACGACCGTCCAGACCCCCTCGGCGGACCCGGGAGGCGCGGCACGGTCCGGCGCGCCAGCCGCGGTCGCCGGAGCCGGGGGCGCCGCCTCCCGGACGCGCGCCCTCAGGGCACCGTCCGGCTACCGGGCGCTGGCGGCCTCGCTCCGGCCCCACCGTCGCACCGGCCTCGCCGGGGCGCTGCTGGGACTGGGCGGCAGCACTCTCGGCCTGGCCCAGCCACTGGCCGCCAAGCGGTTGATCGACAACCTGGGCTCGGGGCGCACGGCCACCGGTCCGGTCCTGGTCCTGGCCGCGCTCCTGCTGGGGGCTGCCGCGTTCTCCGCCCTGGGCCAGTACGTCCTGCACCGCACCGCCGAGTCCGTCGTGTGCTCCGCCCGGCGGCGGATCACCGGGCGCCTGCTCCGGCTGACGGTGCCCGAACTGGACCGGCACGAACCGGGTGAGCTGATCAGCCGTGCCACCTCCGACACCATGCTGCTGCGGCAAGCCGCCACCCAGTCCGCGGCGCCCGCCGTCACCGGCGTCGTCATGCTGGTCGTGACGCTGGTGCTGATGGGCCTCGTCGACCCGGTCCTGCTCTGCGTCACGCTCACCGTCGTGGCGGTGCTGGGAACGGTCGTGGGGGTGGCGACACCGGCCATCGGGCGTGCCACCCGGCAGGCGCAGGAGTCGGTCGGCGAGATCGGCGCGGCTCTGGAGCGGACCCTCGGGGCGGTGCGCGCGGTCAAGGCTGCCGGGGCCGAGCAGCGGGAGGCGGCTGCACTGGACCGCATGGCGCAGGACGCCCGTCGCACAGGGGTACGCGCCGCCGGGTGGCAGGCCCTGTCGGCGGCCGCCTCCGCCGTCGCCGGGCAGGCGTCCTTCCTGGCGGTACTCGGCGTGGGCGGTGCCCGGGTCGCCTCCGGAGCGATCAGCGTGTCCACCCTGGTCGCCTTCCTGCTGTACCTGTTCGCGCTGGCCCCGAGGATCAGCCAGCTCGTCGACGCCGTGGGGCAGCTCCAGGTCGGCGCGGCCGCCGCGCTGCGCATCGAGGCGATCGGGCACATGGACACGGAACCGGCCGGCCCCTCCCTCCCCGGCACGCCCCCTGCAAGCGCCGCGGAGGCCGCGGGGCGGTCTGCGCGGCCGGCGGCCACGGTGCGCTTCGAACAGGTGGGCTTCCGCTACCAGCCCGGGCTGCCCGCCGTCCATCGCAGCGTCTCCTTCACGGTGCCCGCCCGGGGGGTGACCGCCCTGGTGGGCCCCTCCGGCGCGGGCAAGACCACCGCCTTCTCCCTCCTCGAGCGCTTCTACGACCCGGACACCGGCCGCATCCTCCTGGACGGGCGCGACCTGCGACAGTGGCCCCTGGCCGAACTGCGCGCGGCCATCGGTTACGTCGAGCAGGACGCGCCCGTCCTGTCCGGCACCCTGCGCCAGAACCTGACCCTGGGCGCATCGCACACCACGGACGAGGAGCTTCGGGAGACACTGCGCCGCACCAGGCTGGACCCTGTGGTCGCCCGTCTTCCGCAGGGACTGGACACCCTGGTCGGCCACCGGGGCAGCCGGCTCTCCGGCGGCGAGCGCCAGCGCGTGGCCATCGCCCGGGCCCTGCTGCGCCGCCCTCGGCTGCTCCTTCTGGACGAGGCCACGTCACAGCTGGACGCCGACAACGAGGCGGCACTGCGGGAGACCGTGGCGGAGGCGGCGCGGGACATCACCGTGCTGGTGGTGGCGCACCGGCTGTCCACCGTCACCACGGCCGACCGCATCGTCGTCATGGAGGCGGGCCGGGTCCGGGCCGTGGGCACCCACGCGGAACTCCTCGAGACCGACTCCCTCTACCGCGCCCTGGCCACGACCCAGATGCTCAGCCCTAGGGCGACGCCCGCGGACGGAGTTGCCTAGTGTCCCGGTCTTGAGTTCTGGTCTCGCCTCGTGAGTCGCCTTCCGTTTCAGATTCGGGCGTTTGCCAGTTGCGAGGTGGCTGGGGGCGGTG
>NZ_JBEYRK010000043.1:0-70664 GCF_040704065.1 Streptomyces sp. NPDC047869
GTCACCGGCCGCCAGGAAGATCGTCGTGGGGGTGGCGGCACGGCCCGATCCGGGCCGCGTTCCATCAGCTCGAAGCCGAGCTTGCCGCTGTCGGTCAGGCCCGATCCGGCCAGCTTCAGGCGGGCGTCGTGCAGGTTCTTTTCCGGCACGGTGATGCCACCGGTGGCCGGTCCGGGCCGGACGGCGGGGTCCGCCACGGCGGCCCGGGATCGGTTCCCGGGCGCGGCGGGCACCCGGTCAACGTGGTGCGCGCGCCGACGTTTGCTTTCATGAGCGGGCACCACCTTCGGACCGATCCGGAAGGACCCGCCCTGAACACCCCGCTCGCCGAGGCCCTGTCGGCCGTGCTGCTCGTCGCCGTGCTCGCCTGGGCCGTCGTACGTCCCTTCGGATGGCCGGAGGCGGCGCTGGCCGTCCCCGCCGCCGGGATCGTGATCGCCACCGGCGCTATCCCGCTGGAGCACGCCCGGGCGGAGGCGGAGCGGCTCGGGCCGGTGGTGGGGTTCCTGGCGGCGGTGCTGGTGCTCGCCCACTTCTGCGCCGTGGAGGGGCTGTTCCAGGCGTGCGGCGCGTGGATGGCGCGCTGGGCGGCGGGCCGGCCGGTGCGGCTGCTGGCGGCGGTGTTCGCGCTGGCGTCGGCGATCACGGCCGTGCTCAGCCTGGACGCCACCATCGTGCTGCTGACCCCGGTCGTCTTCGCCACCGCCGCGCGCACCGGCGTACGGCCGAAACCGCATGTGTACGCGTGCACCCACCTGTCCAACACGGCGTCGCTGCTGCTGCCGGTGTCCAACCTGACGAACCTGCTGGCCTTCGCGGCGAGCGGGCTGAGCTTCACCCGGTTCGCGGCCCTGATGGCGCTGCCCTGGCTGGTGGCGATCGGCGCCGAGTACCTGGTGTTCCGGCTGTTCTTCGCCCGGGACCTGACGGCCGCGGCCCCGGTGCCCGGGGAGGCCGGCGAGGCGCCGCCGCTGCCGTTGTTCGCGCTGGTGACCGTGGGATGCACGCTGGCGGGGTTCATGGTGGCTTCGGCGTTCGGCGTGGACCCGGCGTGGGTGGCCGCGGCGGGCGCCCTGGTGCTGGCCGGGCGGGCGCTGCTGCGGCGCGGGGCGACCCCCCTGGCCGTCGTGCGGGCGGCGGCCCCGGCGTTCCTGGCGTTCGTGCTGGCGCTGGGCATCCTGGTGCGTGCGGTCGTCGACAACGGGCTCGCGGACGTGCTCGGGCACGTCCTGCCCGGCGGCACCGGACTGGCCGCGCTGGCCGGGACCGCGGCGCTGGCCGCCGTGCTGGCCAACCTCATCAACAACCTCCCGGCCGTGCTGGTGCTGCTGCCGCTCGCCGCTCCGGCCGGTTCCGGCGCGGTGCTCGCGGTGCTGCTCGGGGTGAACATCGGCCCCAACCTGACGTACGCCGGGTCGCTCGCCACCCTGCTGTGGCGGCGGATCGTGCACCAGCACGAGCACGGGGTGGACCTCGGGGAGTTCACCCGGCTGGGCCTGATCGCCGTGCCCTGTTCGCTGGCGGTGTCGGTGGTGGCACTGTGGGGGTCGCTGCAGATTCTCTGAGGGTTGTCGTGAGCCGAGGGAGGCCGGCCGGATGCGCGTGATCGCCTGGCTCGTCGAGGGCACCTGGCCCGCCTGTGTGGACGCCGTCCGCACCCACGCCCCGCCGGACGCCGAGGTGGTGCTGCTGCATGTGTCCGGCCCGGACGTGCCCGGCGTGGCGCACGGCGCGTTCGCGGGGCTCCTGGGCCGCGGTCATCCCGAACGGGACCCGGGCGGGCTGCTGGAGGCGCTGGAGGGCACTTCGGCCACCGGGATCCTGGACGCGGCGGCGAAACGGCTGGGGCGGCCGTGCGCCCGCGCGGAGCGGTCCGGGCGGGTCGAGCGGGAGGTGGTGGCCGCCGCCGAGGGCGCGGATCTGCTGGTGCTGGCGCGGGACGGCGACCGCTCGCGGCTCGGGCCGCGCAGTCTGGGTCCGGCCGTCCGGTTCGCCGTCGACCACGCGCCCTGCCCGGTGCTGCTGGTCTGGCCCGAACCGGCTCCCGGGCTGGCGACGATCCCGCCCCCGCCGCCTCATCACCACCACTGAGCCGGCGGCGGGTCAGTGGTGGTGGTGTCCGCCGCCTCCGCCGTATCCGCCACCGCCCCAGGAGCAGTAGGACGGGTGGACCGAGCAGAAGTCGGGGCTGGGACCGGGTGAATCCGGCGGCGGGGCGGTGCTCCGGGCCGCCGACGGGGTCGGCGACGGGGACGGGGACTCCGCGGCCCTGGGCGTGACCCTGTCCGACGGGGACGGTGCGGGAGTGCTGTCGATGTCCCAGTTGACGACCTGCATCTCCAGGTCGGGGCTCGCGGTGTCGACGCTCCAGCGCTGGACGGAGGTCGCGGTGCGGGTCTTGAGCACGAGGGCGCCGGAGCCGTCGGTGGCGGCCGGGGCGAGCGCCAGGTCCTGGTCGGAGCGGGGGACGAGGGCGCCCTGGAGGGTGAAGTCGTAGCGGATGTCCTTGGCGGCCTCGGCGGTGGCCGAGCAGGGGGCGAGCCGGACCGAGTAGCCGAGGCGGGAGTCCAGGCACAGATCCGGTGCGGAGGCGTTGCGCAGCAGCCCGTCGGTCTCGTAGCTCCACTGCTGGACGGGGGCCGAGGAGCAGGCGGTGAGTTCGGTCTCGGCGCCCTTGACGGCCTTGTCCCCGACGACGTCCACGCACAGGCCGGAGGCGAGGTTGTGCAGCCGGCCGCGCAGTGCCCCCTGGGTGGTCCCGCTGGAGCCGGCCCAGGACGGGCCCGCGTCGGGGCTGCCCTTGCCCGGTGTCCGGGAAGGGGTTGCGCCGGGGGCGGGGGGCGGGCCGTCGTCCGGACCGAGCACCGACCACAGCACGAGCGGCAGCACGACCAGGCCGCTCACCGCGGCGACGGCGAGGGCGAGGTGGCGGCGGCGCGCGCGGCGGGCGGCCCGGTGCGCGGACCGGCGGGAGGGGCCGGGCGGGGGCGCGCCGGCCGGAGTGGAGGGCGCGCCCCCGCGGGATGCCGCGGCGGCGAAGGCCTCGCCGCCGGGCGGCGCGGGGGCCGGTTCGGGCCGGGGGGCGGTGGCCGCGTCGGGGAGGGTGGCGCGTGCCTCCAGGTAGGCGCGGGCGCCCCAGCCGAGCACGGCCTCGGCGAGGGCGAGGCCGAGTCCCGTGTTGAACTGGGCGAGTTGGTCGGCGGTCTGCCGGCAGTGCCGGCAGCCGGCCAGGTGCCCTTGCAGATCGGGGTCGATGTCGGCACCGCCGCGCCGGAAGGTGACGTCCAGCATGCGCAGGTACCGCCGGCACTCGGTCTCGGGGGCGAGTTCGCGGTGCGCCTGGAGGCATTCCTCGCGCAGCCGGTCGCGGGCGCGGCCGAGTTCGACGCCGGTCTCCTCCTCGTCCTGGCCCAGCAACGCGGCCGGGACGGCGAGGGGTTCGGCCTCGACCTCGATGTGCCACAGCACGGCGCGGGCGGACTGGGGCAGCCGCTGGAAGGCGCGGGACAGCAGCCGCCGGCCGGACGGCGGGAGCAGCCGGGCCGAGGCACGCTCGCCGGTGGCGGGGTTCGTACGCACGGCGGGGTGCAGCAGTTCCTGCCGGCCGTCGCCGTCCCACTCGGCGGCTATCCGGCGGACGGTGACCAGCAGATGGGGCCGCCAGGCGGCAGACGGGCCCGACTGCCTGATGGACTCGCCGAACAGCCGGGTGAAGGCGGCGGTGGTGAGCATGCCGGCGGCCCGGGGGCCGTCGGTGCACAGCCGGGCGTAGGCGAAGGCCGCTTCCCAGTGCCGGTCCAGGAGTTCGCCGACCGGGTGCAGCGCGGGTGACGTTCCCGTCCACTTCCTCAGTTCGGCGCTCAGCCGCTCGTCCGGGACTTCGAACCGGCGGCCGGTCGGCGCGAAATCCGACCTGCCTGCGTCATTCACCGCTGCATTCCTCCAGACGCGACACGGGAATTAGTCCATACCAAGAGGTATGGACAGCATTCGGCATCTCGAACGCCGCCGGGGCAGCTCTTTTGAAGCGTGGGGGCGTACGGAGCGGCCTGGCGCATGCAGCGGAAAATGTAATTGTCTGCGCGCCGACAACGCACACTTTTACACAGTCAGGCACTAGCGAACAAGAGATCTCCCAGTTCCGAACAACGTAATTCCGGCGGTTGCCGTTTTGACAATTTGTCAAGAAAGCCTTTGCGTCGCATTACCGCCGTTCACACCCGCTCACCAGGCGCCCGGCGGCGACTCGGCACCGGTCCGCGCGTCAGGGGCGGGCCTCGCGCGGACCGGCACCGGCCGTCAGTGGCCGCTGATCGCGCGCGGCGTGTAGGGCTGCTGGAGTTCCTCCATCTCCTTCTCGCTGAGTTCGAGTTCGACGGACGCCACCGCGTCCTCGATGTGCCCCGGCCGGGCGGCGCCGACGATCGGCGCGGCCACCGTGTCCCGGTGCAGCAGCCAGGCCAGTGCCACCTGTGCGCGCGGCACACCCCGCGCCTCGGCGATCCGGGTCACCGCCTCGACGATCGCGCGGTCGCCGTCCAGGTACAGGCGGCTGCCGAAGGCGTCGCCCGCGCTGCGTTCGGTGACCGTGCCCCAGTCGCGGGTGAGCCGGCCGCGGGCGAGCGGGCTCCACGGCAGCGTGCTCACGCCCTGGTCGGCGCAGAGCGGGAGCATCTCCCGCTCCTCCTCGCGGTAGAGCAGGTTGTAGTGGTTCTGCATGGACACGAACCGGGTCCAGCCACCCAGGTCGGCCGTGTGCTGGGCCTTGGCGAACTCCCAGGCGTACATGGAACTCGCCCCGATGTAGCGGGCCTTGCCCGCCTTGACCACGTCGTGCAGCGCCTCCATCGTCTCCTCGACGGGAGTGGTGTGGTCGTAGCGGTGGATCTGGTAGAGGTCCACGTAGTCGGTGCCGAGACGGCGCAGGCTGTGGTCGATCTCGGTCAGGACGGCCTTGCGGGACAGGCCCTGGCCGTTGGGGCCCGGCCGTGTCCGGCCGTGCACCTTGGTGGCCAGCACGATCTCGTCGCGGTCGGCGAAGTCACGCAGCGCCTTCCCGACGATCTCCTCGCTGGTGCCGTCGGAGTAGACGTTGGCGGTGTCGAAGAAGTTGATGCCCGCCTCCAGCGCCTGCCGGATCAGCGGACGGGACGCCGCCTCGTCGAGCGTCCACTCGTGCGTACCACGGTCGGGCAGGCCGTAGGTCATGCAGCCCAGACAGATCCGCGACACGTCCAGGCCCGTCGAACCGAGCTTCACGTACTGCATCGTTGCTGCTCCTGCCTTCAGGGGCGATGGTCACTCAGGAGCGTACGTCGGGCCCCCGGCGCCGACTTGACCACGGCCTCGGGCGGAGGGTTGGATTTCCGGACGTGCCACGCCGGTCCGGAGCGGGGCCGTGACGGCGATGCGATGGAGTGGACGTGCCGACGAAGGGTGCCTTCCGGGCGGAAGGCCGGGGGACCACGGCCGGCGCCGCCCTGCTCGCCCTGGTCCTCGCCGCGACCGCGCTGGCCGGCTGCGGCTCCGGCGGCCCGGCGAGGACCGCGAAGCCCCTGACGTACCGCCTGCCGCCGCGGCACGCCGGCTTCGACTACCAGATCGGCGGCGCCTATCCCCCGGCCGGCGGGGTCCGCATCGTCAGCCGCGACCGGTCCGACTCCCCCGCGCCCGGCCTGTACAACATCTGCTATGTCAACGCCTTCCAGGCCCAGCCCCAGGAACGTGCCGACTGGCCCGCGGACCTGCTGCTGCGCGACGGCCAGGGCAGGCTCGTCATCGACGAGGACTGGGACGAACCACTGCTGGACATCCGCACCCCCGCCAAGCGGAGCCGGGTGGCGGCGCGGGTGAACCGGTGGACCGACGGCTGCGCGAAGAAGGGCTTCGACGCGGTGGAGCCCGACAACTACGACAGCTACACCCGATCGAAGCATCTGCTCACCGCCACCGACGCGACCGCGTTCATGCGCCTGCTCACGGGCCACGCGCACGCCCGGGAGCTCGCCGTCGGGCAGAAGAACACCGCCGAACTGACCGGCCGGCGCGGGGCGGCCGGGCTGGACTTCGCGGTCACCGAGGAGTGCGGGCAGTACGACGAGTGCGAGGTGTACGCCAAGGCGTTCGACGACCTCGTGGTGGACATCGAGTACACCGACCGGGGCCTGCGCAAGGCCCTCGCGCGCTGGGGCGGCCGGCTGAGCATCGTCCGCCGCGACGTGGACGTCTCCACACCCGACGCGCCGGAGTACGTCCGCAAGGTGCGCTGAAGGGGCCGACCGGCCCTCGTGCCGTGCCGCCTGCCGGTGACCGATCCGGCGTGGCGTGGTCCGACAGTCGTACTGTCAGCTCATCCTCGGCCCCAGACGACCGGCAGTCGGCCGGTCCCGGCCGCCCGGAGGACACCAGGTGCCGACACGTCCCACCATCCTGAAATGCCTGGCGGGGGCGGCGCTGCTGCCCCTCGCCCTCGTCACCCCCGCCCTGGCGCAGCCCGCCGCCGTGCCGTCCGCGCCGCCGTCACCGTCCCGTGCGGGCGAGGAGCCGTCCACCCTGTGCGCGCCCGCCGGTACCCTGCGCGGCGCGCACGGGCAGCTGGCCGTCGTCAGCGTCTGCGCGGGCAGCGGCTCCCCGCAGTTCACGGTCTCCGCCCCGGCGAGCTGCCGGCGCGCCGGCGTCCGGGTGCGCTACACCTGCCGGACCGAGGGCACCTGGACGGCGCACCGCGCCGGCCGGACGCTGGCCAACGGAACGCTGCCGGGCGCACAGGAGTACCCGGGCCCCGGTACGTACGACATCACCGCCGACGTGCGCGTGCGGTCGGCGCCCGCCGGTGTCGACCTGCGGGGCAGCGTCGAGGCCACGCTCACCGTGACCGCGCCCAAGGCGAAGCCCACGCACGCCGTCACCGTCGACCGGACCACCCTGCGGCGCGACGCGACCACCACGCTGACCTACACGGTCCGGCGGGACAGCGACGAGGGCGACGGCAGCGCCCGGCTCGGGCTCATCGGCGAGGCGGCCACCGGTGTGCGGATCGCCACGGACGACGCCCGCTGCGTCAACCCGCTGGTCGGCCGGTACCCCTCGAAGACCCGGCTCGCGCACTCCCTGGACTGCGCGCTGACCGCGCTGCAGCCCGGCCGCCCGGAGAAGGTGAAGGTCCGCGTCACCGTCGGGCCGGACTGCTCCACGGTGGTCTCGAAGCTGGGCTACTGGGTGCCGCGGGGCCAGGACCTCTACACCGGCGGCATGCTGGCCGGGCCGACGCTGACCTGCGGTTAGCCACGAAGGAGCGGGTTCAGGGCCGCTCCAGCAGGTCCAGGGCGCTCTCCCAGGCGAAGGCGGGCCGTCCGCCGTCCTCCCCGGGCGGGCCGGCGTACGGCTCACCGAAGCGGACGCCCATCCCGCGCAGCCGGACCAGGCTCTCCCGGTACGCGGGGTGGGCGGCCAGCGCGTCCGCCACACAGGGCAGGACGGCGATCGGCACGCCGAGACCCGCCGCCTCGCAGAGCGTGCCGACGGCGAGCGTGTCGGCGAGGCCGGCCGCCCACTTGTTGACGGTGTTGAAGGTGGCGGGCGCCACCACCACGGCGTCCGGTGGCGGGAACGGGCGCGGATCGGCCGGCGAGCGCCAGGCCGAGCGGATCGGGCGGCCCGTCAGCTCCTCGACAGCCGCCGTGTCGAAGAACCCGCCCATCGCGACCGGGGTGGCTATGACCCCGACCTCCCAGCCCCGTTCCCGGGCGGCACCGATGAGCCGGGGGACTGCGGCGGCGATCCCGGCCGCGCAGACGACGACGTAGAGGAAGGGCTTGCCGGCCTGTGAGGTCATCGCACGACCCTACTGAACCGGGAAGGGCGGTCCCGGCCGCGGCCCGGGTCCGCCCGGACTCCCTCAGCCCGCCGGTCCGGTCACCCTGATGGCGCTCACCGGGCAGGCACGGGCCGCCTCCCGGACCATGGGGTCGCCCCCGCCGTCCTCACGGCCGGGGAGCAGGGTGCTGTAGCCGTCGTCGTCCTGGGTGAACACGCCCGGCGCGGCCAGCGCGCACTGCCCGGCGCCGATACAGCGGTCCTTGTCGATGTCGATGTGCATGACCAGAGCCTCTTACCAGGCCACGGGGAGTTCCAGCATCCCCTGGATCGTGTCGCCCGGTTTGAACGGGATCTCCTCGGCGGGCGCGGCCAGCCGGAGCCCGGGGAGCCGCTCCAGGAGGGTGCCGAGGGCGATCTCCAGTTCGGCGCGGGCCAGGTTCTGGCCCAGGCACTGGTGGATGCCGAAGCCGAAGGCCACGTGGTGGCGGGTGGAGCGGCGGAAGTCCAGGGTGTCGGGGTCGGCGAACACGGACTCGTCGCGGTTGATCACCGAGGTGGCGAAGAGGACACCCTCGCCGGCCCGGATCGTGGTACCGGCGACCTCGATGTCCTCCAGGGCCAGGCGGAGCAGCCCGTCCGCGATCGAGAGCATCCGCATCAGCTCCTCGACGGCGGCGGGCAGCAGCGCCGGGTCGGCGCGCAACTCGGCCAGCCGGCCGGGGTGCCGCAGCAGCGTGTAGGTGCCGAGGGAGATCATGTTGGCGGTCGTCTCGTGGCCGGCCACCAGCAGGATGACGGCCAGCGCCACCACGTCCCGGCGGTCCAGTTCACCGGTGCGCAGCCGCTGGTGGACGAGATCGTCCAGGACGCCGTCGCCGGGTCCGGCCTGCCGCTCCTTGTCGTCGATCAGCCCGCCGAGGTACTCCTCCAGCCGCTCGCGCGCCCCCTGCGAGTCGGCGGCCGTGGGGCCGCGCAGCAGCGTGCGGGACTGTTCCTCGAAGAACTCGTGGTCGACGTACGGCACGCCGAGCAGCCCACAGATGACCATGGAGGGCACGGGCAGGGCGAAGGCGGAGACCAGTTCGGCCGGCGGGCCCTTCTCGATCATCGCGTCCAGCAGTCCGTCGACGGTCCGCTGGATGGTGGGGCGCAGCCCGGCCGCGCGCTTGAGGGTGAACGACGGGATCATCATCCGCCGCTGGGTCTGGTGGACGGGGTCGTCGACGCCGAGCAGCGCCACCCGGCGGTCGCGGACGGCCGCGAAGCGGGCGGTGGGCACGGGGAAGCCGGGGCGGGTGCGGTCGGTGGACAGGCGGGGGTCGGCGAGCAGCGCGCGGGCGGTGGCGTGGCCGGTGACCATCCAGACCTCGCGGCCGTCGAAGAGGGTGACGCGGGACAGGCTCCGCCCGTCGCGCAGCGGGTCGTATCCGGTGGGCGGGTGGTAGGGGCAGGTGCGGTCCTGGGGGAAGGCGACGGGGTCGGCCGGGGTCCCCGGGCCGGTGATGTCCGTCAGTTCCGTCATGGAAAGACCTCGCAGACGAAGAGGTGCGTCGTGCCGATCTTCATTAGATGCCCGAGGCACCTATGGGGCGACGGCAAGTTCGGCCAGATCGGCGTACGCCGTGATGTGTCCGAAGAGCGTGCTGACCAGGGTAGGGAACGCGCCGAAATTCATTTGCCGGTGCGGGCGCGGCGACCCCAGGATCGGCCCATGCTTCTTACAGACTCCCTCCTGCCGACGCCCGCTGCCACCGTCCTCGCGGTGCCGGGCCGACAGCAGCCCGGCCGTCCCGGAAGGCCCGGCCCCGCGCGCCCGTGACGGGCGCGCTGCTCGCGGGCCTGCTCGCTGGGTACGGCATCGCCGTACCCGTGGGCGCGGTCGGGACCTATCTGGTCTCCCTCACCGCCCGTACCTCGCTGCGCACCGGCGCCTCGGCGGCGCTCGGCGTCGCCACGGCCGACGGCCTGTACGCACTGCTCGCCACTCTCGGCGGCGCCGCCCTCGCGGCACAGCTGCGGCCGGTGCTGAACCCGCTGCGCTGGGCCTCGGCCCTGGTCCTCACGGTGCTCGCGGTGCGGGCCGCGCTGCTCGCCCTGCGGCAGTACCGCGAGCAGCGGCTCACCACCCGTCCCGAGCGGCCGGTTCCCGGCGCGGCACGGGCGTATCTCGGCCTTCTCGGGATCACCCTGCTCAATCCCATGACGGTCGTCTACTTCGCGGCGCTGGTGCTCGGCGGCACCGCGCGGGGCGGAGGGCCGCTGGAGCGGGCGGCGTTCGTGGCGGCGGCCTTCGCCGCGTCCGCGAGCTGGCAGTTGCTGCTGGCCGGCGGGGGTGCGCTGCTGGGCCGCTCCCTGACCGGTCACCGGGGACGGCTGGCGACGGCGCTGTTCTCCAGCGCCGTGATCCTGGTGCTGGCGGTGCGGATGACCACCTAGGCGGGGCCGGGGTTCACCCGCGCGGGTGACGGGGCACGCGGTACGGATGATCCGGGCGGCCGCGTGTGTTGTGGCCGTCCGGAGCACCATCCGCCGGACCGACGAAGGAGACGGATCCCATGCCACTTGAGGGCGAGTACGAACCCAGCCCGACGCAGTGGGTGCGCGAACAGGTCGAGCTGTACGAGAGTTCCGGGGGCACCGAGGGCACGACGCTGCGGGACACCGGGCTCCCGGTCATCGTGCTGACCACCCGGGGCGCCCGGAGCGGCAAGGTCCGCAAGACGCCGCTGATGCGGGTCGAGCACGACGGCCGGTACGCGGCGGTCGCCTCGCTGGGCGGTGCGCCCCAGCACCCGGTCTGGTACTTCAACGTGAAGTCCGACCCGCACGTCGAGCTGCAGGACGGGGCCGGCAAGCGGGACATGCGGGCCAGGGAGGTCACCGGCGCGGAGAAGGCCGAGTGGTGGGAGCGGGCGGTGGCCGCGTTCCCGTCGTACGCGGACTACCAGCGCAAGACGTCCCGGGAGATCCCGGTGTTCGTCCTGGAGCCGATCGACGCCGGCTGACGGGGGCGCCCGCCGCCCGGAGCCGGTTCCGGCCGGGCGGCGGCGCCGTCGAGAAAAATCCGCTCCCGCGGGCATGAACCCGTCCGGGGTCGGGCACCCGTGCGTCAGGCCCCGCCGCGCTCCCCCGTCGCGGCGGGGTCCCTTCGTGCCTCCTGCGCCGGCCGGTCGGTCACGTCGAGGTAGATGTGGTCGGCGGCCGGAACCGTGCTGGCGATCGACCGCTTGATCCGCCCGGAGACCTCCTCCACCCGCTCACTGTCCAGACCCGGCACCAGGTCGATGCGGGCGGCGACCAGGGTGGAGTCGAGGCCCATCTTCATCGTGAGCAGCGACTCCACGCTGTCGATCTCCGGCTGGGCCTCGAGCAGCGAGCGGATCCTGCCGCTCAGCTCCGGGTCGGCCGCCTCGCCGATGAGCTGGTCCCGGGCGTCACGGCCCAGCCGGTAGGCCACGTACACCAGCAGCGCGCCGATGGCGATCGAGGCGGAGGCCTCCCAGACGACCTGGCCGGTCACCATGTGCAGGACCATGCCGACGAGGGCGAGGGTCACACCGAGGACGGCGGTGCCGTCCTCGGCGACGACCGTGCGCAGCGCCGGGTCGCGCAGCGCGGCGCGGCCCCCGCCCTGCCGCCGCACCTGGTGCAGGGCCCGCAGCAGCGAGGCGCCCTCGGCGAGGAGCGCCACGCCCAGCACGATCAGGCCCGCCACATAGCCGCTGAACTTCTCCTCCGTGCCGCTGCGCAGCGCCTCGAAACCCTGGAAGACGGAGAAGCAGCCGCCCATCACGAAGATCCCGACCGCCGCGAGGAGGGACCAGAAGAACCGCTCCTTGCCGTAGCCGAAGGGGTGCCGCCGGTCGGCGGGACGGCTGCTGCGCCGCAACGCGGCCAGCAGGAAGACCTCGTTGAGGCTGTCGGCGACGGAGTGCGCGGCCTCCGACAGCAGCGCGGGCGAGCCCGCGAGCACCCCGCCGACGGCCTTGGCCACGGCGATCACCAGGTTCGCGGCCAGCGCGACCAGCACGGTGACCTTGGTGTGATGGTCGCCGCCCGATCCGCCCGTGCGCCGGGCGCCCTTCTCGCCGTTCCGGTCCTCGGCCGTCCGCGCGGCCGTCTGTTCATCAGAGGATGTCCCACTCACCTGGTGCCGACTGCCCCCGCTGCACAGGATCACACCGTGCCGAAGGGCGAAAAAGGGGAACGCGTGGTGACGGGAACACGCGTTCGCGCGACGGCGAGGAGGAGAGATGGGCGGCGACGGCAACCGCGCCTACGGCCACAAGACGTTCAGCCGGTCCAGAAGTCATTTCGGTGACCGGATCACCGCCGACGGCCGGGACGGCTGGCCGGTCGCCGCCGGGCGGTACCGGCTGGTGGTCTCCCGCGCGTGTCCGTGGGCGAGCCGGGCCGTCGTCTCGCGCCGGCTGCTGGGTCTGGAGGACGCCCTGTCCATGGCGGTCGCCGACCCCGTCCAGGACGACCGGAGCTGGCGGTTCACCCTGGACCCCGGGGGTCGTGACCCGGTGCTCGGCATCCGTTTCCTCAGCGAGGCCTACGACAAGCGGGAGACGGGATATCCGGGCGGGGTGAGCGTGCCCGCGGTCGTGGACGTGCCCAGCGGCAGGCTCGTCACCAACGACTACCAGCGGCTCACCCTCGACCTGGCCACCGAGTGGACTGAGCTGCACCGCGAGGGCGCGCCGGACCTCTACCCGGCCGGCCGGCGCGACGAGATCGACGCGGTGATGGCGGAGGTCTACGCGGACGTCAACAACGGGGTGTACCGCGCCGGGTTCGCCACCCACCAGGAGGAGTACGAGGAGGCGTGCGCCGCGGTCTTCCGGCGGCTGGAACTGCTCGCCGAACGGCTCGCCGGGCAGCGCTACCTGGTCGGCGACACGATCACCGAGGCGGACATCCGGCTGTTCACCACGCTGGTCCGGTTCGACGCGGTCTACCACGGCCACTTCAAGTGCAACCGCTGGAAGCTGGCGGAGAACCCGGTGCTGTGGGCGTACGCCCGGGACCTGTTCCAGACGCCCGGCTTCGGCGACACGGTCGACTTCGACCACATCAAGCGGCACTACTACCAGGTGCACACCGGCATCAACCCCACCGGGATCGTGCCGCTCGGTCCGGACCTGGACGGCTGGCTGACCCCGCATCACCGCCAGGAGCTGGGGGGACGGCCGTTCGGGGAGGGGACGCCGCCGGGTCCGCCGGCCCCGGGCGAACGAGTGGCGGCGCGAGGACGCCCCGCATGATGACCGTTTGACGAGGAAGGAGTCCTCCATGGCGAAGACAAAGAAAAAGAAGCTCCCTCTCGTCTACCAGCCGGTCGGGTTCGTGCTGAGCTGGGCGGGCGGAACGCTTGCGGGCATGGCCTTCCGCAAGGCGTGGATGGCGTTCCGGCACGAGGAGGACGCGCCCGACGCGCTGGACCCGGACCGTGGCTGGGGCGAGATCCTGCTCGCGGCCGCGGTCCAGGGTGCCATCTTCGCGGTGGTGCGCAGCGCCGTGGACCGCACCGGGGCCAAGGCCATCGAGCGGACCACGGGTGTGTGGCCGGCCAAGGAGAAGGGCGGCCGGGACTGAGGAGTCCCCCTCAGCCCTGCTTGGGTGCCGGCGACGGCACGAGGCGCAGGGTGAAGGAGTGCCCGGCGGGGTCGGCGAAGCCGCGTTCCTCGTACGTCCCCGCCGGGTCCCCCGCCTCGACCGGACGGCCGCCGAGCCCCACCACCCGGCGCTCCGCCTCGTCCAGGTCGGCCACCAGGAACTCCAGATGGGCCTGCAGGGAGTTCTCCGGGCGCGGCCAGCTCGGCGGGGTCGCGTTGGCGTCCCGCCGGAAGGCGAGCCGCAGACCGTCACCGCCCCGGATCTCCACCAGGTTGGCGGACGCGCCGATCTGTTCGCCGTCCAGCAACTGCTGATAGAACTCGGCGAGTTTCTCCGGCTCGGCACAGTCCAGCACCACGACGCCCGCGGTCACGAGGGGCATGTTTCCTCCCGGGGAGTTCCGTCCTTCTCTGTCTCCCTGCTGATATCCCCGTCCCGCCGATTCAGTCGGCGACCAGCCACGCTCCGTCACGCATCAGCTCCCGTCCCTCCAGCTCGTTCTCCTCGCGCCAGGCCTGGACGCGCCGCGGGAGCACATTGAAGTACAGGTAGCGGGTGGTGAGCCGGCGCGGGTCGAAGCCGGTCTTGCCGGCGAAGACCTCGGCGTCCTCCTCCGGCAGGTCCTCGGGGGCCACGGCCCGTACGGTGCCCTCGACGATGACGACGTCGCGGGTCGGCCCGATGCCCAGCCTGGCCCGCCCGGTGGCCGCCAGGTTGCGCCCGGTGGGGCTCTCGGCCGGGGTGGCGATCAGCAGCGTGGCGCCGTCCCAGACGAAGGACAGCGGGACGAGGTAGGGGGCGCCGCCGTCCGCGCCCGCGGTGGCCACCCAGGCGTCCACGTCGTGCTCCAGCCGGTGGATGGTGTCCTTCTTGCGCTGTTCGGCGGTGCGGGCGGGCGGCGGGGTCATGGTCGTGCCTCCTCGGCATCGGTTCTCGCTCGTACGACGTGCGCACGCCGTCAAGTGTGACCGTCCGCCGTCCGTCCGCGCACGGAGGCGATCAAGGCGTGTCCGGGCCGCCGTCCGCGGGGACGTCTGTCACCGGCGCACAGAAGTGGCCCCCACAACTGTCGTCGGGTGATGAGCCCGTGCGGGTTACTCGCGGGTATCGTCACCGCCGTGCCGAAGAGAGCCGCGGCGGTGGGTGTCGACACGGGCGGCCCGTTCAAGGCGTTGCCCCCTGGACTTCCCGACCGCCTCAGACCGTACGCAGCCGAGATCACCGAGGAGGTCGTCCGCGCCATCGGGACCCAGATCGCCGAATACGCGCGCCCGATGGACGACACGTACATGCAGGGCGTGCACCGGGGCGTGGACCACGCGCTGCGCGGACTGCTGGAGCGGATGGCACAGCCGGACACCGACTGGCAGCCGGTCAAGGAGACGTACGAGCGCATCGGCCGCGGGGAGGCCGAGGAGGGCCGCAGCCTGGACTCGTTCCAGTCGGCGCTGCGGCTCGGCGCCCGGGTGACCTGGCGCCGGGTCAACGCGCTGGTGGACGAGGGGCTGCTCCCCCGCGATGTGCTGGGCGCCTTCGGCGAGGCGCTGTTCCTGCACCTGGACGAGATGGCGGCCGCCGCGACCGCGGCCTACACCGAGGCCCGGCTGCACGCGGCCGGCGAACTCCAGCAGCGCCGGGCCCGGTTGGTGGACCTGCTGACCGCCGATCCGCCGGCCCCGGCGGGGGCGATCGCCGATCTGGCGCACGCCGCGCGCTGGACGGTGCCGCGGACGGTGGCGGTGGTGGCGGTGGACCCGGGGCCCGGTGCGGCTCCGATCGTGCCGCCGGAGTTCCTCACCCGGTTCGACGTGCAGCCTGCGCTGCTGGTGGTGCCCGATCCGGAGGGCCCGGGCCGGGCGCGTGCGGTGGCCGGGGCGCTCCAGGGACTGCCCGCCGCCATGGGGCCACCGGTGGCGCTGCACGAAGGGGCGAGATCGCTGCGCTGGGCGACGGAGGCCCTGGGCCTCGTACGGCGCGGGGTGCTGGCGGGCACGGACCCGGCCGGTGGCGTGGTGCGCTGCCAGGACCACCTGCCCGCGCTGCTGCTCCTGCGCGACGAGGCGCTGCTGGACGCCATGGCCGAGCGCCGGCTGCGCCCGCTCGAGCGGGTGCGCCCGCCGCAGCGGGAGCGGCTGGCGGAGACCCTGCTGGCCCTGCTGCGGTCCGGCCGGGGCGTCGCCGAGGTGGCCGCGCGTCTCGCGGTGCACCCGCAGACGGTCCGGTACCGGATGCGTCAGCTCGACGAGCTGTTCGGCGAGTTGCTGCACGACCCGGAGGCGCGCTTCGAGATGCAGCTCGCGCTGCGGGCGCGGGAACTGCGCGGGGGCGCGATGGCCCCTGAGTGACTTCCTGGACGGATGTCCGGTTACTCTGGACACCTGTCCAAGAAGTAGGGGGGTTCCTCGGTGATGGAAGTCGTGGCGAAGGTGCTGGTCGGCCTGGTGGCCGCGCTGCACGTGTACATCCTGGTGCTGGAGATGTTCCTGTGGCAGCGGCGCCCCGGGCGTAAGCTGCACGGATTCGGGCCGGACCTGGCCCGGGCCACCGCTCCGCTGGCCGCCAACCAGGGCCTGTACAACGGCTTTCTGGCGGCGGGCCTGGTGTGGGGGCTCGTCGCGGCCGGTCCGGCGGGGTTCGGGGCGCGGGTGTTCTTCCTGTCGTGCGTGGTGGTGGCGGGCCTGTTCGGCGCCGTCACGGCCAACCGCCGCATCCTGTTCGCCCAGGCACTGCCCGGCGCGATCGCCCTCGCGGCCGTCCTCGCCGCCCGGTGAACCGGGCACCCATGGAGGACCCGCGCGCGGCCCGCACCCGCGCCCGGCTGCGCGCCGCCCTGCTCGAGGAGTGCGCCGAACGCCCGCTGGCGGAAGTGGGCGTGGCCGCGCTGGTGCGCCGGGCCGGGGTGGGCCGGGCGACGTTCTACGTGCACTACGACGGGCTGGAGGCACTGGCGGTCGACGCCTGCGCGGACGTCGTGGGGCAGGCGGTGGACGCGCTGCACGCCTGGCGGGGGCGGCCCGATCCGGTCCACGCCCCGCCGGCGCTGCGGGAGTTCTTCGCGGGCCTCGCCCCGCACGCGGCCCTGTACCGCTCCCTGCTGGTGCCGGGCGGCGGCGGGCCGCTCGGCCGGGTGCTGCACCGGGATCTGCGGGCCCGCAGCCTGGCCGAGCGCGAACGGGCGGGCGCCTCGGACGCCCCGCTGGTCGCCTCGGCGGTGGCCGCGACGTTCGCGGGTGTGCTCGCGGACTGGCTGCACGGGCTGCTCACCGGGACGCCGGAGGAAGTGGCCGGTCAGGTCTGGCAGTTGCTGGTCGCGCTGCACCGCAGCCGCTGAGCCGTCACCTGCAGCCGACGCCGTTCTTCACCTGGGGCCAGGCCTCCGTTCCGGCGGCGGTGCGGACGTAGGCGGCGTCCCGGTCGTCCGTCAGCCACAGCCGCAGTCCGCGGTAGTGGTACCCGGTGTCACGGGCCGTCGCGGGCAGCGGTACGCGCGCGTGGTACGGCGCCCGGAGCAGGCCGTCGCGGGTGAGTACGCCCTCGGGGTCACGGGCGTAGGTGCGGCCGTCCAGATCGAGGAAGCGGGCCGACTGCCAGTCGCAGTGCTCGGGTCCGGTCCAGCCGCTCAGCTTGCGCACCGGTACGCGCCCGCCGTCACGGTCCGTCCACACCTCCACCCCCGCGGCCTCCGTGTAGCGGGCGGGGAGTTCGGCGGGGTCGCAGGAGGCGTTGGTCTCCGGACCCCAACCCGGGCGTTCCGGACGGTCCTTGGCCACCACGACGGCCACTTTGGTGCGCCCGTGGACATCGAAGGAGTACAGCACCCGGTCGGCCTCCGCGCGCTCCACGCGGTAGCCCTCGCGGGGCTGCTCGGGCTCGAACAGGTCGAAGTAGAGCTTCAGCCCGTCCTCGGGCGTGTCACCGCCGTCGGCCCTGCTCCAGCCGTCGGGACCGCCGCCGTCGTAGATCTCCCCGTCGCACTCCAGCGCCCGGCCGGCCGCCCCGGAAGCCTGCCGCAGCGCCCGCGGACCGGACTCGTCCGTGTCCCGGGTGGCCACGTGGAGCGGCCCGTCGTACGGGGTGGCCGGGGGCGTGCCGCGGACCACCACCCGTACTCCGGTGCCGTCGTCGCATCCCACCGCCGCCACGGCCGCCAGTACCGCCACCGCCACCAGTCCCGCGCGCATGTCCCACCCCTGTTCCCGCCTGCCGTTGTCCGCTCCTTGGACGGCGGGCGGGCGCGGAACGTTCAGCGGGCCTTCTGGAAGGTCCGCCGGTAGGCCTGCGGGGAGACCCCGATGGCAGCGTGCAGGTGCTGGCGCAGCGAGGCGCCGGTGGCGAAGCCGACCTCGGCGGCGATCCGGTCCACCGGCAGGTCGCTGGACTCCAGGAGGTGCCGGGCGCGGACGACGCGCTGCTGGATGAGCCAGCGACCGGGGCTGACCCCGACCTCGTCGCGGAAGCGGCGGGCGAAGGTGCGCAGGCTCATCCTGGCGTGCTGGGCCAGCTCGGCCAGGGTGAGCGGCTCGGCCAGCCGCTCCAGGGCCCAGGCACGGGTGGCGGCCGTGCCGGAGGAGCCGTTCTCGGGGACCGGCCGCTCGATGTACTGGGCCTGGCCGCCCTCCCGGAACGGGGGGACGACACAGCAGCGGGCGACGAAGTTGGCCAGGGCGCTGCCGTGGTCGCTGCGGACGAGGTGCAGGCAGATGTCGACGCCGGCGGCGGCCCCGGCCGAGGTCAGGATCCGGCCGTCCTCGACGAACAGCACGTCCGGGTCCAGCTCGACCCTCGGGTACCTGCGGCGGAACAGGTCGGCGAGGTGCCAGTGGGTGGTGGCCCTGCGGCCGTCGAGGAGTCCTGCCTCCGCCAGCACGAAGGCAGCGGTGCATATGGAGACGATCCGCGCGTCGGGGCGGATCCGGGCGAGGGCGGCGGCGACGGCCTCGGGCAGCTCGGTGGGGAGACAGGCGGGCGGCACGGAGGTGACCACCACCGTGTCCGCCGTCTCCAGCAGTTCGGGGCCGTGTTCCACGCCGATCGTGAAGTCCGCGCTGCTGCGCACCGGTTGCCCGTCGACGCTGCAGGTCAGCACCTCGTAGCGGCCGTCGGCGGCGCCGAGGATCCGGCTGGGGATGCCCAGTTCGAAGGGATAGACGCCGTCGAGGGCCAGGACCGCCACCCGTTCCGGACTCGCCGTGCCACGCATGGCATGATCCTATCGGAGGTTGGCCATCGTGCCATTTCCCCGCCGGGTGCCGCCCGGCAGGCTGGGTGACCATGAGCGATGTGAACACGATGCGCGCCATCGGCCAGGAGGTCCTCGGCGGTCCCGAGGTCCTCAAGGAGGTCCGGGTGGAGCGGCCGGTGCCGCGGCCGAACGAGGTGCTGGTCCGGGTGCGGGCCGCCGGGGTCAACCCGACCGACTGGAAGCACCGGGCGACCGGCGGGTTCCTGGGCGAGCCGCCGTTCGTCCTCGGCTGGGACGTCTCCGGCGAGGTCGCGGAGACCGGGATCGGCGTGGCCGCCTTCCGGCCCGGCGACGAGGTCTTCGGCATGCTGCCCTACCCCTTCGGCCACGGCTCGCACGCCGAGTACGTCACCGTCCCGGCCCGCGCCCTGACGCACAAGCCGGCCTCGGTCGACCACGTCCAGGCGGGCGCGCTCCCGCTGGTGTCGCTGACCGCCTGGCAGGCCCTGACCGAGCACGCCGACGTGCGGCCCGGGCAGCGGGTGCTGGTCCACGCCGCGGCCGGCGGGGTGGGGCACGTGGCCGTGCAGATCGCCAAGGAGCGCGGCGCGTACGTGATCGGCACCGCGAGCGCCGGGAAGCACGACTTCCTGCGGGAGACCGGCGTCGACGAGGCGATCGACTACCGCTCCACCGACTTCACCGAGGCGGTGCGGGACGTCGACGTCGTCCTGGACACCCTCGGCGGGGACATCTCCGTACGGTCGCTGCGGGTACTGCGGCCGGGCGGCGTCGTGGTGTCCATCCTGCCGGTCGGCTCGCGGGAGTTCCACGAGGAGGCCGAGCGGCTCGGGGTGCGGGCGGTGCGGATGCTGGTGGACGCCGACCGGTCCGGGATGAACACGGTGGCGGAGCTGGCGGCGTCGGGCCGGCTGCGCGCCACGATCGCGGGGACCTTCCCGCTCGCGGAGGCCGCCAAGGCGCACGAGCTGGGTGACACCGGACGGACGACGGGCAAGCTGGTCCTGCTGGTGGACTGACCTGGGCAGGAGGTGAGCGTGGGCCCGGCCGCCGTGGGCCCGCGCTCCCGTGCCGCGGCCGCTTTGTCACCCACCCCACAGAACGACACGCGTGAAACCCGAAGACATATGTCAATCGAACATGCTCAAATTCCTTCTGTCGAGGGTAACTTGACGGTCGAGGGACATGCTTTTCCGGGCACGGGTGGGAGGTGGTGCCGTCGTGCGACAGGAGCCCACGCCACGCTCCCGGCATCTGCGCGTGCGTGAGGAACGCGGGCACACCGTGCTGGAGTTCCACGGTGAGATCGACATCGCGGCGGCGGCCGAGATCGTGCCCGTGCTGGACCTGGCGACCGGTCTGCCCGGCGCCCGGATCGTGATCGACCTGCGCGCCGTCGACTTCTTCGACTGCTCCGGGCTGCGCCTGCTGTACCGGGCGCGCGGCCGGGTGCTGGAGCGGGGCGGACGACTGCACCTGGTGTGCACCCATCCGCTGACCCTCCGGGTGCTGCGGGTCACCGGCCTGTCCCGGCTGCTGCCGCCGCAGCCGACGCTGGACGCCGCCCTGGAGCAGTCCGAGGCCGCGTCCGGCTCCCTGTGAGCGTCAGGCGCCGCGCGGCTCCTCGAACAGGGCGCTGACGGACTCACCGTTGTGGATGCGGCGCACGGCCTCGGCGAGGGCCGGCGCGATCGTCAGGACGCGGAGCTTGTCGGTGTGCTCGTCCGCCGGGACCGGCACGGTGTTCGTGCAGACGATCTCCAGCACGTCCGGCTGCTCGCTCAGCCGCTTGAGGGCCCCGGCCGCGAACAGCCCGTGCGTGCACGCCACCCGGATCGAGCGTGGCCTCATCTCCCGCAGCTTCCCGAGGAGTTCGAGCACGGTGCTGCCCTTGGCGATCTCGTCGTCCAGGACGATGACGTCCCGGTCGGTCACCTCGCCGATCACGGAGCTGATGCTCACCCGGTCGTCCGCGAACCGCTGCTTGGCTCCGGCCGCCACCTGGGCGCCGATCAGCCGGGCGAAGGCGGCGGCCTCCTTGGCGTTGCCGAGGTCCGGGGAGACGACGGTGGTGTGTGTCAGGTCGTGACGCCCGAAGTGCGCGGCCAGTTCGCGCAGGGCGTGCAGGTGATCCACCGGCACCGAGAAGAAGCCGTGCACCTGGGGGGCGTGCAGGGTCATGGCGAGCACCCGGCTCGCGCCCGCGGCCACCAGCAGGTCGGCGACCAGCCGCCCGCCCAGGGAGATGCGGGGCGCGTCCTTCTTGTCGGAGCGGGCGTAGGAGTAGTGCGGCATGACGACGGTGATCCGGGCCGCGGAGGCGCCCCGGGCGGCGTCGCACATCATCAGCAGTTCCACCAGGTGTTCCTGCACCGGCCGGACCAGCGGCTGGATCAGGAAGACGTCCCGCTCCCGGCAGTTGGCCTGGAGCTGCACCTCCAGACAGTCGTTGGCGAACCGGCTGACCCGGGTCGGGCTGAGCGGCACGCCGAGGTGGGCACAGACCTCCTCGGCCAGCTCGACATGGGCACTGCCACTGAAGACGGCGATGTCTCGCACGATCCGCTCCTCGCATGATCAGCACGGGCTGCGCCGTCATGCTACTGGCGGCGCTCCCCCGCCCCGGGCGGCGGTGCGCCGGGCTCGCCCGCCCCGGCCCCGGTCCGGCGCCCGGTCCCGGGGCCGTCGTCCGGCCAACCGCGCGGTCTGGTCCCGCGTTTGGCGGGCATCAGTGTCAGCAGGAAGGAGGGTCGCCATGACGACTTACGCCAGACGCCTGCCCCGGCGCATGCCCGGCTGGGCCAAGGTGGTGACCGCGTTCGTGCTGGTGCTGGTGGTGCTGTTCGCGGGCATCCGGCTGGCCGTACTCCCGGGCATCAAGGACCTGTTCGGCACCGAGACGCACGACCGGAGCGGCCCCGCGCTCCTGAAGTCCATCCAGGACATGAGCCGTTACGACGCCGCCTCCGGCAACTTCCAGGTGGTCGTGGACCTGGAGAAGGACGCGAAGTTCCTGCCCGACGCGATCCGCGGCACCCGCACCCTGTACGTCGGCGCGGGCACCGTGGACGCCTATGTGGACCTCGGCGCGGTCGGGGACAAGGACGTGTCGGTCGACGGCGACCGGACGACGGCCACGCTCCGGCTGCCGCACGCGCGGCTCGGCAGGCCGGCCCTGGATCCGGACCGCTCCTACGCCGTGTCCAAGCAGCGCGGTCTGCTCGACCGGCTCGGCGATCTGTTCTCGGACAATCCCAACGGCGAACAGGCGGTGCAGAAGCTCGCCGTACGGCACATCGGCGACGCCGCCAAGGACAGCGGGCTGACCGGGCGCGCCGAGTCCAACACCACCGAGATGCTGCAGGGTTTGCTGCGCTCCCTCGGCTTCAAGGAGGTGCACGTGTCCTACGGGGCCTGACCTCAGCCGCCCAGCACCCCCGGCAGGGTCAGCGCCCCGAGCGCGGTGGCGCCCACCAGCAGCCAGGCCACGTAGTCGCCGACGTGGCCCGACTGCAGCCGGCGCAGGGGCAGGGCCCGGTCGGGGGCGCCCACCCGGCCCGGCCGGGCCACGGCGTACGCGGCGAGGGCCACCGCGAGCAGCGCCGAGAGCAGGCCCAGCAGGACACCGGCGAGCGTCCAGTGCGCGGACGCGTGGGCGCCGCCGGAGCCGGCCTCGTTGACGGACCGGGCCACCAGTGCACCGAAGCCCGGGGCGATTCCCGCGGCGAACGCGGCGGCGAGCAGCACGGCGGGCACCGCGGTCATGCTGTCCGGGACACGCCGCAGGATGCCGCCGGTCTCGGGCCGCTCGTCCGAGCCGCTGGTCTCGTACTCGGCGTCCCGCGGGCACGGCCCCAGGCCGAGAAACACCCGGGCGGTGAGCCGCAGGACGGCTGCGCCGGTGACCGCGGACGCGCCCACGAACACCACGGTGAGCGGGCCGCCCACCGCCTCCTCGGCGATCGCCTTGCCGAGCGCCGTGCCGAACGGTGGCAGACCGGCGAGGGCGAGGCCGCCGACGGCGAACATCACCCCGAAGGCGCCGAGCTCCCGGGCCCTGCCGTGCAGGGCGTGCTCGTCGACGCTGCCGTACCGGTCGAGCAGGGCGCCGGCGCAGGCGAACAGCGCGGCCTTCACACCGGCGTGGCCGAGGATGTACAGCGCGATCCCGTCGTCGCCCTCGGGGGTCAGCACGCCGAGACCGATCAGGAAGAGGCCGGTGTGCGCGACCGTCGAGTAGGCCAGCAGGCGTTTGATGTGCCGCTGGTACCAGCACATGACGGCGCCGGTCACGGCGGTGAGCGTGCCCAGCGTGACCAGGGCGCGGGTCAGCCCCGCGGCGGGGATGCCGCCGGGTCCGGCGAAAACGGTGCCGTACACCCGCCAGACGCCGTAAGAGCCGAGCTCGACCATGACGCCGGACAGCAGCATGCACACCGGGGTCGGCGCGACCGCGTGCGCGTCCGGGAGCCAGAAGTGGAACGGTACGGCGGCCGCCTTCACCAGCAGCCCGGTGAGCACCAGCACGAAGGCGGCGAGGACCAGGCCGTCCGGTGGGCCGTGCGCGTCGAGACCGCGGCCGATCCTCGTCATGGACAGCTCGCCGGTGCGGGCGTACAGCAGTCCGATGCCCATCAGCAGCGCGTACGCCCCCAGGGAGTTGACCACTCCGAAGGTCAGCGCGCCCTGCACCGCCTTCGCCTCGTCGATCCGGTAGCCGGTCAGCGCGTACGCGACCACGCTCATCAGCTCGAAGAAGACGAAGGCGTTGAACAGGTCGCCCGCGATCGCGAAGCCGCACATCGCGCCCTGGAAGACGAGCATCAGCGCCGGGAAGGAGCCGGCGTGGCCGCGCGGCGGTTCGTCGAAGTACCGCCAGGAGTAGGCGAGGGCCGCCAGGGTGAGCAGCGAGGCCAGCGCGGACATGCCGAGCGCGGGGCCGTCTCCCACCAGCACGATCCCGACACTGCCGGCGCCGGTGGGACGCCATCCGCCGGCCCACTCGACGAGCGGCGGCGAGGAGTTCGGCAGCAGGACCAGGGCGAGCGCGGCCGTGCCGCCGGAGACCACGCAGCCGGTGATCTCGGCGGCGGGCCGGGGCAGGAAGCGGCCCATGGCCACGAGCAGCGCCGCGCCGAGCAGCGGCACCGCGACCAGCAGCGGGAGCAGATGGTGCATCAGCCGCGCAGCTCTCTGAGTTCGTCGGGGTCGACCGTGCCGTGCCGCTTGGCGATCTGCAGGACGAGGGCGAGCAGCATGGCGGTGACGGTGGCGCCGACGACGATGTCGGTGAGGGTGAGTGCCTGCACGACCGGGTCGACGACCGGCCGCGAGCCCGGTTTCAGGTCGGAGAAGACGGGCGCGGTGGCCCCGTCGCGGTAACCCACCGCCAGCAGCAGGACGTACGTGGCCGACTGGCACACGGCCAGGCAGCCGACCGCGTGGATCAGATCGCGGCTGGTGGCCAGGCCGTAGCAGCCGGCCAGGAAGATCCAGGCGGCGACCAGGTAGGGCAGCACGTGCATCAGGGCGCTCTCAACTCCCTTGTCCCTCCTTGATCTCGACGGCCTGGTCCAGGAACCCGGCGAGCAGCACGACCACCGCACTGGCCACCTCCACGCCGACGGCCGCGTTCAGCAGCGGGACGATGCCGCCGGACGCCAGCGTGTTGAACGTCCCGTACGGCAGCAGTGTGTTGGCCAGGAAGGCGGTGCCCGCGAGGACGCCGGCGAGGCCCAGTACCAGGTAGGCGCAGACGGCGAGGGCGTCGGAGGCCTCGAAGAGACCGAGGGGGCGGACCCGCTCCAGGGCGTGGTAGTCGGCGCCCAGGTAGAGCAGGTGCAGCGCGGTCGCGGCGACGACCCCGCCCTGGAAGCCGCCGCCGGGGCTGAGCTGGCCGTGCGCGACGACGTAGATGCCGGTGACCAGGGCGACGGGCAGCACGATCAGCGCGTAGCGGCGGACGGGCCGGGCAACCTCGGCGGGCTCCGGCTCCGCGCGGTGCTCGTCGCGGGCCTGCCGCAGGAGCACCACGCAGCCCAGGACGGCGGCGAAGAGGATGCTCATCTCGCCGAGCGTGTCGTAGGCCCGCTGGTCGAAGTTGACGGAGGCGATGGTGTTGGCGGTGTGCCGGGCGAGCGAGGCCCGGACGGCCCGGTCGCCGTAGGGGTGGCTCGGGCCGCCGAAGGAGGGCAGGTCGAGACCGGCGGCCACCAGCAGGGCGGCCATCCCGGCGCCGCCCACGGCGAGCAGCCACAGCCTCAGCCGGCGGCTCACCGGGTCTCGTCCCCGGAGCGGCCGCGCCGGCGGACCTTGCGCACCGACAGCATGATCAGCAGCGGGGTGATCGCGGAGCCCACGGCCAGTTGCGACAGACCGACGTCCGGGGCCTGGAGCACGGTGAACAGCACGGCCAGCGCGACACCGAGCACGGACAGCACCAGGGCCTGTCGCGCCGGGTCGCGCACCGCCACCGCGGCGGTGGCGGAACCGGCCACCAGGAGCAGCGCCACGACGATCACCGCGTCGGCCATGCCGTACCTCCCGTACGACCGCCCGGCACCGTGTCAGCCACCGCGCACCCCCTCGAACCCGCCCGACAGCGCGCGGGAGGCGATGATGTTCCCGCCGATCAGCAGGGCGCCGGTCACCAGCAGTTTCACCATGGCCCGGCCCGGCCCGGCGGCCACGCACACGGCCACCACGACCACCGCGCCGAGTGCGGCCGCCGCCCAGGTCGCTCCCCAGGCACCCGGCCGGCCGCCCGCCAGGTCGTCGGCCAGCAGGCGGGCGAAGACGAGGGTGCCGACCGGGCCCAGGAGGGCCATCAGCAGGGCGAGATCGACGTAGGCGGGGCGGTCGTAGCCCTGGGCGAGCAGCAGCAGGGCCGGGCAGGCCACGGAGGTGGTCAGGTTCTGCGCCACGACCCGGCGGGGCAGCGGGCCGGAGGTCACACCCCACAGGACGACCGCCCCTCCCCCGGCCAGCACGACGGCCGCCGCCAGGATCCAGCCGTTCACCGCCAGGTCACCGCCCGACGACCGGCCCGGGCCAGCAACGCGCCCGCCGCGGCGGCACTCGCGCCGACGATCCGCTCCAGGGTGTCGACCGAGGTGATGAAGACCAGCCACAGCAGGGCGAGGGCGGTCCACCAGGCCAGCAGCTCGCCCAGGGTGAGCAGGACCGTACGCGTCGCGGTCCGCTGGGCCGTGCGCCCGGTCATCGCCGCCTCCTCGGTCCGTCCGGCAGGGGGTTGTGCGGCGTTTCGTGGCGATACGCCGCTCGGGGCATCCAAGCACCGCGCGGCCCTCGGAGGGCGGGCGGCACGCGGGTCCCGGGCCGGAGTGCCCCGGAGGCGTGAACGGAAACCGCCGACGCGCTCCGGCCGCCGTCCGGGCGACGGCATTCCGCGCCGGTTCAGGGGTAACCGCGCTGTGTAACGGGGACGTTGACTATTCCAGGAGAGTGACCGAATGGCCCGGACCGCGCTACGTCTGCCCGCCGCACTGCGTGCGCCGAAGAAGCGGGAACGGCCCGCCCGGACCCGGCCGGCGGCCGCACCGCACGCACTCGCGCTCCCGTGGCGGCTGCTGGCGATGCTGGTCGCCTTCGCGTTCATGGTGGCTTTCGCGGTCGTACTGGCCCGGCTCACGCTGCAGCCGTCCCCGGCGTCGGTGTCGCTGACGCACAGCAATCTGCACCCCGGACGGTCGCTGTCGGCCTATCTGGAGTACGCGCAGTGGCGGGACACGGTCAAGCAGATCGGGGGGAACGTACTCCTCGGCGTGCCGTTCGGCGTGCTGGTCCCGGTCCTGGCGCCGCGCGCCCGGGGAGTGTTCCAGGTGCTGATACTCACGGCTCTGGTGATGCTGGTGGTGGAGCTGTTCCAGGGCGCGCTGGTCACCGGGCGGGCCTTCGACATCGACGACGTCATCCTCAACACCACCGGCGCGCTGCTGGGTTGGCTGCTGCTGGGCCGCCGGCTCGGACGGTCGGTGCACCGCCGGGTGAGGACGACGGAAAGTGAGTGAGCGTCAGAAACTGGTCCGGACCAGAGTATTGACCCGTTCTTATCTCACGCCTTGAATCAAGAGGGCATCTCACCCCCACGCCGAATGGAGAGTCATGCCCTCCCCACGCCTGCTCCGCAGATGTCTGCTCGCCGCCCTGTCCGCCGCGCTGGTCGGCTCGGCCGCCGTCGGTCCGGCCCACGCGCAGGGCACCGCCCCGGCGGCCGCGGCCGCCGCTGCCGCTGCCGTCTCGACCTTCTCCGACAACTTCGACGGGGCCGCCGGCTCGGGTGTCGACTCCTCGAAGTGGACGCTGGAGACGGGTGACAACGTCAACAACCACGAGCGCCAGTACTACACCTCCGGCACGAAGAACGCGGCCCTGGACGGTCAGGGGCACCTGGTGATCACGGCCCGGAAGGAGAATCCGGCGGGTTACCAGTGCTGGTACGGCAGTTGCCAGTACACCTCGGCCCGGCTGAACACCTCGGGCAAGTTCAACGCGCAGTACGGCCATGTCGAGGCCCGGATGAAGATCCCGCGGGGACAGGGCATGTGGCCCGCGTTCTGGATGCTCGGCACGCCGGTGAACTGGCCGGACTCGGGTGAGATCGACGTGATGGAGAACGTCGGTTTTGAACCCTCCACCGTGCACGGCACGATCCACGGCCCCGGCTACTCCGGCTCGGGCGGCATCGGCGCCGGCTACACCCTGCCGGGCGGCCAGGCCTTCGCGGACGCCTTCCACACCTTCGCCGTCGACTGGGCGCCCGACTCGATCACCTGGTCGGTGGACGGCAACGTCTACCAGCGCCGCACGCCCGCCGACCTGGGCGGGAAGACCTGGGTGTTCAACAAGCCGTTCTTCCTGATCCTGAACCTGGCGGTCGGCGGGTACTGGCCCGGCGACCCGGACGGCTCCACCCCGTTCCCGTCGCAACTGGTGGTGGACTCGGTGTCCGTGACGACGAGCAACAGCGCGGCCGGTGTCCCGATCCGGGGCCTGGCGGGCAAGTGCGTGGACGTGGCCGCCGCGAACACCGCCAACGGCACCCCGGTGCAGCTCTACGACTGCAACGGCACGGCGGCCCAGCAGTGGACGGTGGGTTCGGACGGCACGATCCGGGCGCTCGGCAAGTGCCTGGACGTCGCCGGCGGCGGCACCGCCGACGGCACGCCGGTCCAACTGTGGGACTGCAACGGAAGTGCCGCCCAGAAGTGGGCCCTTCCGGCGGCCCGCGACATCGTCAATCCCCAGGCGAACAAGTGCCTGGACGTGACCGGGAACAACTCGGCCAACGGCACCCGGCTGCAGATCTGGACGTGCACGGGCGGCGCCAACCAGAAGTGGACGGTGGGCTGAGCCCGGCCGTACCGGGGGCCGGCGCGGGCACGCTATATCTCCGCGACGGCCCCGCTGAGGTGGTAGCCGGGCCCGCGGCGGACGAGGCCGCGCAGCAGCTCCAGCGGGTCGCAGGGGCGGGCCCGGCGGGTGTGCGGCCGATGGGTGAACGGGATACCGGACCAGGGGTTGTCCGCGTGGTGGTGGCTGCCGTGCGGGGCGTCCGGGTCGATCGCCCAGTGCGCCCAGGTGCTGTCGTGGTGCAGGCAGATGATCTGCCCCAGGTACCACAGGGGCGCCCTGCAGGAACGGCCCCTCGCGGTCCGCGTCGAAGGCGGCGAGGGTGCCGTCCCGGCCGCGCACCTGCCGTTCCAGGGCGTCGAGGCCGGCGGGCGAGAAGTCCCACTCGTGGACCGACCCGGCCCCGGGGAGCCGCCGCACCCAGGAGGGGTGGCCTGCCTGCCGGTCCGCCGGCCACGACCTCAGCCAGCCGTCCGCCGGCTGACGGCCGATCGGATCCAGGGGCGAGCGTTCCCTGCGCGGCGCCCAGCCCGGGGCAGCCGGGCGGCGCCCGGACACCGCGCCCGCCAGCTCCGCGCGCTCGCGGGTGAACACCTCCCCGGATCGTTCGCCAGGGCGACGTCGATGAGGGTGCCGATGGACAGCGGGGCCAGGCCGAGGGCGGGGTCGGGGCGCACGACCGGATCGCCGTCCTCACCATCGGTGCCGGAGTTGATGTCCCACCGGCCGCCGCAGACGTCCATCAGCACCTCCCCGATGCAGGAGGTCGCGGCCCGGCGGAACCCGTCGCCGGGCTCCTCCTCGAGCGGCGCGTGTTCGAGGGCGGCCAGGGAGGCGGGCGTGTAGTCGAACGCGAAGTCCCGGTCGAGATACACCTGTTCGAGCCGTGCGGCCGGCACCTGCAGGTCGTCCAGCCACCGGTCGAGGAGCCGCTCGTGGGCCGCGGAGCCCGGGTTGGGGGTCATGCTGCGGAAGCCTAGGCGTCGGCGCGGCCGCGGTGCGAAGTGGCGCCGCGGGACACGTGGTTGTTGTGCACCGCGTCTGTGCGCCTCCTGTGAGCGAGGCGGCCGTCCCCAGGGATCGCCGCCGCACCGCCGGCGCGGCACCGGTCCGGATCGGGCGCCGGCGGCGACACCGCGGCCAACCCCCTACGGGCGGTCGCCCTCAGTGGTGCAGGGTCCAGGTGTACTTGTCGCCGCCCACCCACCGGATGGAGTCCGGGTCGTCCAGATCGTGGATGGGCAGCCCGTGGGACGCGGCGGCCTCCAGTACGTCGGTGACGGTCCTGGCCTCCCCGATGACCTCACCGTCGATCTCCATGATCCGGAAGGGCGGCCCACCGTGCCTGCCCGGGCACACACCGAGTACCAGGATCCGTGGGTGGGAGATGTGCGGAACTCCTTGTTCGGTCATGAAATAGAGCCTAGAACGCCTCGCGGGCCGACGGCTCATCCGCGTGCGCCGTCCAGGAGACCGAGGACCGCCGCCTCGACGGCTCCCTGGGTGGCGGGGCGCCCGAAGTCCCCGTGCTCCCCCAGCCGGCTCAGCGCCGGGGCGATCGTCACGCCCTGTTCGAACAGCTCGAAGACCCTGGGATCGATGTAGGAGGCCCGGCAGACCGCGGGGGTGTTGCCGAGGTAGTGGCTGACCTCCCGGACCGCGCGCGCCGTCTGCCGGTGCCGGGCGCTCTCGCTGGAGCGGGCGCCGCCGGCGGTGACGGCCAGCGCGACGGCGGCGAGCACGGTGGCGTGCCAGGTGCGGAAGTCCTTCGCGGTCACGTCGGTGCCGGAGAGCCGGCGCAGCGCCTCGTTGAGGTCGTCGCTGTGCAGGTCGTGCCAGGCGCCGTGGTCGTGGAAGGCGAGGAAGCGGTCGCCGCCGCGCGGACGGCGCAGCAGGGCGCATGCCACGGCGTGCGCCTGGTCGTCGACCAGGGCGCGGACCGTCTCGGTGCCGCCCTTGGCGGGAAAGCTGAAGGCGATCTCGCCGCGGCCGCAGCTGACATGCTCGCGGAGCATGGTCGTCAGGCCGTAGGTCTCGCTGGTGCGGGTGTGCCGGTCGCTGCCGACGCGGAAGAAGCCGAGGTCGAGCAGGCGGACGGCGCAGGCGATGACCCGGGGACGGCTCAGTCCGCGTCCGGCGAGGTCGGCGGAGACCTGCTCGCGCAGCTCGGGCAGGGCGCGTGCGACGCGGCGCACGTGCTCGTGCTTGGCCCTGTCCTGCTCTGCCCGGAACTGCTCGTGGTACAGGTACTGGCGGCGTCCGGCGGCGTCGGTGCCGACGGCCTGGAGGTGGCCGTTGGGCCAGGGGCAGATCCACACGTCCCGCCAGGCCGGCGGGATGGTGAGGTCCCGGAGCCGGGCGCGCTGGGCGGGGTCGGTCAGGGGCGCGCCTGACTCGTCCCGGTAGCGGAAGCCGCGGCCGGCGCGGACCCGGGTGAAGCCCGGCCGGTCGCAGGAGCTGGTGCGCAGTCTCACCGTGCCCTCAGGGCCGTCGCCAGTCGTCGCCGGTCAGGTGGGAGCCGGCCTGTGGTCCCATGCGGAGCATTCCGCCGTCGACGCTCCAGGAGGCGCCGGTGACGTAGGAGGCGTCCGGGCCCGCGAGGAACGCGATCACGGCGGCGACCTCGCGGGCGTCGCCGGGCCGTCCGAGGGGGACGCCGGGGCGGCGCTCGGTGCGCACGTCGGTGTCCTCCTGGCCGGTCATCGGGGTGGCGATCTCGCCGGGCGCCACCGCGTTCACGGTGATGCCGTGCTCGGCCAGTTCCAGGGCCATCACCTGGGTGAGCAGCCCGAGCCCGCCCTTGGCCGCGCAGTACGGCGCCGCGCCCACCCGGGGCTGGTGCTCGTGGACGGAGGTGACGTTGACGATCCGGCCGCCGCCGCCCTGCGCGATCATGTGCCGGGCCGCCTTCTGCCCGCACAGGAAGGGCCCGACGAGGTCCACGTCGAGCACCCGGCGCACGTCGTCGAGGCCGAGGTCGAGGAAGGGCGTCATGGTGCCCGTACCGGCGTTGTTGACCAGCACGTCGAGGCGGCCGAGTTCGGCGCACAGCTCGTCCACGGTGTCCGCGGCCCCGGGGAGTTCGGTGAGGTCGAGCCGGGCGACGGCCGCCCGGCGGCCCTTCTCCCGCACCTCCCGCGCCGTCTCCTCGGCGCCCTTCTCGTCGCTGTGCCAGGTGATGCCGATGTCGAGCCCCGCCTCGGCCAGGCGCACGGCGGTGGCGCGGCCGATGCCGGAGTCCGAGCCGGTGATCACGGCCACCCTGCGGGTGTCGGCGGGAGCGGGCATGGCGGGCCTCCTCGCGGGCGGGCGGTCGACGGGACTCGCAGTACCCGGGGGCCGCGCGGACAAACCGCCGGGGGCCGGAGCGGGGCCCGGGCAGCCGGTGACGTGCGGGGCGGGCCCGTCCGGGGAACCCTGGAGGGGCTTCGCCGAGCTGGAGGTGGTGTGCGCATGGATCCCGTCGCGGCGCTGGACCGGATCGCCTTCCTGCTGGAGCGGTCGCTGGCTCCCACATACCGGGTCAAGGCCTTCCGGACCGCCGCCCGCGTGCTGTCGGCGCTGCCGGACGAGGAGGTCGCCGAGCGGGCGGCGGCCGGGACGCTGGAGGCGCTGAAGGGGGTCGGCCCGAAGACCGCGCAGGTGGTCCGGGAGGCGCTGGCCGGGGAGGAGCCCGGCTATCTGCGCAAGCTGGAGGAGGAGGCCGGCGCGCCGGACGCGGGCGGCCCCGGGGCGGAGCTGCGGGGGCTGCTGCGCGGTGACTGCCATACGCACTCGGACTGGTCGGACGGCGGCAGCCCGATCGAGGAGATGGGGCTGACGGCGGCCCGGCTGGGCCATGAGTGGACGGTGCTGACCGACCACTCCCCCCGGCTGACCGTGGCCCGGGGTCTGTCGCCCGAACGGCTGCGCGAGCAGCTCGCGGTGGTGGCGGAGCTCAACGCGCGGTGGGCGCCCTTCCGGCTGCTCACCGGTATCGAGTGCGACATCCTGGAGGACGGCTCCCTGGACCAGGAGCCCGAACTGCTGGAGCGGCTGGACGTCGTGGTCGTGTCGGTCCACTCCAAGCTGCGGATGGACGCCCGCTCGATGACCCGCCGGATGGTGGCCGCGGTCCGCGATCCGCACGCGGACGTGCTCGGTCACTGCACCGGACGGCTGGTCACCGGGCGCGGCCGGCCCGAGTCGGAGTTCGACGCGGACGCGGTCTTCGCGGCCTGCGCCGAGTCCGGTACGGCCGTGGAGATCAACAGCCGGCCCGAGCGGCTGGACCCGCCCCGGCGGCTGCTGCGCCGTGCGGTGGCCGCCGGGACGCTGTTCGCGATCGACACCGACGCGCACGCCCCCGGACAGCTCGACTGGCAGATCCTCGGCTGCGCCCGCGCCGAGGAGTGCGGGGTGCCGGCCGGACGGGTGGTGAACACCTGGCCGGCCGGGGAACTGCTGGCCTGGACGCGTGAGGGCCGCGTACCGGCACGCGTGGCGGGCTCCTGACGTGGTACCCGGAGAGGGCCGAGAGAAAGGAACCCGCCGCATGGACCGCGCCGCCGTGTTCGACGTGGACGGGACCCTCGTCGACACCAATCATCTGCATGTCGTGACCTGGTGGGAGGCCTTCCGGCAGGCGGGGCACGACGTGTCCATGCACGCCGTGCACCGGGCCGTGGGACTCGGTTCCACCGATCTGATCGCGCATCTGCTCGGCGACGGCCGGGACAAGGACCAGGACGCCGGGCTGAGTGCCGCGCACAAGGCCCTGTACGGCCAGTACTTCGACCGGTTGCACGCCCTGCCGAAGGCCGGTGAGCTGCTGCGGCGGCTGCACGGGGACGGCCGGCGGGTGGTGCTGGCCACCTCCGCGAGCGGCGCCGAGCTGGGCGCGCTGCGCCGGGCGATCGACGCGGACGAGGCCATCGCGGGCACCGCGAGCGCCGATGACGTGGCACGGGGCAAACCGGCTCCGGAGCCGGTGGAGCGCGCGCTGGAGCTGGTCGGGGTGGCGGCGTCCCGGGCGGTGTTCGTCGGGGACACCGTGTGGGACATGCGGGCCGGTGCCGAGGCCGGGGTGCGCTGCGTGGGCCTGCTGTGCGGCGGGATCCCGCGGGCCGACCTGGAGGAGGCGGGGGCCGAGGCGGTGTACGACGATCCCGCTGACCTGCTCGCCCGGCTGGCCGGCAGCCCGCTGGCCTGAGCCGCGCAGGAGTGAGTGACGCAGGAGTGACGCACGTCATGGTGGACCGCCGGAACACCACGGGGTGGTTGCCCGTTGAACCAGCCGTGGGTGCGGATGGGACAGTGTCCCCGGGCCTCACCTTTTGCCCACAGGGACGATCGTCCGGCTGAAGCCCTGTGGAGCGTTTCGCCGAGAGGCGACCGCCATCCGCGCCCACCACAAGCCGCCCCGGCCGTGTCTCCCCCGTCACGGCCGGGGCTTTCTCGTGCCTCCGCCGTGTGCGCGCCGGGCCGCCGGGTACCCGGCGGGTCCGCCGAAGTCTCCGCGGAAGGAGCCGAAGGTGACCAGCGCAGCGGGCAGCAGGGTCGTGGTGACGGGCGCCACCGGCAATGTCGGTACCAGTGTGGTGCGCGTCCTGTCGGACGATCCGGGGATCAAGTCGGTCCGGGGCATCGCTCGACGGACGCCGGTGTGGTCCCCGCCGAAGACGGAGTGGGCGGCGGTCGACCTCGCCTCCGAGACGGCCAACCTGGCCGAGCGGTTCGAGGGCGCCGACGCCGTCATCCATCTGGCCTGGGCGTTCCAGCCGACGCACGATCCGGCGACCACCTGGCGGACCAACGTGCTGGGCAGCAACCGGGTGTTCGAGGCGGTCGCCGCGGCGCGGGTGCCGGTGCTGGTGCACGCCTCCTCCGTGGGCGCGTACTCGCCGGGCCCGAAGGACCACGCGGTGGACGAGTCATGGCCGACGCACGGCTGGCCGGACGCCGCGTACTGCAGGGAGAAGGCCTATCTGGAGCGCACCCTGGACATCTTCGAGCGCGACCACCCCGAGGTCCGGGTGGTCCGGATGCGGCCGGGCTTCCTGTTCAAGCGGGAGTCGGCGAGCGAGCAGCGGCGGATCTTCGGCGGACGTTTCCTGCCGGGCCCGCTGGCCCGGCCCGAGATGCTGCCGTTCCTGCCGGACGTGCCGGGGCTGCGGATGCAGGTGCTGCACACGGACGACGCGGCCGAGGCCTACCGGCTCGCGGTGCACTCGGAGGCCGCCCGGGGCGCCTTCAACCTCGCCGCCGACCCGCCGGTGGACGCCTCGATGCTGGGCGAGATGCTCGGCACCCGCCCGGTCCGGCTGCCCCGGGCCGCCGCCCGGTCGGCGCTCGCCGCGGCCTGGGGGCTGCGGCTGGTCCCGGCCTCCCCGCACCTGTTCGACGCGGTCCTGCGGCTGCCGCTGATGGACTCCTCCCGGGCCCGCACCGAGCTGGGCTGGCGCCCGCGCCACACGGCCGAGGAGGTCCTGCGGGAGTTCCTGGACGGGCTGCAGCAGGGCGCGGGCATGGAGACGGAACCGATGCGCGGACGGAAGGTCGGCTGAACCGCGGCCGACGCGAGAGGGGAGGAGACCCATGACCGTACAGTCGGAACCCGAGCCGGAGCCCGGGCGCGAGGAGCATCCCGTCCCCCGGGACCCGCCCGACCAGCAGGCCGGCCCTGGTACGGACCCGTTGGACGCCCCGGAACGGCCGCCCGGCGAGGAGGGCACGGGGCCGGACGATGAGACCCGGACGGACGAGGGCATCGGGACGGAGGAGCGGCCCGAACCGGACGAGCCCTCCGACTGACCGCCGGGTCCACGGCCCGGCGGCCCGACGCGGCCTAGCGCGGCGCCCGCTCCTCCAGGGCGGCGCGCCAGGCCGGGTGGCGGTCCTGCGTGACCGGTTCGGCCGGGCGGCCGCCGCGGGCGAAGAAGTCGGCGAGCGGCAGGATCGCGGCGCCCACGGTGACGGCGTCGGGGCCGAGCCGGCCGAGCTCGATGGTGACCTTGTCGGCCGGGTGGCGCAGGGCGTATGTCGCCGCGTGGCGGCGCACGGCGGGCAGGAAGCGGGTGCCGAGCTGGAGACCGGCCCAGCCGCCGATGAGGATCCGCTCGGGCTGGAAGAGGTTGATCAGGTCGGACAGCCCGGCGCCCAGGTACTCGGCGGTCTCCTCCAGGACCGCGAGCGCGACCGGGTCGGGGTCGCCGCCGTCCAGTGGATAGGCGGCGGCCAGCATCGCGGTGAGCGCGGTCTCCTCGTCGGCGTCCTCCGGCGGCCGGCCGCCCTCCTCGCGCCAGCGGGCGAGCAGCGACTCGGCGCCCGCGTACGCCTCCAGGCAACCCGGCGCCCCGCACCGGCAGCGACGCCCGCGCACCCGTACCGTCAGATGGCCCCATTCGACGGCCCGCCCGTGCTCCACCTCCGGGGTGACCAGGCAGGCGCCGACGCCGGAGCCGAAGAGCACGACCAGCGCGTTGCGGGCGCCGCGCCCGGCGCCGAACCACATCTCGGCCTGGCCGAGGGTCTTGGCCCCGTTGTCTATGAAGTAGCGGACCGCCTCCGGGAGCCGGGAGGTCGAGCGGAGGAGTTCCTCCAGGGGCACCGCGTCCCAGCCGATGGTCTGCCCGTGCACGACGGCGCCCCGGTCGGCGGTGTGCTCGACGATGCCGGGGACGCCGACGCCGACGCCGAGCAGCCGCTCGGGGACGGCCTCCTGGGCCGCGAGCACCTCGGCGATGCCGTCGCGGATGTGGCCGACGATCCCGTCGACGTCGTAGCCGTCCTGGGTCAGCGGGCGTTCGGTGCGGGCGAGTTCGGTGAGCGCGAGGTCGAACAGTTCGACCCGGACCCGGGTCTCACCGACGTCGACGCCGATCATCTGGCCGCTGTGCGGGGCGACCCGCAGCAGCGTACGGGGGCGGCCGCCGTCGGAGTCGACGCTGCCGGCCTCCTCGACCAGACCGTCGGCGACCAGATCCGCGACCACGTTGCTGACCGAGCCGGAACTCAGCCCCGTCGCCGGGCCCAGCTCGAAGCGGCTCAGCGGGCCGTCGAAGTACAGCCGTTGCAGCAGGGCCGTGCGGTTCCCCCGCCTGAGGTCCCGTACCGTCCGCCCGTTCCGCCCCGCCATGTGGCTCCCTCCCGAACCCTGTCCCGACCTGCAACATACCTCTCGCGCCAGCCGGAACGCGACTTTTCGACAACCCTTATTTCATGTACTGAGCTAACCGTCGCACCTGCACTGAGCCAACCGTCGCGGCCGCGACGGGGCCCAGCCCACCCGCCCTTCGCGGTACAGCCTACGGAAATCCACTGGCCCGCCCGCGCCTTGGCTACCTAGGCTAGCCATCAACCTAGAGGCTCTAGGTTGATGCCACGGAACACGGAATCCGGAAGGACCTTTCTGATGAGACCGCTCACCGAGCAGGACATTCGCGACTCCTTCGTCAACTGCTCCAAGGGCGAGGCCAAGCGGCTGGCGGTGCCGCGGGACCTGGGCGAACGCCCCTGGGACGACCTGGACTTTCTCGGCTGGCGGGACCCGGGGGCGCCCGACCGGAGCTATCTGGTCGCCGAGCGGGAGGACGGGCTCGTCGCGGTCGCGCTGCGCTATCCGGCCGCGCGGCGCGGGCTCCTGCACCGCAGCCTGTGTTCGGTCTGCCTGACGACGCATCCCGGCGGCGGAGTGTCCCTGATGACGGCGCGCAAGGCGGGTCCGGCGGGCCGCGAGGGGAACTCGGTCGGGGTTTACATGTGCACGGATCTGGCCTGCTCGCTGTACATCCGCGGGAAGAAGGTGCCGCAGTCGGGAGGCCGGTTCGAGGAGAGCCTGACCCTGGAGGAGCAGATCGCCCGTGCGACGGGCAATCTGTACGCCTTCCTCGACCGGATCCGCGCCTGACACCCCCGGGCGGACGACCGGCCGGCGTCACGGATGGACGCCTCCCCGATCAGGGACGTTCGGCCCGGCCGGGGAGCGGGAACAGGCCAAGGGATGCACGACGTACGAGAGTGGACCGCGGCACTGAAGCGTCTGCTGATGCGCTACCGGGAGCCGGTGATCGTCCAGACGCTGCGGTCCGCCACCGCGGCGACGATCGCCTACGTCATCGCGCTGCGCCTGAGTCCCGAACCGGCCCCGCTGACCTCTCCCCTGACCGCCCTGCTGGTCGTCCAGGTCACCTTCTACGCCACCCTCACCAACGGCATCCGCCGGGTGAACTCGGTGGTAGCCGGGGTGCTGGTCGCCATCGCGTTCAGTCTGCTGGTGGGCCTGACCTGGTGGAGCCTGGCGCTGCTGATCGTGGCCTCGCTGGGCGTGGGTCACCTGGTGCGGGTGGACGAGTACGTGGCCGAGGTGGCGATCAGCGCCATGCTGGTGCTCGGGGTCACCACCGTCGGTTTCACCGCCTGGGCCCGGATCGTGGAGACGCTGATCGGCGCGGTCGTGGGCATGGCCTGCAACCTGCTGCTGCCACCCCCCGTGTGGGTGGACAAGGCGGGCGAGTCGATCGAGGACCTGGCCCGCCGGGTGCGGCAGCTGATGCTGCGGATGGGTGAGGAGGCCGCGGGCAGCGTCTCCTGGCAGCTTGCTGCCGAACGGCTGCACGAGGCCCGCCGTCTCGACCAGCACATCGCCCAGGTGGACGCCTCGCTGCGGCAGGCCGAGGACAGCCTGCGGCTCAACCCGCGCGTGAAGGAGGGCCTGCTGCACCGGGTGGTGCTGCGCACCGGCCTGGACACGCTGGAGATCTGCACGGTGGTGCTGCGGGTGCTGGCCCGTTCCTTCACGGACCTGGCCAAGGCCCGGGGCTCCGAGGACCTGTTCCCGAAGGAGACCGGCGCGACCGTGGAGCAGCTCCTCTCCGAGATCGCCGACGCGATCGTCAGCTTCGCGGTCCTGGTGACCGCCGATCTGAGCGCGAACGCCGAGTCGGCGGAGGGGCGTCTCACCGCCGAGCTGCACACGGCGGCCGGCACCCGAGACCGGCTCGCCGAGCTCTTCCAGGACGAGGTCGGCAAGGACTGGGAGAACTGGCAGCTCATGGGCGCCGTGCTGACCGAGGTGAACCGGATCATCGCCGAACTCGACACCGAGCACCGCACCCGACGCCTGCTGGAGGAGCTGGACCGGGTGTCCCGGGAGCAGCGGGCGAGGCTGCCGCGGATGAGCCGGCTGCGGGAGCGCCTCGGTGTGCAGGAGAACCTGTGGCGGAACCGTACGGGGTTCGGCGAGCGTTCTCCGTGAGAGGTGCCGCGGCGGGGCCGGCACCACGAGGCGAGGGGGCGGGCCGATGTCCGGCACCGAGGTGCGGATCGACGGGAACACACTGAGACTGCCGGGCGGCGTGGCGGTGCGGTTCGTCCGCACACTGCGACTGCCCGAGAAGGGCACGCATCCGCTGCCGCCGGGACTCGGCGAGTTCCCGGTGCGACGGGTCGCCGACTTCGGCGACCGGGTTCCGCCGGAGTGGCGCCGGCGCGGCGGTGTGATGCTGCCCGTGTATCTGCGGGAGGCGATGTGGCTGAGTTTCACCGGTACGACGGAGCCGGCCGCCCTCCAGGTGGGCGTGGGCAAGGTGTGTGCCGTGTCCGGGAAGCCGTGGCGCGATCACCTGGTCCGCAAGCCGCAGAACTACCTGGTACTGCCCCGGCAGCCCTGGCTGGACGGCATCAACTCCGGCAAGGGCACGGTCCGGCAGTTCGTCGCCGTCCCGCTCGGTCTCGGGGCGACGGTGGAGGGCCAGGTCACCGGCGAGGAGGTGTGGGGCGGCGTACAGCTCCAGGCGTTCGGGCTGAACGAGCACGCGCTGGCCGAGTGGCGGCGCGAGGAGCGGGAGCGGGAGCGCCAGCGGCGGCTGTGGGCGGCCGGGCCGGCCGTCGGCTACGGCGCGCCCCCGCCGGGCGGCGGGCCCGTCCCCATGGCGGCCGCTCCCGGCGCGGCCCTTCCGCCGCCCTCCGCTCCGGCCGGCGCCGCTCCCCCGCGGCGCGCGGCGGCGATGGGACTGGGCGTCGGCGGCTCGATGCGCCAGGAGGTCTACCGGGACGACCGTCCGCTGAAGGACTGGTCACAGACGCCCGCCGGGCGGGTCTTCGTCCACCTGGTCACGCCTCCCGAGTGGCGCCGCATCACCGGCGAGGCTCCCCCGCCGTCGCCGGCGGACCGGGCGGCGTACACACGGTCGGGACTGCCCTGGTACGACTACTACGACGAGGACGCCGAGGACCTGGACCCCACCGGCACGCTGACGGGCGTCAAGCCGGTCGGCGACTGGCTCGGCGACGACCTGGACCCCTGGCAGCAGCCCTCCCCCGGGCAGGTGACCCCGCTGAAGGACGCGCCGGGCAAACCCGTCGAGGACGGGGAGTGGTAGACCCGGATCCGGTTGCGCGCTGTGCAACGTCCGTTGCCGTTCTTGCCTTCACCGGTCGATCCACGCCAGGGTGACCGCACGAGCGGGACGACCGACGACCTGAGGTGCGGCATGGACGAGGAGGAACGGGCGGTGCGCGGCGGCTCTTTGGAGCCCGGCCGGGTACGGGGGCCGGGGACCGGCTGGAGCAGGCGCCGGTTCGTCGGGGCCGTGGCGGGCGCGGCCGCCGTGGCGGCGGTGCCCGTCACGGCGGCCGAGCCGCCCGGCCCCACCCGGCCGGCCGATCCGCCGCCGCGGGCCGGTGCGCGCACGGCGGTCCCGCCGTCGCACGGGGCGGACCGTCCCCGTCCGCTGTACGTGGGCACCTACACCTCCGCGGAGGGCGGCGGCGCCGGCGTCGGGCTGGCCGAATACGACCCGGCGACCGGCCGGATCACCGGCACGGGGACGCTCACCGGCGTCCCCGACCCGTCGTATCTCGCGGTGCACCCGGACGGCCGCACGCTGTACGCGGTGGACGAGCGCGAGGACGGCGCGGTCACCGCGGTCCGCCTGGCCGACCGGAAGGTCCTGGGCGCGCGGAGCACGGGCGGGGCGGCCCCCTGCCATCTCTCGGTCCACCCCGGCGGGCGCTGGCTGCTGAGCGCCGGCTACCAGTCGGGCAGTGTCGCCGTGCACCCCATCGACGGCTCGGGCGCACTCGGCGAACGCACCGATCTGGTCACCCACACCACCCCGGCGCCCGGCCCCGGCCAGCAGGGCCCGCACGCGCACCAGTTCATCACCGCTCCGGACGGCGGCCATGTCCTCGCCGTCGACCTCGGTACGGACACCGTCTACAGCTACCGCCTCGACGCGGACCGGGGCACGCTCACCGAGGTGGCCCGGGCGCACACCCGGCCGGGCGCGGGTCCGCGCCATCTGACCTTCCACCCCGGCGGCCGCCACGCCTATCTGGCCAACGAGGTGGACGACACGGCAGCCGTCTGCGCCTACGACCCGGCCACCGGACGCCTGACGATCGGCGACCCGCTGCCCACGGGGTCGTCCGGGGGCACCAACTATCCGGCGCAGTTCCTGGTGACCGCGAACGGCTCCTACGCGTTCCTCGCCAACCGCGGCCACAACAGCATCGCCCGGTACGCCGTCGAGGACGCCGGGGCCCGGCTGCGGCTGCTCGGCACGGTGCCGGTGGCCGGGGACTTCCCGCGGCAGATCGCGTTCTCGCCGGACGGCCGGCTGCTGTTCGCGGCGAACCAGCGCTCCGGCACGGTCAGCGTGTTCCACGTGGACGCGGGGAGCGGCGCGCTGCGCCTGGCGGGTGAGCCGTTCGCGTCACCGGTCGCCGTCTGCGCGCTGCCACTGTAGGGCGCGGGGGCAGGCGGCGGCGCTCGCCTGGGCCAGCAGTGCGTGCATCCGCTCGGTGAGCTGGGCGACGTCGTCGGCGGGGGCGTGGAACGGCAGCCGTACGTCGGCCTGGGTGCGGGCGCGTTCGATGCGCAGGGTGAGGCCGTGCCGGTCGACGGCGAGCGGCACCACGCGGACAGCGGCGTGCAGGCTCTCGGGACGCACGAGCCGGGTGAGCCGTTCGACGGCGTCCGGGTGGGCGTCGGCGAGGTGGGTCAGCAGCCGGGCCTCGGCGCCGGCGAGCGGGTCGGGCCCGGCGGCGGCGAACTCGTCGAGGCCGACGGGCACGGACCCGGACGGCTGCCACAGCACGACGCGGGTGGGCCGCAGCAGCAGCGAGCCGCCGACGGGGGTGAACCATCCGGCCAGCCACAGCCGGGACCGGATCCGGCGGCGCACCGGTACGGGGGCCGCGTCGGCGAACTCGACCACGGCGGCGGGCTCTCCGCGCGGGGCGCACAGCGCGGCCGCGACCAGGGCGCTGTCCTCGGGCACGTCCAGCAGTACTCCGCCGTCACCGGTCACGCGGTGCGCGCCCACGTACTCCTCGCGGGCACCGTCCGCCGTCACCGCGCACGACCACGCGGCCGCCGCCACCGACCGGGCCCGCTGAGCCGCACCGGGCCCGGCCGCCCAGTCCTGGGTGTCACCCATCCCCATGCCTCCTTAGGTAAGCCTTGCCTAACTTATCGAAGATCCGGGCGCACGCCAACCACGCCTCCGACGAGGGGGTGAGTCAGGCGATGACTCCCAGGAGCGCCCGGGCGCACAGATCGCGGACCTGCTCCCGGTCCGGTTCGCCGTCCCGCAGCCATTCCAGGCAGACGGCGGTGGTGAAGGCGAGCCAGCCGCGCACGGCGAGCCGCACCCCGGGGACATCCTCGAAGGCCGGCCCGAACTCCGGGTCCACCGCGAGGGCGGCCAGGATCTGCTGCTCCTGGGCGGCGAGGGCCCGCTGGTAGACGCGCCGCACGGCCTGGTCACCGGCCGCGTCGGCGCGATGGAAGGCACGGAAGCCGTGCGCGTGCGCCTGCACGTAGGCGAGATAGGTGTCGAGACTGGCGAGGAGCTGGTCGCGCACCGGCACCCCGGGCACGGCCGCGGTCATGCGCAGCATCCGCTCGCTCTCGCGCTCCACGACCGCGGCGAAGAAGTCCCGCTTGGTCGGGAAGTAGTGGTACAGCAGCCCGCGGGAGACGCCCGCGATCTCGGCGACCTGCTCGATCCAGACCTCGTCGTACGGGCTCTCCGAGAACAGTTTCGCCCCGACCGACAGTAACTGCTCACGGCGCTCCTCGGTGCTGAGTCTGCGCCGGGCGCGTTCCCCCTGGTTCGCGGGCATGCCGTCACTTTACTTGACGCCGGTTCAACAACCGGACCACACTGGAACGCGTTATTGAACCCACGTACAACACGCGGGCGTCGCAGGTTCAACCATCCGCTGGGTCAAGGGAGATCGCGTCATGGCGGAGACGACGGAGACCGGGCTGCCCAAGGGGTTCCGGGGCGCGGAACAGGGCTGGCCGGAGCTGCACCGCATCCCGCATCCGCCGCGCCGGCTGCCGCTGCTCGGCGATGTGCTCGGCGTCGACCGGCGCCGCCCGCTGCAGGACTCGATGCGCTTCGGGCGCGAGCTGGGTCCGGTCTTCCGCCGCCGGGTGTTCGGCAACGAGTTCGTGTTCCTGTGGGGGTCGCGGCTCGTCGCCGACCTCGCCGACGAGTCCCGGTTCGCCAAGCACGTGGGCCTCGGGGTGGCCAATCTCCGCCCGGTCGCCGGGGACGGGCTGTTCACGGCGTACAACCACGAGCCGAACTGGCAGTTGGCGCACGACGTGCTGGCGCCCGGCTTCAGCCGGGAGGCCATGGCCGGCTACCACTCGATGATGCTGGCGGTGGCCGCCCGGCTGACCGGCCACTGGGACCGGGAACTGGCGGCCGGCCGCACGGTGGACGTGCCCGGCGACATGACCAAGCTGACCCTGGAGACGATCGCGCGCACCGGGTTCGGGCACGACTTCGGCTCCTTCGAACGGGACCGGCCGCACCCGTTCGTCACCGCGATGGTCGGCACGCTCAGCTACGCGCAGCGCCTGAACAGCGTGCCCGTGCCGCTGGTGCCGCTGCTGCTGCGCGGCGCCGCCCGGCGCAACGCCGCCGACATCGCCCATCTGGACCGTACGGTCGACGAGGTCGTGGCGGCCCGGCGCCGCTCGGGCGGCGGCGACGGGGACCTGCTGGACCGCATGCTGGACACCACGCACCCGGAGACCGGGGAGCGGCTGTCCGCCGAGAACGTGCGCAAACAGGTGATCACGTTCCTGGTGGCCGGCCACGAGACCACCTCGGGCGCGCTGTCCTTCGCCCTGTACTACCTCGCCCGGCACCCGGAGGTCGCCGCCCGGGCCCGCGCCGAGGTGGACCGCGTCTGGGGCGACACCCCGGAACCGGGCTACGAGCAGGTGGCCAAGCTGCGCTATGTCCGCCGGGTGCTGGACGAGTCGCTGCGGCTGTGGCCGACCGCGCCCGCCTACGCCCGGGAGGCCCGGCAGGACACGGTGCTGGCCGGGGAGCATCCGATGCGGCGCGGGGCGTGGGCGCTGGTCCTGCTGCCGCTGCTGCACCGCGACCCCGAGGTGTGGGGTGAGGACGCCGAGCGGTTCGACCCGGACCGCTTCGAGGCGGGCGCCGTACGGGGCCGGGCCCCGCACACCTTCAAACCGTTCGGCACCGGCGCGCGGGCCTGCATCGGCCGTCAGTTCGCGCTGCACGAGGCGACTCTCGTCCTCGGCCTGCTGCTGCGCCGCTACGACCTGCGGGCCGACCCCGCCTACCGCCTCCAGGTCACCGAGCGGCTGACGGTGATGCCGGAGGGTCTGCGCCTGCGCCTGGAACGACGCCCCGCGCCGGCGCCGACTCCGGTCACCGTACCCGCCGCCGATCCCGGCTCAGCCGCGCGCTGCCCCGTGGGCGGAGCGGGAGACTGACTCCATGGGTTTCGTGCCGGCGCAGCCGCGAGCCTCTCCGCCCGCGGCTACGCCGGAAGCGGCTCGCGCCGGGTACCGCCGAGTGCCCGGCGACAGCCTCCGCTCAGCCGCCCGCCGCCCAGTGCCCGGGGCGGGTGACCGACTCGGGGAGCCTGGTGCCGGCGTTGCCGCGGGCCGCGTTGACCTGGGGCTGGGTGAGGAAGAAGGCGCCGGTGAGGTCGGCGTCGCCCAGCTCGGCGTCCCGGAGGTCGGCGCCGATCATGTCGGCCTCGCGCAGGTCGGCGCCGGTGAGGTCGGCCGCGATGAGGTAGGCGCCGCGCAGGCTGGCCCCGCGCAGGTCGGCGCCGCGCAGCCGGGCCCCGATGAGGTCGGCGCCCCGGCGGTCCTTGGCCCCGCGCTTGCCTCCCTTGCCGCCCTTGCGGTCCTTGCGGTCCTTTCCGCCGACGGCGTCCGCCCGGGCCAGCTCGCTGGCGCGCAGCAGCAGGACGTTGACCTCCTGCCGGTGGGCGGCCACGTCGAGGCGGGCCAGTTCCTCGGGTGTCCCCCGGGTGAGCAGTTCGGTGCGCTCCAGGGCCTCGCGCAGGCCGGCGTGGACGGGCCGGGCGGCCTCCAGGCGCAGCGCCTCCGTCAAGTACCGGAGCAGCTCGTGCAGTTGACGGACGACGGGGAAGACCTCGAACATCCGGCGGGACCGCTCCGGAGAGCCGGTGCGCCAGTCCTGCCCGCCGAAGGTGACCTGCGAGACCTTCTGCCCGGCGCCGAAGCAGTCGTAGACCGTGCAGCCGGTGAAGCCCTTCTCGCGCAGACCGTCGTGGATGCCGCAGCGGTGGTCGTCCCGCAGGTTCGGGCAGGGCTTGCCCGCGGGCTTGTCGATGGCGAAGTCCGCGGAGGCGGCGAAGGGCAGGGCGACGCAGCACAGCCCGAAGCACTGGGCGCAGTCGCCGCGCAGATCGGCGAGGTCGGTCATCTGATCCGGCATGGCGTCCAGCCTACTGACCTGCGTGACCGCGGGGCGCGCCGCCGCACCCCGCGGCCCCTGGGGCCGGCACCCGGCCCTCAGCCCTCCAGCGCGGGCAGGTCCAGCCGGGCCAGCCGCTCCGGGTCGGCCAGGATGTACATGCCGGTGATCCGGCCGTCGGCGACCGTGAACGCCGTGACCGAGACCGGCCGCCCCTCGGGCGCGGTGACCAGGCCCACCGCTCCGTTGACCAGCACCGGACGGGCGTGCACCGCGAGGTGGGAGAACATCGAGGCCTGCTCGGCGACGGTCCGGGCCCCGCTGACCGCCTTGGACGCGCCGACGCCCCGGACCAGGACGCCCGCGTCGGCGCGCAGCGCCACATCCGGGTGGAGCAGGGCGAGCAGCGCCTCGAAGTCGCCGCCGCGGGTGGCGGCCAGCCAGGCGTCGACCACCTGCCGCTGCCGGCCGAGGTCGGGGTCGGCCGACGGGCCGGCGCCCTGCACCCGGCGGCGGGCCCGGCTGGCGAGCTGCCGGGTGGCGGCCGGGGTGCGCTCGACGATCGCGGCGATGTCGTCGAAGGGCACGGCGAACATGTCGTGCAGGACGAACGCCAGCCGCTCGGCGGGTTCCAGCGTCTGGAGCACGACGAGGAGCGCCAGCCCGACCGAGTCGGCCTCCAGCACCTCCTTCTCGGGGTCGGTCCGGCCGAGGGGCCGGACCACCGGATCGGGGACGAACGTGTCCTCCATCGGCTCCTCGCGGCGCGCGGTGCGCGAGCGCAGCATGTCCAGGCAGACCCGGCCCACCACGGTGGTCAGCCAGCCGCCGAGGTTGCGGATCTCCGCCGCGTCACCGCGGCCGAGCCGCAGCCAGGCCTCCTGGACCGCGTCCTCGGCCTCGGTGAGCGAGCCGAGCATCCGGTAGGCCACCGCGCGCAGGTGCCCCCGGTGCTCCTCGAAGCGGTCGGCGAGCAGGTCGGTGGCGTTCATCAGGTCCCCGTTCGGTCGGTGGCGGCGGGGCGCCGGCACCTCCGCCGCCGCGGGCGGCGGCAGCGGCCCGGTGATCGTCGGCTCGCCCGTGGCCGCAGACTATGCCGCCCGCCCGCCGCCGCAACTCCTTTTCCGCCGCGCCTCGTTGTGTTCAGGCCTGGCCATGCCTCGTTGAGTTCAGGCTTCGCCGTGCCTCGGTGGGCTCACCCCTCGTCCCGGGTCAGGGCGAGCAGCCGGTCCAGGACGCGGGGCGCTCCGGCGCGCAGACCGTCGTGCTCGTACTCGTCGGTCACCCAGGTCCGCAGCCCCCGCACGGCGCGGGCCGTCCGCAGGGAGTGGGCCGTGTCCACGTACATGTCGTCGTGGTAGACCGCCGCGGCGACCGGCACCTCGTTGGCGGCGAGCCGGGCGGGGTCGTACAGGGGCTGCCAGTCGGTGCGGGCGGCGAGCAGTTCGGCGGTCTCGCGCAGCGGGCGCAGGGCCGGGTCGGTTTCGAACATCCAGGGGTGCGCCGTCTCGCCGGTGAACAGCACCGGGGCGTCCCCGGCGATCGCCTTGGCCGCGTCGAACTGCGGGAACTCGGCACGCACCCGCTCGGCGGCCCAGGCGGTGGGGCGGGCGTCCTGGCCGTAGATGGACTCGTGGACGAGCGCGTAGAGCGGGTGCGCCGCGTACGACAGCAGGCCGCGCACCTGTTCCTGGAAGGCGTCGGACAGCTCCGGGCCGCCGGGAGTGCGGACGAACGCGTCTTCCAGGAGGAAGTGCAGCCGGTGGCTGCCGTCGCTCGCCCCGAGCATGAGGCCGAGGGACTGGAACGCCTCCACGGTGAGGCGGTGACCGCCGGGCAGGACGACGTCGTGGGTGAGGAGGTGGTCGGCGACGCGCCGGGCCCGCTCGACGTCCTGCGGGTAGCGGGCGTAGTGCGCGGCGACCTTGCGTTCGATGCGCGGGTAGGCGGCCCGGTATACGTCGTCGGCGTGGGCGTCGAGGGAGGGCAGGCCGCCGGTGACGACGGCGGTGCTGAGTCCCTCGGGGGCGAGGGAGAGGTACGACACCGTGCAGAAGCCGCCGAAGCTCTGGCCCAGCACGGTCCACGGGGCGCCGCCCGTCACGAGGGGGCGGATGGCCTCGCAGTCGCGGACGATGGAGTCGGCGCGGAAGTGGGTGAGGTAGTCGGCCTGCTCGGCGGGACCGCCGCGCAGCGGGAGGGTCTGCCGGGTGGCGGGCGTGGAGCTGCCGGTGCCGCGCTGGTCCAGGAGGAGGACGCGATAGTCCTTCAGGGCGCGGTCCAGCCAGGCCTGCCGTCCGACGAAACGATTCGCCCCGAAGCCGGGTCCGCCCTGCAGATACAGCAGCCACGGCAGGTCCTGCCCCGCCTTGTCGGCGGCGACGGCCTCACGGGCGTACAACTCGATGCTCTCGCCGTCCGGCCGCGCGTGATCGAGGGGCACGGTGAAGCGGCGGTCGGTGAGGACGACACCGGGCTGGCGGTAGCTGGAAGTCAACGGATCTCCCGGGACGGACGGCGTGGACGGGTCCCAGTTCAGCACACCTGCGGCCGGGCCCACCCATCCAGGATCATGGATTCCTACTGAACTTGCGGTCAGCGGGCGGCGAGACTGGAGCGGCGCACCACCAGCTCCGGCTGGAGCACCACCCGCCGGTGCTCGTGCCGGCCGGCCCCGCCCTCGGTGCCGGCCTCGGTCTCCTCCAGCAGCAGCTCCGCGGCGAGGGCGCCCATGGTGACGGCGGGCTGCCGTACGGAGGTCAGCGGTACGGCGGCGGCCGCGGCGAACTCGATGTCGTCGTAGCCGACGATCGCCAGGTCGTCGGGGACGACCACGCCGGCCGCGTAGAGCGCCTGGAGCACGCCGAGCGCGAGCAGGTCGTTGGCGCAGAAGACCGCGGTGGGGCGGTCGGCGAGGCCCAGCAGCCGGGCGCCCGCGTCCCGGCCGGCGGCCACGTCCAGGCGCTCGGTGGGCAGCTCGCGCAGGGCGTCGGGGCCGAGCCCGGCCTCGGCGAGGGCGTTCAGGGCGCCGGCGCGGCGGTCGCGCACCTGGTTCAGTCCGGGCGGGCCGCTGACGTAGGCGATGGAACGGTGACCGGCGTCCACCAGGTGCCGGACGGCGAGGGCGCCGCCCGCCACGTCGTCCACGGAGACGGAGCACTCGGTGGTGCCCTCGGCGACCCGGTCGACCAGCACGAAGGGGATGCCGTGCCGGCGGAAGGCCGCGATGTTGCGGCCGGTGGCGTCCGCCGGGGTGAGGAGCACCCCGCGCACCCGCTGCTCGGCGAAGAGCGAGAGGTACTCCGCCTCCTCGGCCGCGTTCTGCGCGCTGTTGCAGACCATCACGCCGAGCCCCGCGTCGCGGGCCGCCCGCTCGGCGCCGCGGGCCACGTCCACGAAGAAGGGGTTGCCCATGTCCAGCACCAGCAGGCCCATGATCCGGCTGCGGCCGGCGCGCAGCTGCCGGGCGGACTCGCTGCGGACGTAGCCGAGCCGGTCGATCGCGGACAGCACCCGCGCCCGGGTCTCGCCGGCGACGGTCTCCGGGCGGTTGAAGACGTTCGAGACCGTGCCCACCGAGACTCCGGCGGCGCGGGCGACGTCCTTGATACCCACCGACTGGGCCATCGGGCTTGGGACCTCCAGGGACGAGCGGCGGCGGGGGAAGGCGCTGACGTTCACCACGAGCGCTCACGCGCTCGAGGACGGTCGCGCGTGCCCGGGGCGGAAGGTCCCTCACATTACCGTCTTGACTTCCTCCCCCGCCTAAAGGCGGGGGATTCCAGCGGTCGCCCGTTGGGTTTCCTGCTTCATCGACGACCGCCCCGTCCGGGAGGACTCCCGTTGAGGTCTTACACCGTCTCCACAGGCAGACGCCGCCAGCCCGGCGGCCAGGATGTTGCGTGCCGCGTTCACGTCGCGGTCATGCACGGCGCCGCAGTCGCACGTCCACTCGCGGACGTTCAGCGGCAGCTTCCCGCGGACCGTGCCGCAGGCCCCGCACAGCTTCGAGCTGGGGAAGAAGCGGTCGATCACGACGAGTTCACGCCCGTACCAGGCGCACTTGTACTCCAGCATGGAGCGAAGTTCCGTCCACGACGCATCCGAGACGGCGCGCGCGAGCTTGCCGTTCTTCAGCAGGTTACAGACGGTGAGGTCCTCGATCACGACCGTTTGGTTCTCACGGACGAGCCGAGTGGACAGCTTGTGCAGAAAGTCGCGGCGCCGGTCGGCGACCCGCGCATGGATGCGAGCGGCCTTAACCCGGGCCTTCTCCCGGTTGGCCGAGCCCTTCGCCTTCCGCGACAGCTCGCGCTGTGCGCGCGCGAGGCGGGCGCGGTCACGGCGTTCGTGCTTCGGGTTGGCGATCTTCTCGCCGGTGGACAGCGTCACCAGGGACGTGATCCCGGCGTCGATGCCGACGGCCTTGCTGGTTGCGGGGGCCAGGGTGATGGTGTCCTCGCACAGCAGGGACACGAACCAGCGTCCTGCCGCATCGCGGGACACGGTCGCCGTGGTCGGCTCCGCACCCGCGGGCAGCGGGCGCGACCAGCGGATGTCCAGCGGCTGGGCCATCTTGGCCAGAGTCAGTCGCCCGTCACGCCACTTGAAGGCGCTGCGGGTGTACTCGGCCGACGCCCGGGACTTCTTCCGGCTCTTGTAGCGCGGGTACTTCGCTTGCTTGGCGAAGAAGTTCCCGAACGCCGCCTGAAGGTGGCGCAGCGCCTGCTGAAGAGGGACGCAGGACACCTCCGCCAGGAAGGCCAGTTCCTCGGTCTTCTTCCACTGCGTCAGCGCCGCCGACGACTGCACGTAGGACAGGCGGCGCTGCTCGCCATACCAGGCCCGTGTGCGCTCCTCCAACGCCTTGTTGTACACGAGGCGGACACAGCCGAACGTGCGGGACAGCTCTGCTGCCTGCTCGTTCGTGGGGTAAAAGCGGTACTTGAACGCCCGCTTGACCTGCTGCGCCATAGCTCACATTCTATCAGTTCCCGTGTGAGCGACGGGTGTCGGCCGGTGGCCATAGACGCCGAATCGCCCTGGCGGCGATTCGCCCTTCCCTGCCCCGCTACGCGGGAGCTTCGTTTCCTCCCCGGCCTGAAGGCCGGGGTATCCACGAAGGAGACCCGATGACTGAGACCCAGGGCTCCGGCGTAGTCGAATGACGTCCGGTTTGTGATCACACGAGGTCTAGGAGTGCGAGCGGGCGGCGGGGGTTGCGGGCATTGCGGCGAAGGCCAGCGGCGATATTGACGGTCCCGGCGAGCTTCAGGGCGCCGATGGCGAGGTTGCGGTAGGTGGCCATGGCGCGGGGTGCGTTGCCGGTCCGCAGTTGGGAAGCGTCCTCGGTGAAGGTGGTGTCGCGGACATGGTGCAGGGCCTCGATCTGCCAGTGTCCCTTGACCAGTTGTGCGAGCCGGGCGGGCGTGGCCTGCTCGGCCGAGAGGCTGGTGACGGCATAGACGGTCTTGACTGTGGTCCTGCCGGTCTTGCGGTCGGTGCGCCGCCTCTTGATCTGGATGGCTTGCCGGGCCCCGGGGAAGATGAGCTTGTTCACGGTGCAGACCTTGATCCGTCGGATCTCAGCGCGGCCGTGACCGGTGCCGCGGATGCGGCCTTGGAGCGGGATATCCTTCCAGGGAGGCGACTTGAGCTGCTGGCGGAGCTTCCTGGTGTTGGCCTCGACGATCAGGATGTAGTGAGCGTGCCGCCCCAGCAGATAGGCGGCGTGCTCGCGCTGGGTGTGCTCGCCCAGTAGCGGGGTCGAGGATGGCGTCGGGGAGGGATTGGGTGAAGGCGGTGCCGCGGTGGTCGATGTCGGCGCCGGGAGTCAGACCGGCCAGGTAGGCGTCGCGGTCGGCGTCGGCCAGGTGGGCCAGGCATGCGGTGTGGCCAGGGACATGGACGCCGCGGCAGCCGACGGGGTCGTAAGCCGGGTCCGCGCCGTGTGCGTAGTACGGCCAGGAAGGCGCCCCGGGTACGGGCGGTGGGGGTGTGCTCACGGCGTGGCGACCCGCGTCGAGGAAGCGCCCAGTCCCGTTCCTTCTCGGCCTGCTCCAGCCGCCACGCCGCCCGCCGCACCCGCGCCAACATCCGCTGCCGACGGGACTTCCCCACCCAGTCACCCCTCACCGGCCACAGCCTGCCAGGCCCCACACGTCGGCACAGGTATTCAGCAAACCGAACACCCAACCGCTACCCACCGCACCCCTACTCCCCGAAGGGCAGTACGGCCACGGTGGGCGGTATACATGGCCAGCCGTCCGCCGACTGCAGCTTTCGCCGTTGTGCGCGCCGCATAGGCCGGCGGGGAGGAGAGGAGAGGGGAGGGGTGGCGGGCCGGGGTCCGGAGCGCCGTCTGCCTGGACGGAGTCGGGTTGCCCGCCGTACTGCCGCAGTCACGCACGCGCGAGCGTGAGCAGACCGTACCGCCCGCCGTGGTTCCGGGGGAGCAGCAGCTGCCGCGATGTGGTCGGGCCCCGCCGCCATGGCCCTCGACGTCTCGGTCTGCCGCTGTACCGGCTGTGGCGGCAGGCCGCGCTGGAGACGCAGAACAAATCCCGCGCCTGGATCGCGAAGTCCTCCGCCGCCCGCGGGACGATGATGGCCACGCGCGCCACCCCGCCCATGGAGCTCTCCGCGTTCCGCGAGATCACCGAGGGCGGCTACCGCCTCTACGCCGGCGTCTTCCTCGCCGGGTGCTGCGATGCGGCCCTCGAGGAGACCTACGACCAGCTCTGGCTCTCCTGGGACCAGGCCCTCGCCAGCTAGTCCTGCGGCCTGCCATGCATGTCAGCGGTCCGCGACGGGATAACGGCCCCGTCGAGGCCCGCCACGGTCTGAGCTGTCAAAGTCAGCCAAGGAAGTGCTCGCAGTCTGGGCAGCGTCTCCTGGCAACCAGGGCGGTGTTACCTTCCGTGGCCTGCAACGGCTGACGTTCGCTGATCCCTGCCCACTGTCCTGAGGCCGGGCTGGGGATCCATCCCCATGCCGCGTCTTCGGGCGATTCCACGTAGTGGACGCACGCACCCGGGATATGTGCGTAACCCCGAGGCGAGACCAGAATCCTTTCAAGGATGAAGTTCCGAGGAGCGCGCGGGGCGGTAGTCGCCCCGTCCGCCTCTTTAGGACTGGTTCCGTTAGCGGGACAGTCGCACCCCTGCCCAATGATCAGTTCGCACCTGTCGCATCGTCGCAACTCCATGGCTCCAATGATCGCGCAGGCCCTAGCGTGTCAGGGCGTGGTCAGCGGGTCCTGACACGGTGGGTTTTGTGAACGGCAGCGGGCAGTACCGGGGCCGGGACCAGGGAGAGGTGCCCGGAGTGGTTGATCGGGGACCGGCGCGCTCGCCTCACGGTCGGCCCATTCGGGGTCCACGCCGCTTCGACTCCGCAGGCACTGCCGGCGCCAGCAAGTCGACCATCCTGCGGTGCATCTGCTGCCAGTTCATCCACCACGGCGCCCTGGCCTACGTCCTCCACTACAAGCGGATCTCCCACACCTGGGCCCGCGGCGTTCCCGGCGTACGTACTGCCGGGACATCGCCGAGATCCATGACGCCCTGATCCACCTCGTTCAGGAAGGCCGGTGCCGTATCCGGCTCGCTGAGCAGCTGGGCGACGACGTCCTGGAGAAGGAGCCCTGGCGCTTCGAGCGGATCCGTGAGAGCGGCGAACGAGGTCGGCGTGCGGGGGACGCTGACCCCGACCGGGCTGGAGGCGGCGGCCGTGGTCCTCGACCGTCCGGCTCGGGAGATGGGCGGCACCGCGAAGGCGGCGGCGGCCCCCGGCCGAAGCACGCCCGCGCCGTGACCTACGTCCTGGCCGAGCGGTCGGGAGTCGCCGAGCCGTTCAGCCGAACCAAGGTCATCAACGGTGTGCGCAAGGCGTGCTGGGGACGACCGGCACCGCCGAGGGGCCTGGTGCTGGTTGCCGCCGGCGTCACAGTAGGTGTTTTCGATCCCTGGCCGTGGCGTGTGCACGGCTGGATGATCGGCGTGTGGGGGTTGAGGGTACGGCTCGGCGGTATTGCCAGGAGTGTGGTGATCCGTTGCCGCAGACGATGGCGCGGAGGCGGTGTTCTGCTCGTGTCGGTGCTCGACCGCCAAGGAGAGCTCGACCAGGGTTTTCACCGGTCCGTCCGCGCGCAGCACCGCATCGGTGAGCTCGAAGAGTGAATCCGCCCGCTTGTAGAAGCACTCGTAGAACTCGACCGGAAAGCGGGACAACAGACCCAACGCCTCGATTCCGGGCACACCGACAGGCAGACTCATGGGCAGCGGCCGTTCTCTCGTGCTTTGTGACTCGACATCTCGAAGCGTGGAGAACGGCCGCCTCCGCTGTCCCGTGAAGAACCGCAGGTCTAGCCGGACGAGTGACCCGCGAGGTTAAACGCCAAGCTGAGGCAATTTCACTCTGGTGGACGAGGTGGTCCTCCCGTACGCGTGCGGGCGTGACGCCGACACGCCTGGCGCCGGTTCCTGTACTCGGCATAGACCATCACAAAAGGTGTCTTTGGCCTTGATTTCCACTCAAGGCGACTTTTGAGCTGTAATCATTGATGTGTCCGACTAGGCAGGGGTGCATCAGACTCCTGCCGTGAAAGGAGCACGGAATGCGGGTTTCCCGTTTTGCCGCCGCGCTGGGCGTCGCAGCCGCCGTCCTAGTGGGCGGTGCCACTGGCGCCAGCGCCGCAACCCTTGCGCCCTCGGCGGCATCTCATGCCACGCACGGTCGTTGGGGCCACGACCGTGACGACCGCTGGGGCCACGGTCGCTGGGGCCACGACCGTGACAACCGCTGGGGCCACGGTCGTTGGGGCCACGACCGTGACGACCGCTGGGGCCACGGTCGCTGGGGCCACGACCGTGACGACCGCTGGGGCCACGGCCGCTGGGGCCACGACCGTGACGACCGCTGGGGCCACGGCCGCTACGGTCACCGCTGACCGCCCTGGGGGTGCCCGTCCGCTGTTGGCAGGAGGGCACCCCTTCGTTGCCATGGCGGCCTCATGCTCCTCACCCCACCACCCTCCCCAGCTCCCATCCCGTCGGCCATCTAATGGCGAAGGCGGACAGGAGCGTGTCCGTACGCAGCCGAAGCTCAGGTGTTTCGGCTCCCGTGAGGCCCTGCCGCTGAAGCAGGGTCTCGGACATACGGCTGGCTGACCGTGAGGAGGGACTTGATCGCGCGGCGCTCGTCCATGGCGGCGTAGGCGTCGGCGATGTGGTCGAGGTCGGTGGAGTAGTTAAAGACGCGTCCGGGGTTGATCGTTCCGTCCAGGACGTGCTGCAGCAGGTCGGGGATGTAGTGGCGGGCGGGGGCGACGCCGCCCTTGATGCCGACGTTCTTCCAGAAGAGGGTCTTGTAGTCGAACTTTTCGTAGAGCGGGACGCCAACGGCGCCGATCATGCCGCCGGCGCGGACGATGCCTGCGGCGGTCTCGATGGATTGGTCGGTGCCGACGCATTCGAGCGCGGCGTCGACGCCGGCGCCGTCGGTGAGGCCGCGTACGGCCGTGACGGCGTCGTCGCCGCGTTCGGCGACGATGTCGGTGGCGCCGAACTCTTTCGCGAGAGCCTGTCGGTCGGCGTGACGGCTGAGCGCGATGATCCGGCCGGCGCCGAGGACTTGGGCGGCCAGCACGGCTGAGAGGCCGACTGCGCCGTCACCGACGACGGCGACGGTGTCGCCCTGCTTCACGCCCGCGCTCACGGCGGCGTGGTAGCCGGTGCACATGACGTCGGAGAGTGCGGTGAAGGAGGCGAGCTGGGCGTCGGTGAATCCGTCGGCCGGCGCGGGGACCTTCACAAGGGTCGCGTCGGCGTAGGGTGCGCGGACTTTCTCGCCCTGTCCGCCGTCGCTCTCGCCGTCGCCGAAGGCTCCTCCGTGCTCGCAGTTGGACTCGAACCCGGCCCGGCAGGCGGGGCAGCTGCCGTCGTTGTAGGTGAAGGGGGCGATGACGAAGTCGCCGACCGCCAGGTTCTGCACGTCCTCGCCCACCGCCTCGACGACGCCGACGTACTCGTGGCCGATGCTGCCCGCCTTGTGGGAGTTGATGCCGCGGTAGTACCAGAGGTCGGAGCCGCAGACGCAGCTCCGTACGACGCGGACGACGGCGTCGGTCGGCTGCTGAATGGTGGGGGCAGGGCGCTGGCCGAGCTCGATGTGCTTCTCGCCTCGGAAGATGGCTGCCTTCATGACTGTCTCCTCAGATATCAGGTGTAAGGGGAGTGTGGGAGTGGCGTCGTAGGTCGGCGCGGACGCGTTCGGGTTCTGCCTCCGGCCGTGGTCCTGGCCGGTCGCGGGCGCCGTCGAGGTCGCCCGGACGGTCGGGTTCGGCTGCGAGGAACGCGCCCGGCCAGTCGGTGATAGTCGGGCCGTTGGCCGAGAAGACCTCCACGGTCCTGCCCCTCGCCGACTCGGTCAGCAGGGCCTGGACGATGGTCTCGGCGACGTGGTCGCGGCGGACGGGCCCGTACTCGGTCAGGTCGCCCTGGCGCAGGTCCACCTGCTGGTGGGAGCTGCTGCCGGCGTCGAACCAGCCGGGCCGGACGATCGTGTACGGCAGGCCGGTGACCCGCAGGAGTCGCTCACCTCGTCGCTTCCACTCGAGCAGCTCCCGTGACTGGCCGCCGCTGGCCGTGACCCCGATCGAACTCATCAGCACGATGGGCACACGATGTTCGTCCAGCGCGTCGAGCACCGCGGGTACGGCGCCGTAGTCGACGGCGGCGTAGTTGCCGGACCCGTAGGGGGCACCGTGGGTCATCACGACGGCGTCGACGCCGTCGACGGCGCCGCGTACGGCCGTCGGGTCGGCCAGCTCGCCGGCCACCACCTCGACGCCGCTGGGCAGGGGCCGCTGGGCGCGGTCAGGGTCGCGGGTGAGCACGCGCGGCAGGCGGCCCAGCTGCAGCAGGCGGGCGGCGACGAGGCGTCCGATACTGCCCGTCCCGCCGATGATCAGGATGCGGTTCATGTCCGAACGGGCTGGCTGTGTCATGCCGTCAGCCCCTTGAGGGTCGAGCCGTCGATCACGAACCGGTAGCGGACGTCGGAGGCGTTGATCCGCTCGTAGGCGGTGTTGATGTCCTGGGCGCTGATCAACTCGATGTCGGCGGTGACCTTGTGCTCGGCTGCGAAGTCGAGCATCTCCTGCGTCTCGGCGATGCCGCCGAACAGGGAGCCGGCGTAGGAGCGCCCGTTCTGCAGCAGCGGGAAGACGTCCAGTGGCATCGGCTGCGTGGTGACACCCACGCTGATCATGGTGCCGTGCAGGCGCAGCATGCCGAGGTAGTCCGCCAGTGAGATCGGCGCGCTGACGGTGTTGAGGATGAGGTCGAAGGTGTTGGCCAGCTCGGTGAAGGCGGTGCCGTCACCGGTCGCGGCGTAGTGGTCGGCGCCGAGGGCCGCGGCGGCTTCGCGCTTGCTGTCCGAGCGGGACAGCACGGTGACCTCGGCACCCATGGCCTTGGCCATCTTCACGCCGAGGTGGCCCAGGCCGCCGAGGCCGACGACCGCGACCTTGGTGCCGGGACCGGCGGCGAACCGCTTGAGCGGCGCGTAGACGGTGATGCCCGCGCACAGCAGCGGCGCGGCGGCGGCCGGGTCGAGGGTCTCGGGCACGCGGACGACGAAGTCCTCGGGGGCGACGATCGCCTCGGAGTAGCCGCCCTGGGTGTGGGCGCCGGGCTCGGCGGGGTCGGGGCTGCCGAAGACGAGGGTGTGACCTTCAAGGCAGTACTGCTCCTGCCCGGCCCGGCAGTTGTCGCACTCGCGGCAGGAGTTGGCCATGCAGCCGATGCCGACCAGGTCGCCGACCTGGTGGCGGGTGACGTCGGAGCCGGTTTCGGTGACGCGGCCGACGATCTCGTGCCCGGGCACGAGCGGGCTGACCGGGAGCGGGCCGAAGGAGCCGTCGACGAAGTTCATGTCGGAGTGGCAGATCCCGCAGTACAGGATGTCGATCTTGACGTCGTGGGAGCCGACGTCACGGCGCTCGATGGTGACGGGGGCGAGTGGCTGGCCGGCCTCGTGGGCGCCGAACGCGTTGACAGTGGTGGGCACGGTGGTTCCTTCTTGCAGGTCGTACGGGGGGGAAGGTCAGGCTTCGGGGATGGCGCGGCCGTAGGCGGCGAGGGTGACGGCCTCGGGCTCCGGCCCGCCGCGCCGGCCGGTCTCCAGCGCGTCCAGGGCGGACAGCTCATCCGCGGTGAGCTCGAAGTCGAAGACGTCGAGGTTCTCGGCGATGCGGTGCCGCTTGGTGGACTTCGGAATGACCGAGCGGCCCTGCTGCAGGCCCCAACGCAGCAGCACCTGGGCCGGGCTCTTGCCGTGAGCCTCGGCGATCCGGGTGACGGCCGGGTCCTGAAGGACGCTTCGGCGGTCCTCGCCGTAGCCGGGGTAGAAGGTGATGCCTCCGATGGGGGACCACGCCTGGTTGAGGATGCCGTGGTCGGTGTCGAAGTCGAGGACGGCGCGCTGCTGGAAGTAGGGGTGGATTTCCAGCTGGTTGACGGCCGGCACGACGGAGGTGGCGTCCAGCAGCGTGGCCAGGTGGTCGGTCATGAAGTTGCTGACGCCGATGGCGCGGACCGTGCCGTCGGCCAGCAGCTTCTCCAGCGCCCGGTAGGCGTCGAGAGTTCGGTCGAAGTCCGAGGGGAGCGCCTGGTGGAGGATGAGCAGGTCGATCTGGTCGAGGCCGAGCTTGGCGGCGCTCTTGTCGAAGCCGTGGAGAGTCTCGTAGCCGTAGTCGCTGATCCATATCTTGGTCTCGACGAAAACCTCGTCGCGCGGGACGCCGGAGTCCCGCAGGGCCTGGCCGACCTCGCGCTCGTTGCCGTAGGCGGCGGCGGTGTCGATGTGCCGGTAGCCGAGCTCCAGCGCGGCCGTGACCGCGGCGATCGTCTCGTCCGGCGGGGTCTGGAAGACGCCGAGGCCGAGGGCGGGCATCTCGACGCCGTTGTTGAGGGTGAGGGTCTGCATCACGTAGTCCTCTACTTGCGGGACGCCCGGGCGGGCACGATCAGGGTGAAGACGGCGGCGACGGCCAGCGCGAGCAGGACGGTGGAGCCCGTCAGCGCGGTGCCGGAGCGGGCCGCGATGTCGGCGGCCTCATGGCCGGTGGAGACGGTGGCGGCCACGGCCGTCAGGATGCTCAGGGCCAGTGCGCTGCCGATCTGGTGCACGGTGTTGACCAGGCCCGAACCGGCTCCCGCGTCCTCGGGTGCGACGCCGTCGACACCGCTGGAAGTCATCGGCGCCAGCGCCAGCCCCTGACCGGCGCCGATGATCACCATCGGCAGGGCCACACCGGTCAGGTAGGGGGTGTGCAGGTCCAGGCGGCTCAGCCAGGCCATACCCACCGTCGTCAGCACGACCCCCGCGGCGAGAACCCGCGGCCTGCCGAACCTCTCCAGCAGCCGCGGCACCCGGACCGCGAAGACGAAATTGACCAGCGTCATCGGCAGGAAGGCCAGGCCCGCCTGCAAAGGCGTCCACCGGTAGACGCTCTGCACGAACTGCGCGGTGAAAAAGAAGAACCCCATCATCGCGCCCATGTAGAGCATCCGAGTGACGTAGGCACCGGACCGCTCGCGGCTCGCGAACAGCCGCAGCGGCACGATCGGCTGCGCGGCCCGCCGCTCCACCCCGACGAACACCACCAGCAGCACCGCACCCGCCGCGAGGGGGAGCACAGTGGCCGGTGCCGTCCAACCATGGTCGGCCGCGTCGACGATGCCCAGCACCAGCGCGGTCGAGCCCACAGTCGCCAGCAACGCCCCGGCCACGTCGAACCGGCCGCCGCGGCGTTCGGTCTCGGGCAGGAACCGCACTGCCAGCACCATCATCACGATGCCGATGGGGACGTTCAGGAAGAACCCCGCCCGCCAGGAGATCAGGTCCGCGACCAAACCTCCGACGACCAGCCCGAACGCCGCGCCGAGACCGGCGACGGCGCTGTACGCGGCCATCGCCCGGTTACGTGCGCGTCCCTCGGCAAAGCTTCGCGTGAGCAGGGAGAGCGCGGACGGGGCCAGAACGGCGGCGCCGACGCCCTGCAGCGCCCGGGCCGCGATCAGCCACCACGCGCTCTGGGCGGCGCCCACCAGCAGCGAGGCCAGCGAGAAGACCACCAGCGAGTACAGGAAGACCTTGCGGTGGCCGAAGAGATCACCGGCGCGTGCCCCCAGGAGCAGCAGCCCGCCGAAGACCAGCACGTAGGCGTTGGTGATCCACGACAGGCCCGTCTCGGAGAAGCCCATATCGGAGCGGATCTGCGGCAGCCCGGTGAACACGATCGAGTTGTCCAGGATGACCATGAAGTAACTGACGCAGATGATCGCGAGGATCAGCGTCGAATGTGCCGGGCCCCCGGAGGAATGCCGCGCCTGGCGGCGCGGGGCGGTGGTCCTGTCACCGCCCGGCCCGCCCGGACGGCTCGAGTCGGCGACTGGCCCGGCGGGGGCACCGCCGGTGTCGTGGATGGCTGCTGTTCGCACGGGCTTCCTCGCGTCGATCGGGAGTGCGACCCGATTCCGGGCCGCCGGTTGCTGGCCTGTCCCAGATAACGGCACCTCGAGGGGGCAGTGGGAGTCACTGCTCTTCCAGGTACTGGCAGTACCTCGCAGGCCCTTCCAGGCCGACCTACCGTGGATGAGCCGGCGCACCGCGCAGGCCGATCGAGAGGAGTCCGCCGTGCCCCCGTACTCGAGGTCAGGTCCAACCCGGCGGTCGACGCGAGTGGCCCTGCCCGAGCCGGGCCCCCGTTCCCGGACCGCTGTGCCAGCCGGCGTCCGGGCGACGCTCGAGATGGGCTTCCTCCGCGACGGCTCGCGCCGGGAGCCGTCCGCCGAGGGCGCGACAGTCAAGGACATCAGGAATTGAGCATGACCGACCACACCAAAAAGGACGTGGCCGCCGAGGTGAGGGAGTTCCTCAGCACCCGCCGAGCAAGGATCACCCCCGAGCAGGCCGGCCTACCGGTCTACGGCGGAAACCGCCGCGTCACGGGGCTGCGACGCGAAGAGGTCGCCCTGCTGGCAGGCATGAGCGTGGACTACTACGTCCGCCTGGAGCGCGGCAACCTCGCCGGCGCCTCGGACTCGGTCCTCGAAGCCCTCGCGCACGCCCTGCAGCTCAACGAGGCCGAACGCACCCACCTCTACGATCTGGCCCGCGCCACCAGCCCGTCCGGCCGGCGGCCGGCGGTGACCTCCTCACGCGTCCGGCCGACGATCCTGCGGCTGCTCGACTCGATGACCGGCGTGCCGGCGTTCGTCCGCAACGCCCGCTTCGACATCATGGCCGCCAACGCCCTGGGCCGGGCGCTGTACGCGCCGCTGTTCGACTCACCGCTGTTCGCGCAGCGCGGGCCGGTCAACAGCGCCCGCTTCCTGTTCCTCGACCCCGCCAGCCAGGACTTCTGGGTCGACTGGGACAAGGGCGCCGACGATGCCGTCGCCTTCCTGCGCACCGAAACGGGCCGCGCGCCGCACGACAAGGCCCTCACCGACCTGATCGGCGAACTGACCACCCGCAGCAGCGACTTCGCCCGCAGGTGGGCACGGCACGACGTGAAGTTCCACCGCTCCGGCGTGAAGAACCTCCACCACCCGCTCGTCGGCGATCTCGCCCTGCCCTACGAGGCGATGGAGCTGCCCTCCGACCCCGGCCTGCGCCTCAACTTCTACACACCCGAGCCGGACTCTCCGGAACAGCAGGCCCTGGACCTGCTCGCGAGCTGGACGACCACCAGCACGGTCGTGCCCTCCGGCAACGACTGACCCCCACACGAAAGAGGAGAACCACTTCATGCAGTACCGACCGCTCGGCCGTACCGGCGTCCAGGTCAGCCCGCTGTGCCTGGGCGCGATGATGTTCGGCCCCTGGGGCAACGAGGACGAGACCGAGTCGATCCGGATCATCCACCGCGCCCTCGACGCGGGCATCAACTTCGTCGACACCGCAGACGTCTACTCCGCCGGCGTCTCGGAGGAGATCGTCGGCAAGGCGCTGAAGAGCCGTCGCGAGGACGTCTTCCTGGCCACCAAGTTCTTCATGCCCATGGACCAGAACGACCCCAACCAGCGGGGCGCTTCGCGCCGCTGGATCATCCGCGCGGTCGAGAACTCCCTGCGGCGGCTCGGCACCGACCACATCGACCTCTACCAGGTCCACCGCCCCAGCCCTGACACAGACGTCTCCGAGACCCTCGGCGCCCTCACCGACCTCGTCCGCCAGGGCAAGGTCCACTACATCGGCTCCTCGTCCTACTCCGGCTCGCAGATCGTCGAAGCCCAGTGGACCTCCCGCGAGCGGAACCTGGAGCGCTTCGTCACCGAGCAGCCGCCCTACTCGATCCTCGTCCGCGGCATCGAAGAGGACGTGCTGCCCGCCGTTCGCCGCCACGGCATGGGCACCCTCACCTACAGCCCACTCGCCGGCGGCTGGCTCTCGGGCCGCTACCGCAAGAACGCCACCGAGGGACCCGCCTCCGCAGCCCGCCCCCAGGCCCGCTTCGACATGAGCACCCCCGACAACCAGCGCAAGCTCGACGCCGTCGAACAGCTCGCCGTCCTGGCGGAGAAGGCCGGCCTCTCCCTGATCGAGCTGGCCGTCGCCTTCGTCATCAACCACCCCGGCGTCACCTCCGCGATCATCGGACCGCGCACCATGGAACAGCTGGAGGCATTCCTGCCCGCCGCCGACATCACCCTGTCCTCCGACGTCCTCGACGCCATCGACGAAATCGTCGCGCCCGGAGTCACGGTCAACCCGGTCGACAACAGCTACGGCGACTTCGAGCTGAGGGCCGACCAGCGGCGCCGCTGACGCATCCCACCCTCCCGGCGCCCGCTCCAAAGATGAGCGCCTAAGGGCCGTCCCGTAAATGATCTCCGAATGGGCGAGCATGGCTTTCTGGCTGGTGACTTGGCGGTCTATTCGGTGAGGGCGAGGTTGTGCAGGCGGGCGATGCCGAGCATGGCGTGGTGCACTCCGTCGCCCTTGAGGCGGCAGTCGCGGAGGATTTTCCAGGTCTTCATGCGGGCGAAGACGTGCTCGACGCGGGCCCGGACCTGCTTGTGCGAACGGTTGTGTTCCTGCTTCCAGTCGGGCAGCTCCTCACCGGCCCGGCGGCGGTGCGGCATCACGAGTCCGGTGCCCAAATAGCCGCCATCGGCGATCGTCATGGTCTTGCCGACGGCGGCCTTGGCCCCGGATTCCTGCCACGCCCTGCAGGCGTTCCGGTTGCCCGGCAACGGCCGGCCGACCACGACAACCAGACGGGTGTCGGCATCGATGACGACCTGGTGGTTGGTGGAGTACCGATAGTTCTTGGACTGTTCGGCGATCGTGTGGTCGCGGGTAGGGACGAGGGTGCCGTCCACGATGAGCACCGTGTCCTTGCGGAACCGCTTGCGGGGCCGGAGCGCAAGCGACGGCCCGAGATGGTCGATCACTCGGTTCGGCCGCGGACTTCGAGATGCCGAACAGCGGGGCCAGCTGGCGCAGCGTCAAGTTCGTGTGCCAGCAAGCGGTCACCAGCAGCACGCGGTCCTCCAGCGGCAGGCTCCAGGGACGGCCTTTGCGCACCGGCTCCGCGCCTTCGCGGCGTAACGCGGTGATCAGCTTGTGGAAGCAGGACGGGCTCAGCCCGGAGAACGGGGTTATCCAGGAGGGCTCCGACGCCGTGATCACACCAGCCACGGCAAGATCGTCTCACCTCCGTCCCGCCTCACGGAGGTGCCGGGGAATCCCCGGCCGCGCGTCGCTGTCCGGGCCACAGGTCGTCATACGAGGCGTCCATGAACTGCACCTGCGGCCCGCGCAGTGCCGACACGTCGGCTATCTCGCCTCGGGCCGCCTCAGCGAGGCGCGCCGCGTAACGATACGTAGCGCCCCGCAGGGGCTCGCTTCCGGCCGCCAGGTCGATCTCCGCCTGCGCAAGCCACAGGTCATCGACGAGCTGGTCGAGCACGGGATCCGCTGCGATCCCGCCATTGGGCGGGCACGTGAACGCGGCCTTCTGCACCTGCGACGCGATGCTCAGGAACTTCAGGATCACGTTCTTCAGCTCCGCACGGTGCGCGGTCGACTCCTGTATCTCAAGCTGCCGGGCGCTCGCTCGCGACACCAGGTACTGGCCAAATAGTGACCCGCCCGCGCCGAGCGCAACGCCTGCCAGAGACAACAGCGCCGGCCCCAAGGTTCCCCAAGATCCCATGACCGGAGTCTCCCAACTCACCGCTTGAGAGCGACGGCCTACCCACGGACCACCAACGCCGGGGCAGTTACGGGACGGCCCTTAGCGGGCGATCGGCTGGGGCGCACGCCCGTTGGGGGGCGGGGCTGCCCCCGGCGGTTCACCGGCAACGGGCGGGCGGGCTGGAACGGCCATGCCTCGCCGACCGAGCCGCGCGCCCCGTAGGTGCTCTCGTTTCGGGGGGCGCCGCCCCGGCGCGGTACGCATTCCGCACGTTCAAAGTACGCAACATGTACGGTCCAGCCCACCCGAATCGACGATGGGGCGGCCGGTCAACTTGATGTCCTGGTCGTTCCTGCAGTCGTGAGCCGACTGTCCCCTCCACGCCCCAATCCATCTGGGTCAGCGCGGGGGCTGGGTCTAGCACCGAGGGCTTCGTGGGTCGAGCAGCCGGTTAGGCAGGCGTGGAAGGGAGACGGCTACGGCGCCGCCCTCATCGCCGAGTGCAGCGGCCGCACCGCCGCGTGGGAGAAGCTCAAGAACAGCACCCGCTTGCGCGAGGAGCGGTGACCTTGGCGAACACGCCGAACGGCTCACCTTCAACGGCACCATCATCGAAACTGGCACCGAGTTCTACTGCCTCGCCATCACCCGAGCCCGAACCGAGGAACCGGCGAAGGCCGGCTGACATCTGCCGCTGCCTGACGCACGGCCTGCCGCCCTGACGCACGGCCGCCGGTTCCGTTCCCGTTGTCCCGTTTCAGCGGAGCATGCGGCTCCGGGATGCGCAGCCCACGGAACATAAAGCGTCGTCCAGAATCGAGGCATGGACGTTCCCAAGCTGCTGGAAGCTGCCCCACTGCTGGTCCCCGAAGTCGTTGCCACCGAGAACGACATCACGGTGAACGACGTCTGGGAGTACCTCGCCCACGACGAGTGGGAAGTCGCTTTCGACTTGTTGGAGGAGCTTGGTGATGTCCACCCGCTTCCGCTCGCCTTCTGGCAGGCCCTCGCCGCCGCCGAGCAGATGCGACTCGACAGGAGCGCGGCCTGGTGTCACTGGCGTTGCTTCGAAACCTGCAACGGCATCATCCGAGCCGACCTCTCCCTCAGACCAGCCCACGAGGCCCGTCGGCAGACACGTTTCTCTGGAGCCGGCGTCCTACGACCTATGTGGAACATCGGAGGAAGGACCCCGACAGGCGAACACGACCTCTACATAGCCGCTCTTTGGGTGGAGTTCACGCCCTTCATGGAGCCCGGAGGGCAGGTCACGGTGCGTCTCGCCCCGCTCTCCCCGTCGAAGTGGCAGCAGCTTCAGCCCGGTCAAGTGATCACCATGCACGAGGACCGGACTGTCGCTGGAACGGCGGTCGTCCTGGAGATCCAGGGCCCATCAGTCCCGCCTGCCACCTTGCGGTAACAAGTGCTGTTCCTAGTGCCGCATCAGAAAACGTTCGCCCTCGCGGCTGGGTAGCAGTGCTGCAGGTGCCCCGTGCCGTGTTGTCGGAGGCGGATGCAAGACTCTCGCCATGACGGAAACGCTCGGCGCTGGCGTCGCGCTCATCTCCATCGTCGGCCGTGAATTCAGTGAGGTGGACGCGGTGGAGGAGACGCTGACTGACGTGTTCGCCTATGCCGGCCCCTCGCGTGATCAGATCGCTGAGGAAGGGATTTGCCGCACCCTGGTGCTCCAGATCAGCGAACTCACGGACGAGTGGGCCGCGCAGAGCGCACTTCCTGTGGTCCCGTTCGATGTCAGCGGCCTGGGTCCGAGTCAGGCGCGGGTGCGTATCGCGGCTGCTCCGGAGGACCTGCGGGCCGTGACGGCCGTCATCTCGGCAGGACACTCGCTGGTCGGGGAGCCTGCTCAGGGCAAGGATGGCAGTGCGGTACTGGTCGTCTCTGTGGGCTGACTACGGACGCGGGTGGCCCCACGGTCTCAGGCGACGTTGGTTCTGGATACGACTCGGCGTAGGCGCTCGTTGGTGGCGTGCTTATTCCGCCAAATGATGTAGCGGCGGATCATGCTGCCCTGGGCGTTGTGGGTGGGGTGGTCGGTGCCGTCTAGGGCGAAGTAGCGCAGAGCGGTGAACTGGGCCTCGATGCGGTTGAGCCAGGAGCTGTTGGTCGGGGTGTAGGCAATCTCGACGTTGTTGGCCTCGGCCCAGTCGGCGACGCGGCGGCAGCGCTTGGTGGTCAAGTGCGGGGAGTAGTTGTCGCAGATGATCGCGATGCGCTTGCCGACGGGGTGGAGGGAGCGCAGGTAGCGGCAGAACTCCAGGAACTTGGAACGATTCTTGGTCTTCTTGATGTGGCCGTAGAGCTGGTCCTTGCCCAGGTCGTAGGCGGCGAACAGGTGCCTGACCCCGTGGGGGCGGGTGTAGGTCGCGCGGCGGCGCGGCCGTGGTTCGCGGCCGGGATCCTTGTGTTTGCCGCCGCGTTCGGCCCACTGGCGGCCGGGGTGGGGCTGGAGGTTAAGCGGCCCGAACTCGTCCAGGCAGAACACAACCTCGGGTTCGCCCAGCTCGGGCAGGACCTCGCCGTCGGCGATGGCGTAGAGGTGCTCGACGCGGGCCTTCTTGACCGCGTAATCGGGATCCTTCGAGGTCTTCCAGGTCTTCAGGCGTTGAAAGGTGACGCCTTCCTCGCGGAGCAGGATGCGCAAGCCCTCGTGGCTGATGTCGTCGACCACCCCCTCGGCGACCAGGAAGTCGGCCAGTTTGACCAGGCTCCAGGTCGAGAACGGCAGGCCGTGCTCGGCCGGCATGGACTTGGCGATCTTCTTGATCTCGCGCCGCTCGGGCAGGGTGAACGTCTTGGGCCGACCGCCCTTGTACTTGGGGTAGAGCGAGCCGAAACCGTCAGCGTTGAAGTTGTGGATCACATCCCGGACCCGGTCGGGGCTGGTGAACGTCACCTCGGCAATCTTGGCCACGTGCATACCTTGGGCCGATAACAGCACCATCTGGGCCCGGCGCCAGGTCACCACCGATCCGGTACCTCGGCGGACGATCCGCAGCAGCCGCTGCCCCTCGTCGTCATCAATCTCACGGATCCGCACATGCTCAGCCACCCCGCCCAGCATGACGCACGACGCGCCGCCCGGATCACCATCCGGACGACGCGTCACAACAGGGCGAACGTTGCTTGATGCGGCACTAGAGACAGACGAAGCCACCGTAGGCGAGGCCTCTGCGAGGAGGCGAGCCGCGAGGTCGTCGGCCCTAGCGCGGCGATGAGTTCAGCGATCACCACGGGCGACAGCCCCGTGACCCGGTACTCCGCCACGATCAACTCACGCGCCCCAGCCTCCATCATGGACAGTTCAACGAGCTACCCGGCGCCGAGCCACGGCCAACCATGCACGAGGTCTCGTAAGGGCCGTCCCGTAACTCCTGGTCACAGGTGAGATGGACTTGCCGTGGCGGGTGTGATCACGTTGTTGGCGCCGTCGCGGATAGCCCCGTTAGCCGACTTCTGGCCGCTCTACTTGCGGCCCGCCTCACAAAGGCAGCCAACTGGGCCACCCCACGGGCGTGCCGCCCGATTCGCACATGCTGTCCGCGTGGCCGGGCGACACGTACCACACTGCCAACTCCGGCCAGAGCAGTATCGCACTGGCAAGGATCGTCAACACCAGTGGCAACAAGAGGCGCCGTCGACCCGTTATCTTGCGCATCACCGCCCACAGGACGGTGGACACGGTCGCCACGCCGGTCGACGCAACCACCCATGCAAGGAGTTGGTAGGAGCCGTTGGTGCCGATGTCGCAGTTCACCCAGGTACTGATCAGCAGTAACGAGGCCATGTACCCGGACCCCAGAAAGACCACCCACCCGATCAGCCAGGCAGCCGCGCTGTACTCGGCTTTCTTTCCCGCGGGGGAGCGCCGCTCCGTTGTCTCCACGCATGTGCCTTCCGCCGGGATTGGTGCGCCGTAGGGGCGGCCGACCATCAGTCGTCCCGTCCTGCGGCGCGTGATGCTACAACGGGCGCTGGCCACAAGTAGAGGATCTTGGTGTGGCTGGTGTTCCGCGCCCGTGCCGGGCTCTGCGGGGGGCGTCATGGTGGTGCTCTCCCCTGTCCGGTGGGGTGTCCATGCGCGCTCAGCGACCTGTCCGGCCGCCGACGTCTTCGATAGGTTTCGCCCATGACACAGACCGTCTGGGTGAGCGGTGAGGGCGACCGGTACCACATGCGCGAGGACTGCTCCTCGTTGCGGAGCGGACAGGACGGTGGTGCGCCTCAGGACTACGAGCTGCGCCAAGTGGTCCCCATGCCCGAGGCCGAGGCTCAGGCCGCAGGCAAGAAGCCCTGTCGCGGCGACTGTGCGGCGTTCTCACCGGGGAACTGAAACCGGGTGCGCCGGAAGCGGTGCGAACAGATAGCGACTGGCTCTGCTCCGGTCGGTCCAGCACAGGCGCGGCTGCCGACAAGGGGGGCGTCCCGGTGGTACGGGGGAGACCACCGGGACGACAACTCCAACCTACTGAGCACCATTCGCCGCGTACGGGGATTCGCGGGAAGTGGCCGGTTGCGGCCGCCTGCACCGTCTTCGAAGACCGCCCTCAGGCTCAGCTTGTTCTTTATCTACGGGCTCAGGTTGATGTGGTGAGAGCCAGGATGCCGGTGTGGTCGTTAATGGTTTGCTGCGTTGGTCGGCGATCGGAAGACTTCCGCCCATGCCTTCGACTGCACGTGACCTGGTGCTTGAACACTTCCGGTGGATCGGTGGTCACGCGGACGTGTGGGCGATCTTTCGGGATGCCAAGGCACTGGCCGCGGTGGTCGCCGCTCTCGTCGAACCGTTCCGGGAGGAGCAGATCACGGCAGTCTGTGGGATCGAGTCGCGGGGATTCCTTCTGGGCGGTGCCGCGGCCGTCGAGCTCGGCGTCGGTTTCGTTCCCATCCGCAAGGGCGAGGGCCTCTTCCCAGGCGACAAAGTTGTGCGTCAGTCGTCTGCCGACTACCGACGCCTTCGTCACACGCTGCGACTCCAGCGATCGTCGCTGGGGCCGGGAGACCGTGTGCTGCTGGTTGATGACTGGATTGAGACCGGTAGCCAGGCTGCGGCCGCCCAGAGCATGGTCGAGGAGTGCGGGTCCACCTGGGTGGGATGCAGTGTCATCGTTGATCAGCTCACCGGTGCGCCGAAGAACGCCCTCGGCACTATTAGAGGGCTGTTGACTGCGCAAGAACTCCCACCGTGCCGATAAAGATCAAGCTGAGCTCAGCTTGATCTACCAAGATCTTCCAGGTTTGCCGATGGCCTTGAGGGTCTCGGGGCGTTTGACGGACTTGCCGACGTCGTAGCGGGGTAGGTGCTTGTTGTTGGCGCCGGGTGACCGTCCAGGGCCAGCGCCTCGGGGTTTGGGAACACGGGCCGGGCAGGCGAGGTGGGCGCGGATGTTCCTGAACCCGCGGCGGACTCGGGCCGGGGTGAGTCGGTGGGAGGTGGTGGGTTTCTCCCAGGGCCGGCGGAGATCGCTGGCCAGAGGCCGGGCGAGCTGGAGCTGCCCTATCCACATGTGGGCGCGCGTCGGCGCAGCGCGGGCGGAGCGGGCCGAAGGCAGGAGCGGCGCCCGGAGCGGAGCCGGGAAGCGCGCCCGGCGGAGCGGAGCGCAGCCGGGGCTTGATGCGGTAGGGAAACTGTCCCTCGGACTCTGCGCTATGAGTGCCAAGGTCTCAGTTCCGGTCTCAGTCACTACTTGTTCCGTGAGCGTCCACTCGTGTCCCCAGACCCTTGGAACACCCCTGAGCAGGCAGTGAACCGACCCTGTGCATGCCTATGGACGTCCCCGGACCAGGGTCGGACAACTCGTAATGCGCAATGCTTCGAGGGCATGATGTGGTGCAGTCCCGGCCCACTGGTACGGGCCGGGACTTTCGATCTCGACTACCCGAGAAGAGTGACTGCGACCGGGACGTCAGGGCAGTGGTTTAGCACGTTGGTGCGGGCGGTCTACTCGGAGGCGTCGACGCTCGGGCCCAGCGGCGCTAACCGGCCTCGCATGCGGCAGTCGGCGGAGCTTTACCAGTCGGTCAGGTCGACCAGTAGGTCGCAGTGCGGGTCGTCCGGGGCCGGGCGCCGGTACTGCTCCTCCTCGACGAGGGAGGGCAGGGAGGTGAGGAGGGCGGTCGTCGGCGTCCCGGTCAAACGGATGTCGACCCCGATGATGCCCGGCCGGTCGGGACGCTGCACATACAGACGAATCAGGCCGTCGCCGTGCATGAGAAAGCCGACAAGGAACGGGTTCTCGTCGTCTACGGGGTCGGAGAGGGCGCGTACGACGGTGAGCGCCTCACCCCGTTCGGTTTCTGGGGTCGGGGTGATGCCCTGAGGGCGGAGGCGGATGAGCGTCATCCCCATCACCTCGTCGACGTCGCTGCTGCTGTAGATCTGGGGCCCGGTCAGGACGGTGCGCAGCACGCCGGGGATGTAGTACGGGGTCACCGTGTCGTGGGGGATCTCGTACAGGAAGCTCTTGGCGTACTCGTCCTTTCCGACTCGGACGGCGATCCGTACGGCGCCGGGGGCGGGGAGGACACCTCGCAGATGGCAGTAGTCGGCGATGGGGGCATTTAGGTAGTACAGCAACAGACGGGCACTAGCTGCCTGTTGCTCTCGGTCTTCGGGGTCTGTCACGGATGCATCCATGCGGGGCACTTGTTGTTGCGCTGATTGCGGCAGAAGGCGTTGATCACGCCGATCGTCTGTCCTCCCCTGCCGGCATCGTAGCGGCGGTCCTTTGACTTTCGCGTGTACTGAACGATTACGGTGAACTTCACCTGCCGCGGCTCAGCCCTGTTAACCGGCACTGCCGCCTACGGCTCATGGAAAGCCTCTCGCCAGGCCAATGAAGCGGCCACGAAGGCGAACGAAACCGCCGGCCACCCTCGCGCGGATCGAACAGGTACCCGCTGGCGGCACTTGCTGTCCGAGCCTGCCTGGGGTGTGCAGGAGCTCCTTGGCGCGCTGTCGCCTACCTCACCGGCCTGGCAGTGCACCGGGCCTCGGCCACCTACCGGGGTGAGGGAAAGACCGACGCGAAGGACGCCTTCGTCATCGCCGACCAGGCCCGTACCCGCCGGGACCTGGGACTGCTCAGGCCCGGGGACGAGATCGCCGTCGACTTGCGCACCCTGACCACCCGGCGCCTGGACCTCGTCTTCGACCGCACCCGCCAGATCAACCGCCTCAGGGCTCATTTCCGGCCTTGGAGCGGGCGCTGGACCTGACCAACAAGGGTCCGGTCATGCTCCTGACCGGCTACCAGACTCCGGCAGCGATCCGCCGTACAGGTGCGAAGCGGATTGAGACCTGGCTGAAGAACCGCAAGGTGAAAGGCGCCGCCGCACTCGCTCGCACTGCCGTGGACGCCGCCCAGGCCCAGCACACCGCGCTGCCCGGCGAGAGGCTGGCCGCCGCCATGGTGGTCCGCCTTGCGAAGGGGGTGATGGCCCTCGACGAGGAGATCGCGGAACTCGACGCTCTCGTCGAGGCCCGGTTTCGCGAACACCGCACGCCGAGGTGATACACGTCCTGTGGGCAATGATCCGTGACAGAGAGTGCTACCAAGTTTCACCCCCGTCGCAGTCGCGGCTTGACATCAGCATTGGGAAGTCCCGTAAAGATCGAACTTCGGTCCCGGCTGGGCCAACTGGAAGGCCAAGCGGCATGATGACCGCCGTGACGAACAGTGCAGATCTGCATCCTGCCCAGATC